>JBHIBD010000031.1:0-23866 GCA_046758865.1 Candidatus Brocadiales bacterium | reverse complement strand
ATATATTGTCCCAGATAGCCCCACAACTGGCCGTTGTCCTGGAGAACGCCAGGCTTATTGAAAAGCTGAGGACCAAGGGGGGAATAGACTGAGTTGGTAAACATCAGCGCAGTGATAATGGCTGGCGGAAAAAGCCTCAGGATGGGCCGGGACAAGGCCTTCTTGAAGATAGGCAACCTCACAGCAGTGGAATTTCAACTCCAAAGGCTCAGGCCCCTCTTCGAAGAGATTATCCTTTCTACCAATACCCCAGAAAGATTCAAGGCCCTGGACATCCCTGCTATTCCAGACCTCATACCCGACAGGGGGCCCCTGGAGGGGATATACACGGCACTTACAAGGATAGGAAACCTGTACCTGTTCGTCATAGCCTGTGACATGCCCTTTGTAAACCCTGGACTTATCCAATACATGAGGGAAAGGGGCGAAGGTTACGACGTCACAGTACCGGAAACTGAGCAAGGCCTAGAACCCTTGCACGCCATATATTCCAGGGCCTGCATCCCTGCCATAAAGAGGCAGCTCGACAGTAACGGCAGCGGGAGGGTAATAAGCTTCTTCCAAGAAGTAAAGGTAAGGGTTATCACAAAAGAAGAGATTGGCAGAATAAAGGGTGGAAACGAGGCCTTCCTAAACTTCAACACCCCCGAAGACTACCATAGGGCCCTGGAACTGCTCAAGACAAAAGAGATATAACACCCCCCTTAGTATCTCTATAACCCCCGTAATTATTGACTTATATAGATATTTTGTTGTTGGTGTGTATATATGATTTTTACAGATACCACTTGATTTCTTCATGTATTTGGGGTATATTCCTGTCGTTAAGTACAAAAAATCTTTGGGTTGAGGACCTATTATGCCCTAATGCAGATACACGGCTATTGGGTAGGGTGATAGCAGGAAAGAGGAAATCAATGGCTGGAAAGATAGAACGTGTGGCGCCTTTCATATTGTTAATAATCATCTCCCTAGGTGCAACGCCTTTTGAGAGCGCGCTGTGTAAGCGCGTAATAGATGGCGATACTATAGAGCTCTCCACCGGTGAGCGTGTACGGTATATCGGCATGGATACGTTGGAGCCGAAGGGCAAGCTGGGTAATGTCATAGCAGAATTCAACCGCTTCTTGGTCGAGGGTAAAGAAATACGTCTGGAATTCGATGCGGAAAAATACGACAAATACAATCGCCTTTTGGCCTATGTATATGTGGATGACATCTTTGTCAACGCCATGCTGGTCAAGCGGGGCCTGGCAAAGGTAATGACAGTGCCACCAAACGTGAGGTATAAGAAAGACTTCCAACAACTGGAGGAAGAGGCAAAGGCAGCGAACAGGGGGATATGGGCTAAATAATGATTATTCCCTTGGTCATAAAGGCCGTCTATACAACATCTGGCATGGTAGCCAGTTTCTGCTTGACTATATGGTAGGCAGTTGATATAAGGTTTCTAAGGATTATAGGAATTGTAAGAAATTGTAAGGCTTGTCATGAAGTTACAAACAAACAAAATAATCTGTGGTGATGCAATAGAGGTTTTACCGACTTTTCCTGCAAACCGCATTGACCTAATCGTGACTTCACCACCCTATGCAGATTGTAGGAAAAGAAGTTATGGCGGTATTCATCCCGATAAATACGTTGAGTGGTTTTTGCCGATTAGCAAAGAATTGAAAAGGGTGTTAAAGCCACAAGGTTCTTTTATTTTGAACATAAAAGAAAAGGCTAAAAACGGGGAAAGGTGTACTTATGTAATAGAGTTGATACTTGAAATGAGGAAGCAAGGATGGTTGTGGACGGAGGAATATGTCTGGTGTAAAAGGAATTGCTATCCAGGTAAATGGCCAAACCGGTTTAGAGATTCATGGGAAAGATGTTTACATTTTACGAAACAGACCAAGTTCAAGATGTACCAGGAACAGGTAATGGTGCCAGTAGGCAATTGGGCTGAAAAGAGATTAAGACGATTGAGTCAAACCGACCTCAAACGAGATGAGTCAAAAACCTCAAGTGGATTTGGTAAAAATATTTCAAACTGGTTGAGCAGGAAAATGGTGTATCCAACAAACGTTCTACATTTAGCTACTGAATGTTCAAATAAAAATCATAGCGCAACTTTTCCAATAACCTTACCTATGTGGTTTGTAAAACTCTTCACAAAGGAAAAGGACATTGTTCTTGATCCGTTTATGGGTTCAGGTGCTACTGCATTGGCTTGTTTAGAACTGAACAGGTATTACGTAGGTATAGAGATAAAGAAAGACTTTTGTGAATTAGTAGAGGCCAAGTTAAACGGGAGGCACCAGCTCGCGTTATCGGTCTAGTAAATGGATACTAAGGAGTTAG
The DNA here is from genome assembly GCA_046758865.1 of Candidatus Brocadiales bacterium. GTDB lineage: Bacteria > Planctomycetota > Brocadiia > Brocadiales > Bathyanammoxibiaceae > JBHIBD01. Next base: position 21,520 of record JBHIBD010000031.1, on the reverse strand, counting down.
AGAAGCTAGTAGCAAAATGTTTGAAGGTTTTTTACAAAAGAAGATTGGAGAAGCTGGAATCGCTCAAGTTAAAGGATTATTTGAAGCGAAAAAATCCCTATTTGTATAAAGCGATTGGAACTGAAAAGGCGTCAGAAATTGTAGAGGAAGTTCTTACTGCTTATTTAACGGCATCCGATGAAGGTCTTTTTGGAGATGCTTTTTTTGAGCCGATAGCAAAGTTTGTATCTGGTGGAGCGGTCTCGCCTAGTGAAGGAGTCGATATCGCGATTGAGACGGATAAGAAATATCTTGCTATCGCAGTAAAATCAGGACCAAATATCTATAATGCCAGTCAAAAGAAAAGACAGAATGATGAGTTCAATACCCTGAGAAGCCGACTCTTAAAACTCCATAAACAATTCGATGCCTTGCTTGGTCACGGTTACGGGAGAAGAAAGGGTAGACCATCTAGAACAAAAATTTATAGAGAAAGTTCAGGGCAGGCATTTTGGGCAGAGATTACGGGTGACCCTGATTTTTATTTGAAGTTAGTTAAGCTGGTGAAAGATGTGCCTAGCAAGCATAGGCCCACTTACAAAAAGGCATGGGCAAAAGCTGTGAATCGCTTTACGGCAGAGTTTATAAAGGACTTTTGTAATAAAGATGGTTCTATCGACTGGGAAAAACTTGTTGCGTTTAACAGTGGAGCGAAAAGAGTGAAAATCTGAGTTAAGGGGATAATTGCTCTATCAAATAATTCTTCGTAAAGATACTAAAGTCCCAGCTCACTCGCAATTCCTTGCATGGCTGTGAGGCTTAGTTTCACGAAGTCTTCGAGACCTATACCGAGCCTCTCACACCCGCGGATGGCCTGCCTGTTCACGTTCCGCGCAAATGCCTTTTCCTGCATCCTCTTGATGACGCTGGAAGGTTTTACGCTTGAGAGCTTTTTGTCAGGGAGCACCAGCGCCGCAGCCACTATGAGCCCGGTAATGCTCTCTGCCGCAGAAAGCGCAAACCCCATCTCCGTGGTGCGTTCAATGCCGAGTGCCTCGGCGTTGTGGGCCTTGATGGCCTCTACCATATCATCAGGGATGCCCTTATCCCTGAGTATGTCGGCAGTCCGCAGGGTATGGCTGGCAGGGTCGTCCTTGGTTGATTCAAAGTCGAGGTCATGGAGTAACCCTGCCACACCCCAACTCTCCTCATCTCTGCCCAGCTCTCGGGCCAGGCTGCGCATTATGGCCTCGGTTGCCACACAATGCTTGCGGAGATTTTCCTGCCGAATATGGCCGGTCAGTAGGTCCCACGCCTCTTCTCTGTTCATAACATTGTCCCAAGTATTTTCTGAAACTTAGGATAACATTATAAGCCAATCTTCGGGTGTATCAATGCCCTTCTATATCTTGACATTTATGCCGAAAAGAGTATAAATAATGGTTTATCATCAACGTAAATCCACTATGAAATAGCGTAAAGAGACGTGAAGAAGGCCAACGTATGAGTCAGTGGTATACACCAGAGTTTGGCATGTCCTTTGGTAGCAAGTGGACGAGGGCCATAAAGATACTCATCTCTGTCAATGTAGGTATATTCATCCTCCAGCTCCTGTTCTTTTCCATAAGCACCCAGTGGAGCGGCGGTAGGCCCGTTGAAGGGGCTGGGTTTGGCTATCCAGACCCATTTACCAAACTATTCTGGTTCTACCCACCGGACGCCTTTGGTAACCTCTGGCTTTGGCAGCTCTTTAGTTATATTTTCCTTCACAGCATATACGACCCCTGGCACCTTATCATTAATATGTTTGCCCTATGGATGTTCGGTGCCGATGTAGAAAGGACCATGGGCACAAGGAAGTTCCTCACCCTGTACTTCACCGCTGGTGTATTTTCTGCCTTGTTAAGTACATTACTTGGTTCTAACAGCGCCATACTGGGTGCATCAGGTGCCATCTTTGCCGTAGAGGTTGCCTTTGCTATGTTCTTTCCCGAGGCTACCATAATCTTGTTCATCTTCCCCATAAAGGCCAGACACCTGGTCATGATATTTGCAGGTATAACGGCCTTGAACTGTCTCTTGCCTAGTGGAGGAAACATAGCATATTACGCCCATCTGGGAGGGCTGCTTTACGGATTTTTATTTGTTAGATACGAACCAAGACTCTGGGGCATGATTGCCATCTGGCAGGCAAAGCAGAGAGAAAGGGAGATGAGGGAGGGCGTAGAGATACGCAGAAAGGTGGATATGATCCTGGAAAAGGTGAACCGTGTAGGCATGGAAAATCTTACCAAGAAGGAGCTGGAGTTTCTGCAAAATGCCAGCAAGAAATACCGGAAATGGAAGACCGAGCGAAAGGTATGATTAAAGTGGCAGTTAATGGGGCCTGCGGTCGGATGGGCTCTAGGGTGGTGGCACACGTATGCAGGGACAAAGAACTCCAGCTTGTGGCAGCACTTGAAAGGGAGGGTCATCCACTCCTGGGGAAAGATATTGGGTCCACCCTGGGAGAGAACGAATGTGGTATAAGGGTGACAAAGGCACTCGACGGCAAGGCAAATGTCCTCGTTGATTTTTCTGAACCAGCCTCCAGTGTAGAAAAGGTAACCCATTGCGCCTCTGCGGGCATAGCCCTGGTGATTGGCACAACAGGCCACAGCCTGGAGCAGCTCTCTAAGATTAAGGAAGCAGCCCACCATGTACCATGTCTTATTTCCCCGAATATGAGCCTCGGGGTGAATCTCATCTTTCAGCTCGCTCCCCAGCTAGCCAAGGCGCTGGGAAAGGATTACGATATTGAGATTGTGGAGGTACATCACCGATTTAAAAAAGATGCCCCAAGCGGCACAGCCCTTAAGATTGCCCAGGTAATCTGTAAAGCAACAGACAGGAAGCTGGAGGATGTGGCTGTCTATGGCCGCCGAGGTCAGGTCGGTGAACGCCCTGGTGGAGAGATAGGTGTTCATGCGCTAAGGGTGGGGGACACAGTGGGAGATCACAAAGTCATTTTCGGGAACCTTGGAGAGACCATTGAACTCGTTCACAGTGCCCACAGCCGTGACACCTTTGCCATGGGGGCCCTTAAGGCCGCAAAATTTATCGTCAATAAGCCACCAGGGCTCTATGAGATGAGGGACGTGATAAGGGTGTAGCCTATCCATATTGTTCGGGAGCTTGAAAAAGTAGACAAGCGTGTTATAATAGTTTTGATTGAAGGTGTTTGTTTTTGTTAAGCTATTTTAACGCTTTGTGTTAGGCGCCTTTTGCGAGTTGTGAAAGGAGAGCATCGTAATGGCTGAAAGGGAAAGGATAATCGGCATAGACTTGGGCACCACTAACTCCGTCGTGTCAGTAATGGAAGGTGACCAGCCTACAGTGATCATCAATTCCCAGGGCAGCAGGCTCACCCCTTCTTGCGTAGCATTTACAGACAAGGGAGAACGCCTGGTGGGCCAACTGGCCAAGCGGCAGGCCATTATAAACCCAAAGAACACCATATACTCCATAAAGCGTTTTATGGGCAGGAGGCACAGCGAAGTATCCGAAGAAGAGAAGCTTGTTCCCTTCAAGATAGTAGGCGCACCAGAAGAACCTGTAAAGGTAGAAATAAAGGGCAAGGCCTATACTCCACCCGAGATATCGGCCATGGTCCTTCAGGACCTAAAGAAGACGGCGGAGGAATATCTTGGTCACCCTGTCAAAAAGGCCGTTATCACCACACCTGCATATTTTAATGACAGCCAGCGCCAGGCCACCAAAGACGCCGGTACAATTGCCGGGCTAGATGTAGTAAGAATAATCAATGAACCGACCGCTTCCTGCCTTGCCTATGGTCTTGAAAAGAAGAAGTCAGGCAGAATAGCGGTCTTCGACCTTGGGGGAGGCACATTTGACATCTCCATCTTGGAAGTAGGAGATGGGGTGTTTCAGGTACTTGCTACCAATGGCGATACCCACCTCGGAGGGGATGACCTCGATGAGGTCCTTATGAACTACATGGCGGATGAATTCCAGAGAGAGAACGGTATAGACCTTAGAAAGGACCCCATGGCCCACCAGCGTCTTAAAGAGGCCGCAGAGAAGGCAAAATGCGAGCTCTCCAACTCCATGAGTGCGGATATAAACCTCCCATTTATCACCGCGGACCAGACAGGGCCAAAGCACCTTACCGCTAGCATCACACGGGCAAAATTTGAGCAACTGGTTGAACACCTGATACAGAGATGCAAGGGGCCGTGTGAGAATGCCCTGGCCGATGCAAAACTCTCTCCTAATGACGTAGATGAGGTCATCCTTGTAGGCGGGCAGACCAGGATGCCCAGGGTACAGCAGCTGGTAAAAGAGGTATTTAATAGGGAGCCATGCAAGGGCGTAAATCCCGATGAAGTGGTGGCCGTTGGGGCTGCCATCCAGGGCGCTGTGCTCTCTGGGGAGGTCCGCGACGTGCTCCTATTAGACGTTACACCGCTCTCACTGGGCATAGAGACCCTGGGAGGTGTAATGACCACACTTATACAGAGAAACACCACCATTCCTACCGGTAAAAAGGAGATATTTTCCACTGCTGCCGACAGCCAGACGGCCGTTGACATCCACGTCCTGCAGGGAGAGCGGTCCATGGCTAGGGATAACCGTACCCTTGGCCGTTTCCAGCTGGCCGGCATCCCGCCCGCACCCAGGGGTGTCCCTCAGATAGAGGTCTCTTTTGACATAGACGCCAACGGCATCCTAAATGTCAGTGCAAAGGACCTGGGTACCGGCAAGGAGCAGTCTATCATCATAAAGTCCTCTTCCGGCCTCTCAGATGAAGAGGTGGAGAAGATGAAGAAGGAGGCCGAGAAGTTTGCCGAAGAGGATAAAAAGGCCAGAGAGCTGGCGGATGCGAGAAACCAGGCCGACCAGCTGGTATACGCCACGGAAAAGACCCTTAAGGAGCATGGAGATAAGGTAAGTCAGGCTGACAGAGACGCCGTGACCAGGGCACTGGACAGGCTCAAGTCCTTGAAGGATAGTAATAGCGCCGTAGAGATAAAGAAGGCCATAGATGAGCTTACCCAGGCCTCCCACAAGCTGGCCCAGGTCATGTATGAATCTACTGCAAAGCGGGCAGAAGGCCCTGGTGCCGGCCCTGCAGGTGGTAAAAAAGAAAAAGAAGAAAAAGGAAAAGGAAAGGGCGAAGAGGTCATTGACGCTGACTACGACGTAAAGGACTAGCCGCACAAAGTTGACTTTATTTCACGCAGGTCGGGCGCAGTCCCGACCTTTTTGTTTAAGGTTAGTGAAGATGTATGAGACTTGATAAACTTACAATAAAGGCCCAGAAGGCCATCCAAGATGCCCACGAGTTGGCCCAGTCAAAGGGCCAGCAGCAAATAGAGTCCGTCCATCTCCTCTCATCCCTAATCAAGCAAGAGAAGGGCATAGTGGGCCCAATCCTCGAGAAATTGGGTGTAGACAAAGATTTCATATACTCTCAGTGCCAGGAGGCAATAGAGAAACTCCCACAGGTAAGTGGTCCCACAACCTTTGGTCAGGCTTACATAAGCCCCGAGCTTAACGAGATATTGAACGCCTCATGGGGGGAGGTCCAGAGACTAAAGGACGAATATCTTAGCACGGAACACATCCTCCTGGCCATGGCAGACAGGGAAGAGAGTGCCGCTGGTCGCATCCTGAAAGACGCCGGTGTAAGGAAAGACGAGTTGCTGCGGGCCCTCCAGGCCTTTCGCGGCTCCCACCGGGTTACAGACCCAAACCCCGAGGATAAGTACAAGGCACTTGAGCGCTACAGCCGAGACCTCGTGCAGTTAGCCAGGCTGGGTAAGCTCGACCCTGTAATAGGCAGAGACGATGAGATAAGACGCGTTATTCAAGTGCTCTCAAGACGAACCAAGAATAACCCCGTACTTATTGGTGAGCCGGGTGTAGGTAAGACCGCCATCATCGAGGGTCTGGCGCAGCGCATCGTCGGCGGTGATGTACCAGAGGGGCTTAAGAACAAGCGAGTAATGGCACTCGACATGGGTGCACTCATCGCCGGCACAAAATACCGAGGAGAATTCGAAGACCGTCTCAAGGCTGTTCTTAGGGAGATAAGTGAGGCAGAGGGCACTGTAATACTCTTCATAGATGAGCTACATACGGTAGTAGGCGCAGGGGCAGCAGAGGGAGCAGTAGATGCATCAAATCTATTAAAACCTGCCCTTGCGAGGGGGGAGCTGCGTTGTGTTGGTGCTACTACCTTGGATGAGTACCGCAAACATGTTGAAAAGGACGCTGCCCTTGAACGACGCTTTCAACCCGTTTATGTAGGCCAGCCTACCGTGGAGGATACCATTACCATCCTTCGCGGCCTCAAAGAACGTTATGAGGTGCATCACGGCGTCAGGATAAAGGACTCGGCCTTGGTAGCCGCCAGCACCCTGTCCCATCGTTATATAAGTGACCGCTTTCTGCCCGATAAGGCCATAGATCTTATCGATGAGGCAGCATCCAGGCTGAGGATTGAGATAGACAGTATGCCCACGGAGCTCGATGAAATAGCGCGTAAGATTATGCAGTTGGAGATAGAACGAGAGGCCCTGAAGAAGGAAAAGGACCGTGCGTCCAAGGAGAGGAAGGCACGGGTGGAGAAACAAATCGCAGACCTGAAGGAAGAATTTAATGTGCTTAAGGCACAGTGGGAGAACGAGAAGGGCGTAATAAAGGCAATACAGGACTTAAAGGCAAAGATAGACCAGGCCCGTGTCGAGGAACAGGCCGCCCAGCGGCAGGGAGACCTGGGGAAGGTGGCAGAGATACGTTACGGGCGCATCAGGGAGTATGAAGAGGAGCTAAAAAAGAGGCATGAAAAACTCACTAGGATACAAAAAGAAAAGTGCCTGCTGAAGGAAGAGGTAGACGCCGATGATGTGGCTGAAGTGGTATCGAAGTGGACGGGCATTCCCGTCTCCAAGCTCCTTGAGGGCGAGAAGCAGAAACTGCTCAAGATGGAGGACAGGCTCAAAGAGAGGGTGGTCGGCCAGGAGAAGGCAGTGAGGGCCGTTTCCGATGCGGTGAGGCGGGCCAGGGCTGGACTCCAGGACCCCAATAGACCGGTGGGGTCTTTTATATTCCTTGGTCCCACAGGCGTGGGAAAGACGGAACTCTGCCGTGCGCTGGCAGAGTTCCTGTTTGACGACGAGGATGCCATGGTGAGGGTCGACATGTCCGAGTTTATGGAACAGCACTCTGTGGCAAGGCTGATTGGTGCGCCCCCGGGCTACGTAGGATATGAAGAGGGCGGCAGGCTTACAGAGGCCGTCAGGCGCCGGCCATATTCAGTGGTGCTGTTCGACGAGATTGAGAAGGCCCACGGGGACGTGTTCAATATCCTACTACAAGTGCTTGATGACGGCAGACTTACCGATGGTCACGGACGGACGGTGGACTTTAAGAACACCATCATCGTCATGACATCCAACATCGGCACCCAGTGGATACACGAGCTTGGCGGGAAGGACAAGGAGGAAGAACTAAAGGAACGCATAAAAGAGGCCATGAGAGAGGTCTTTAGGCCAGAGTTCTTAAATAGAATAGACGACATAATCATATTTAACCGCCTGACGAAAGAGGAGATAGAAGAAATCGTAGATATACAGCTCAAGGCCCTCCGGAAGAGACTTGCCGAACATAACCTTGAACTTGTCATAAGTGAAGGCGTTAAGGATAGGTTGGTGGAGGAGGGTTTTGACCCAGTTTACGGTGCAAGGCCACTCAAGCGGACCGTGCAGCAACTTATAGAAAACCCCCTGGCTATGGAGATACTAAAGGGAAGATTCCCTGAAGGCTCCGAGATAGTTGCCCAGACCAATAAAGGCGGTAAGATCTCATTTAGCCTAAGAGAGGCTGCGGTGGTGGCGTCATAGAAATCTGCAATAAATCCCTCTATATCGGAAATAATTTACCAAGAGACATCTAACTTTTATGGTAGACCGGTATGGAGGGACAGGTTATGATTAGCAAATTTTTAGTAGTATTCAGCTTGGCAGTAGGGCTTATGTTGTTGGCCACCAACCCTGTTGTAAGCGTTGCCGGTGAAGGGGCCACGACTATCAAAGGGAAGGTCGTCTGCCTTGGATGCACGCTCAAAAAGACAGAGGGTGCCCATGCAGCGTGCAAGATTTATGGCCACAAACACGGTCTTCTCACGGAGGATGGAACCCTATACTCCTTCTTGGAGAATAAGGCCAGTGAAGGGGTGATAACCACCGACAAGTACGCCAAGAAAGATGTGGAGGTAACTGGTCGGGTCTTTGAGAACGCCCATATAATTGACCTGGAAAATATTAACGTTGTCAAGAAAAAGGGAGGAGGCTACGGCGGACGTTGGTAGCCAGCTTTCACTGTTAAGGTCTTAGGCTTATAGCTGTTACATTGCAGTACAAGGGGCCCTTGGTGGAGTCTTAAGCCTGTAGGGACAGTCACAAGGGGCTGTCCCTACGACACAAGGAATACGTTTTTGGTAGACAACGACCTTTACGGCCGTTGATTTAGCGATGTCTTTGTAGCGCCAGGTCTCCGTACTCGACGTAGGACGTCCGATGCGGAGGTCGGACGCTACAAAAACCTGTCCCGACGGGATAAATCAAGTTTGTGTAGCGTGCGAGTTTATCTCGCACGTTCAACGTGCCAGACGAGCTGGCACGCTATATCTACAAAAGGAGGGTAAGGCGTGCGCAAATTTCTCAGCATGTTTATTACCATTTTTCTTGTTTTTCTTTTTTATTTCTCCGTTAGCACCGCACAGGAAGGCGGAGTAAGCAAGATTAATCTTCCTAGTCTTAAAGAGCGGCTTGCAGAGAATGAGGGCAAGGTAGTAGTCATAAACTTTTGGTCTCCGTTCTGAGCTGTCTGCGGGAGGGAGGTTCCCTTCCTTATAGAGCTTTATGACCAGCGTAAAGAAGAGGGACTGGAGATTATAGGCTTATCCCTGGGTGCCCCGCCCGATATGGTTAAACAATTTATGGACAAGGCGGGGATAAACTACCCTGTTTTTGTCATAGAAAGGGATGTAATAGAGGCCTACTCCGTAAGGGCTGTACCCTTCAATGTCTTCTTTGGGAGAGATGGTAAAGAGAAAAAGAGAGAACTGGGTTACAACGAAGAGAAGAAGAGGGAGATTGAAGAAGAAGTGACAAAGCTTCTAAAGGAGTAGGTTTTCAGCAAGTATTAGCCTTGGAAAGGCAGGAGTCTTATAAAAAATGTATAGAGCCCTTTTAATACTAGCCCTTACAGTATGTACGTTCTTTTCCCTTCAGACCGAACCAGTTAATGGGAAGGATATACCATTCATTGTTCGGATAGACCTCCTCGGACTCGAGGCCAAGCTTGCCGCCAACAAGGGCAAGGTGGTGATCCTGGATTTCTGGTTGCATAATTGACCGCACTGTCAAAGGGCGGCGCCCTTTATGAATAAGATGTACAGCAAGTATGAAAAACAGGGACTGCTTATTATAGGGCTATCCATTGACAGAGACCTCGAAGATGCCAGGAAATTTGTAGAGGCGGCGGGGACCAAGTATCCGACCTACCTGGCAAAAGATAGTGTTACTGATGCCTACGGGCTTGAGTTCGTCCCATACCACGTCTACATCGATAGGAAAGGACAGGTAAGGGATAAGGAGGTGGGGTTCTATGAGGACAAAAAGAGCGAGATTGAGGGGAAAATAGTTGAGCTACTGAAAGAAAGCAGTTAAATAAACAACGCGCGGGGTAACTTTGGGCTTACCCGGGAAGAATGCAAAGGGGTACCTTTATCGTCTAGTTACAATAGAAAAGCGGGCTTCGTCTCTGTCAATGGGTCTGTGGGTATAATGAGCTCTATGGGGCTGAGCACACTAAGGGTCTTTATAATAATTACCCTGTTATTAGGGTCGCTGTTGTCATCGCCCACCGGTATTGCAGGGGGGAAGAGACCGGAGGTAAAAATACTCAGCGCCGAAGAGCTTAGGGATGTAGTTCGAGATAGTAGAGGAAAGGTGTTAGTACTTAACTTCTGGAGCACCCTAGATGAAATATCTAAGCAAGAAATACCCTTCCTCAACACACTGTACGGCACCCACAGGGGTGAGACACTTGAGATTATAGGTATTAATGTGGAGGGTGTGGAGCCAGATGTAATTGCACCTTTTGTGGAGATGATGCAGATAAACTATCCTGTATTCGTGGGTAGGGACGATATAATAGAGGCGTATGACATCCAGTTTACACCCGTGACCTTTATCCTGGGTAAAGGCGGCAAGGTGCGGATGAAGGAGATGGGATTTAGTAAAGACACAAAACCAAAATTTAGGAAGCTTATAAATACGTTATTAAGGGAAGGATAGAGATTCTAGGGCTAAGTCTTATTTACTTAACCTTTTTGGCCTTAATTTGAGAGTTTTTTTCTTATAACTTGGGGCCTTGGTCCTAGGCCTTGAGGGCTTCCTTTTGCTCACGCCTTTCGGCCCTCAGCATTTCAAGAAATCCTTCAAACCTCGTGCTAATTTGGCCTGCTGCAAGGTTTTGATTATCCACACAGTCTCCATCTATGTTCAATAGCGGTAATCCCTCACGGTTGAGCTCTTTCTTTATAATGGGTACTGCGGCATTATTCCTTCTGCATCCCCACTGGGAAAATACCACTACACCATCTATATCGTATTTTCTCGCCAGTTTTTTGAGAACCTTTATCCTCCGCTCCAGAGGACCATTGTAGTGAATAGAGATGAGCTTTCTGGCAAGACTCTCGTAAGGCCTGTCAGGGTCTAGCTCCTCCCAGTACACGTAATTTGTCTCTTCAAATGCTATCTTTACGTCGCTATCCGTTTCTATATTTGAAGGTATGTCGTTTTTAAAGTAAGGCTTGAGCTCCAGCCACAAGAGCCTTATCTTTCTATCTGGCGCTGATTTACTCTCCTCTTTGGCCTTTATCTTTTCTCTGAGTTCCTGGGATAGCCTTGTATAAAACTCTTCTGCTGTTTTTGAGCCCGAGAGTAGGTAGCTTGGTAACATGAAACCCAGTGCCCTTGCCCCTGGGAGGGGTGAAAAGGGGCTAACCCTTATCTCATTTATTTCCAGCATACGCTGGCGAGTTCTATTAGCCCTTTCTATGGCCTCCTTGAGTCTTTCACGGTCCATCCTGAGGCCAGATGCCGCCTCCAGTCTTTTAACAAGATTCCTGAGCTGTCCTGCCAGGTATTGCACTGCCCCGTTACTCAGTTCATAAGGCACATCCAACACCACCGTGTCCTTCTTGGTAATGGACTCGCATATCTTTGTCATCTTGAGATTAGAGTCGCAGAGGCTGCTTGTAGCTGCATGGATAATCGGCCTGGGGAAATAACCCTTAAAGGCAAACCCCAGGGCCGACCTGTGGAATGAGCATACGTCAATAGGGACACCTTCGGCATCTGCCTCCATCAGGCTCTTTGGACTCTGGCCCACGCCCGCAAAAAGAGCAGCGCCCACCTCAAGGCTGAATGGGAGCAACCCCATGCCAAAGAATATCTCAGAGGGCACAAAGAGGCTGGTCCATACCACCTTGCTTTCGTGCTTATAGGTCTGATGGAAGTGCTTGTAACCCTCTCTCCAGAGGAAGTTTAAGGACTCCACCTCCTTGCTGATGCTGTTACCCACAAGGAGGGGACCAATTCGGCATAACTGCCTTAGAAGAAACCGTGCTACCCGTCCCTCTATATCTTTCTTTAGTCTCTCCGGCAGTATCATCTCAGTCTTGATAGGTCGAAAGGAAACTTTAGCTCCTCGCCCTCGCCGCTTTTAAGAATCAAGGTAATCTTTGCGTCAGGGTCTATGTCGAGTATGGCAAATGTGAAGAAGCATAAGGCCCAGTAGCGCGGGGAATCTGGGTAGGAGCGGGTGTATTTTGCACTGGTGGGGATCTCCGTCTCACTAGGCTCCAACTTTTTATCCTTGTACATCAGGAATGCTTTATAATCGTCTGCAAACCATTGGGAATCACCGTAGACAGAACACCCGAAGACCAACTTGCCTTTTTTCTTATCGATCTCCTCTCTTATCTCACGGTCGGTGGGATCGCGGAATCGCCGGGCCATCTCCTTTGCCAGCACCGCTATGCTTCCAAAGGGGGTGATGATTGTGGCCGAACCCACACCGTAGCCTAAGTCCACCCTCCAATCCCTTAACAGCTCTGGGTGCGTGAGGTCTCTCCTTGCGGTACCATACTCTAAGGCATCCCCTATGTCTTTTTCAGTAAGACGTAGCTGGATGGATTCTGCCTGAGGGGTTAAGAAGGTGGACAGTATGAGATAACAGGTAAGTATCTTTACAAACCTAAACATTTATTATGCCTCATAAAAGATATTGGGAAGGAGAGGGGAGTCTAGCACCTTTGGCCGACACTGTCAAATATTATTAACAGCTTACAGTACGTCCTTTAGATACAAAGGCCCAGAGCAAGGAGCAAGACCACTGCCGCAAGGAAGTGCCGGGAGACATCAATAAACACGTTTTTCATCCTTATTCCCACTACTTTTCTGTGCTTCTCTATGGCGGCCCTGAAGATATTTTTTAATTCCTCCCCCGTTGCATCGTGAACATAGCTGCCGCCCGTAAGCTGAGCCACCTCCATTAGAAAGGATGGGTTGGGGCGAGTCTCAATAACTTTACCTTCCTGGTCCTTCTCATAACCAACGATTGTGCCATACCTATCTTTCTTTGGGATGTGGGCGGCCTTATTGGGGTCTCCTATGCCTATCATATATAGAGATATATTTTTCTTTTCCAGGAGCAGTTTCACGGCCTCAGCCACCTGGCTCCTTACGGCTATCTGTTCCTCGCCGTCCGTGAGTAATATCAGTACCTTCTCATTTGGCTTGTCGCTGAACACATCCATGGAAATGAGGAGGGCGTTACCAATGTTTGTGCCGTAAGGTACAAACCTTGCGTAACTCTCATTTATTAGATTTAGCATCCTGAGGAAGATGCGCTCGTAATCCTGGGTTAGATAGGGCAGTAGGGAGAACGCCCTTCCGGCAAAGACAATGATGCCAAGGTGGTCGTTGCGGAGTTCACCCACTAGGTTCTCTATCTCCATCTTAGCCCTCTGGAGCCTGTTTGGTCTGACGTCATCTGCCAGCATGCTTAGAGAGACATCCAGGGCAAAGACAATTTCCATTCCTTCTCGCTCGTATTGTTCCTCCACGGTGAGCCACCTCGGGCCCAAGAGCACTAGTGCCAGTCCGGCGGCTGCGAGGCTGATGACTAGGCCCTTAAGGATGTCTCTGAATGCCCAGGGGATGCGACTTTCCTTCGCAATAAGCTCTATGCTGCCAAAATCCTTCAGCCACCTCCTCTTCCTCAGGTAGGAGTACATGTAAAGCAAAGAGATGGCGAAACAGATTAAGGCTACAGGCCACAGGTATTCTTCGTAGTTAAAGACCAGCATCTACCACCTCAGCCTTGGGCTACCGCTATATTTGTACCTGTTGCCCCAGGGGAGCAACTTCAGGGCCTGAACCCTTTCTTCCCTCTCATCCTTGTCCGGAGTGAACATGGTGGAGAACTGCAACTCACCAAGGCGCATCCTCTCTAGATTTTTCTTTGCCTGGAAGTCATTATGGTTTATTTTCAAGACCTTTACATACCCCTGGGCGGCGTTAACAAAGTCTAGATCATCGGCAAGTGTATTGGCCTCATTGTAGAGGGACCTTGCCCTGAGGTCCGGGTTACTCGCCCTGGAGGCCTTCTTAAACCTTACGCAGGCCTCCTTTTTCTCCCCCAGTAAAGTGAGGACAACCCCGGTGTTGTATTCGAGTAAAAGGTCTTCTTTACCCACTAAATTGAGGAAGCTATTAAGTACAGAGTTCCTTGCCTTTTCTAAGTTTTCCAGGGCACTATGGTACCTGCCCATTAAGATGTTCTCCTTGGCCTTGGCCGTCAAGAGGCAACGGCTGCGAACCCCCATCCCGTAGGTTATAAGGCAAAGGGATAAAAGAACTACAAGCCCTTTTATAGTATTTGTCCTATTCATTTTTCATACCTCAGGGTATCCTTATCCAGATATTTTCCACAGTAACCATTCCGATAACGCAAACCAGTCCCAAAAGTGTCGGGTAGAAGTAAAGGTCCTTTTTACTTGTAACCTTCTCCAGAAACACCTTGTCCCTCTCTATAGAGTCTATTTCCTTATAAAACCTGGCTACCTGCTCATAGTCCTCCTTCCTAAAGTGTGGCCCTGTTACAGCGGCTCCACTCGCCATGAAGTACATCCCCCCGGTGGTGGCCACACCTTTCTTCAGGTTTGCTATCCTCTCGGCTGCCTGCTCTGGCTCCACACCTGTCTCTGCCGAGGGTTCTACTGCCACAACGTAGACCTTTATACCAAGCCTTGCGGCCAGTCTGAGCGGCCTCACGGGGTCTATGCCCACATTATATATGCCGTCGGTAAAAAGCACGATTACCCTGTTTCTTTTGGTACCTACATTCTTTGCCACCTTCAGGGCATAGTCCCCCAGGTACTCCCTGTTAGTGCTATGCCTCAGCTTTCTAATCTCAAACTCACCCCCCATATCGTCCTCTATGAGCGCCATAATGGCGGTGAAAAGCCCCTCGCCAATAGCCGTCTGAAAGCCCACCTGAGAGGCCTGAATCCTCTTTATAGAGTTTTCCAGCAGGGAGTACTCCTGGGTAGGTAAGACCACCAGTGCCGCATCCGTGCCAAAGATGGTTACGCCGATAAGGTCGTTTGACCTCCCTCTGACAAAGTCCGTAACGATCTCTTTTATTTCCTCCATGGCATGACCTGTCATGCTGAAGGAGGTATCTATCACCGTTATCATCTCCCTGCCTTGGGTGTTCACCTCGATTTCCCGCAGGTCTGACTGTGGATGGCAGAGGCCGATAATAGCAAATGCAACGGCTAGGAGCCATAACACCCGTGGGAGTCTCATGATGGTAGTCTTCATCGGGGTAACTTTCGGGAGTCTTCTCAGGCTTGAATAGCCCATGTATCCACGCCATCTAAATGCCTGAAGGAGTAGATACATGAGTGGGATTAATAGTAAAAATCTAGGTTCTTCTAGGTTCATTTATTTCCACTCCGCCTAAGGCGGATCTGAGGATGTCCTCAATCCTACCGATTAGCTCCTCTGCCTTATGCTTCTCTACGCCTTTGCCAAAGATTAGCATGTCTAGCCCCTTAAGTATTTCTTTCGAGGGCAGGGCAATTTCAGGGGGCATCTTGGTGAGCATTTCGGAGGTGGTGAGCGCCAACGCCTTTTCCCTGGGTAGGCCTGATAGTGACCCAAGGTAGGCCCTTAGCGCCGTGTCTATTCCTTCCAAATGCTTTTTGTCTTGGAACTCTTCTCCAGTGAAGCGGAAGGAGGAGAGGAGGGCCCTTAACTCCTCAGCCGCCAGCTCAGGCGTCTCTGGCGGCTCCTCTTGGGGAGGAAATAGGTTGTCCTTGATACGACGAAGTCCGATCGGGGCAAGAATGAGGAGAAAGAGGGAGATACCAAGAAATATTACAAAGTAGCCCTGGAAGTAAAGTTCGCTTCTCTTGTAGGTTATTGGTCCCTTTAGCCCCTCGAGGGGGACATCTACCGTCTTGAGGAGTTTGTTAATAATAACAGGGATGGGCTGTGTCCGCACCTCCTTCGTCTTTATGACCTTTTCCTCGCCACCACGTCGTTCGGTTGGCTTAAAATAAAATACGGACAGGGATGGTATCTCATACTTCCTCTTTTCGCCTCCCATCTCGTAGATGGATAGGTAGTAGTCAATCAGGAGCTTCTTTATTCGGGGAGTCTCTTCATGGCGGAAGGACGAGTGCAACAGGGTAAATGGCTCAAAGTGGACTTCCTTAAGATTTTTCAGCAGTATCTCTGTATCCTTCTCATAGAGGATTGTAAGGCTATAGCGTATTACATCCCCAATTTCGATGACGTCTCTATCCACCTTGCCCGTTATTACCAGTGGAACCTTCTTCACGGTTATGGGAGACGAGGTGGCCAGTCCCTCCCTTTTTTCTACCTCATCTACAAACGAGACGCCGAAGGACGGTATTGTGTACCTACCCTCTTTTGCATCTTCTGGAAGGGATAGGATATACTGAACGACCCTGTAATCTCGTTCGTTGTCAAATATCTGCCTCTCTCCGATGGTTACTTTATCTACATTAAACGGCGAGAGGTCAATATTCACCAGGTCATCCAGATGCACATTAATCCCTAGCCTCCATATTACCTGTACAGTAAGTGTCAGGGCCTTGCCAGTAACCAATTGATGTGTGCCGGGAAAGGTCCATATCTCTATGGGTCTTTCTGTGGATGGTGTGAGTATCTTACTGGAGGCGGGGGGCTCAGAAGGAGTTCTTTGGCCATACTGGGCATATGCGTATAGCGGGTATAACAGGATAATAGAGAAGATTGCGAGAAAGAGTTTCCTCATCTCCTCACCGCCCTCCTTGTCCTTGCCCTCTTTTCGAAGAAGTCTGCGAACTTATCCCTCCAGGTTTCCTCGTCTTCCCCGGTCTTTACAACTATATAGTCCAGGCCAAGGCGTATAAAGTGCTCAAGATACCGCTCCTCCATGAGGAGGGGCTGTGAGAGGTCGAGGAGGTCCAACTCCCGGCTCTCCATATCGCGCACCGCCAGAAAGGCCCTCGCCCTGGGGAGCTCATCCTCACGTTCGTCCTTGACCACTATCGGAATGACCTCGTGTCTCTTTGAAAGTGTAGATAGGGAGGCATAATAATTATCTTCAGCGATAAAGTCAGATAGGATAAAGACCACACTGGGAGGTAGGTTAAGGCCATTGACGTAGAAGAAAACGGTGTCCAGGTCAGTGAGTGTACCGTGAGGCTCTTCCCTCTTAAGCGTACCGATGAGCCTAAGGACATGTTTCTGGTTCATGTAGGGTGGAAAATATCTCTCTATACGGTCGGTAAAGGTGGCAAGTCCGATTGGGTTGCCGGTCTCCCCCACGGCCTCAATCAGTATGGAAAGGGCAGAGAACAGGACGTCTTCTTTTAGGGCCTTCGAGGCACCAAATCTCTTGGAACCACTTTTATCAATAAGAAATAGTACCGAAGTCCTTCTTTCGGGAAGACTTACCCTGATATGGAGCTTCCTGGCCCTTACCGTTGTTTTCCAATCAATAGAGCGGAGGCTATCTCCGGGCTGGTACTCCCTTATCTCGTCCAGTTCCATGCCCCTTGGGCCACTAACCGAGCTAGGGAAAACACCCTCGAAGAGGCCGGAGGTAAGCCTACGGAAATATAGCTGTATTTTTCTCTTTACCGGCCTTTTGGTCATCTTTATTCAAACCTGGGCACCCTTTCGAGCACGTCCCTTATGACTTCGTCAGGGTCTACACCTCTAGACTCTGCCTCGTGGGTGAGTATTATCCTGTGCCTGAGCACGGGATAGGCCATGGCCTGTACATGCTCCGGGAGCACAGCGCTGTCGCCCTTGATGAACGAGTAGGCCCTGGCGGCCTTAGCTAAGGAAATGGAGGCCCTAGGGGAGGCACCATAAAGCACCAGACCCTTTAGGAAACCGTCCGTGGCCTCCTCCGGTCTTGTTGCCCTTACAATCCTGGTGGAATATCTTACAATTGGGGATTTGTCCTTGAGAGGAGTTCGCCTGACTACGTAGTGCCTGAGCTCGAGTATATCCTTCGGGCTAAAAACCGCCTCTACTTCAGGCTCTTCATCCACGACTTGTCTCTCCGTGATTCTCCTCTCCTCCATGTAGGATGGGTATCTTATCCTTAATTTCAGCATAAACCTGTCCACCTCTGCCTCCGGAAGGAGATAGGTGCCTGTCACCTCGATGGGGTTTTGGGTAGCCAGTACGAAGAAGAGTTTTTCCAGGGGATACGTGGAGCGGCCTATGGTTACCTGCCGTTCCTGCATGGCCTCAAGGAGCGCACTCTGAACCTTGGCCGGGGCACGGTTTATCTCGTCCGCCAGTAGCAGGTTAGTGAACACCGGACCTTTGTGCACGGTGGTCTTCATGGTGGGAGGTTTTATCATCTCGAAGCCGATAATATCCGCCGGGATGAGGTCTGGGGTGAACTGTACACGGTGAAACTTGGCGTCTATCGCCCGTGCCAGAGTCTTAACGGTCATAGTCTTCCCAAGACCTGGGTAACCCTCCAGTAGTATGTGGCCCTCCGAAAGGAGGGCCACAAGTATACCCTCGATAAGCTCCTCCTGGCCGACTATTACCTTCCCTATCTCGACCTTAAGGGCCTCTATCCTCTTCCTTATGTCTTCTATCGACGTCTGCAAGGTATTTGATTTTTATAAGATGAGTTCGATAATGCGACAAAATGCAGGTCCTGCCATAGAGACACTCTTTGACAAAATATTATATATTCATTCCTTATTGTAGACAAGTATCTTTCCTGCAGTAGGAGGTGTGGGGGATACAGGTAGGCGTATGGTTACAATTACTCCCTCAATAACAAATACACCGAAGGGGCATTCTCACGTGACTACCTTCACGGCACCTGGATTCGACAAACCTGGTATTATGTGGTATAATTCTATTGAGACTACCGAGGTATGCCTTAGGTTTTGGGCGTACCCGTTAATATAGCGGAAGAGATTGTTGGAGCTCGATAAGGCCCCATCGAGGCCCGATAGGTTAGCGAGGGATCAATGGCAGGCCCCTTTGAGCCCCAATAATCTCTTTTTTGTTTCCACTTTTGGGCAGGCATGGTATCCTGTTTAGCCTAGAAAATCATAAAGTTTGTTAGAAACTAGGGGAGGAATCTATGCAAGATAACAGAAAAAGCTCTAGGGTGCCTGGCCTTACTAGCTGTCTGCTAATAGCAATACTGACGGTAGTGGTGATACAGTTCCTTGTAGTCATTTCCGGGGGACTTTACACTGTTGTCCCTATGGACCCTGGTACATCGGGACTTTTCGGCAGGGTCGTTTTGACCAATAAACTGACGGGTGAATCTTGGATTGTATTCCCAAAAGGGAGCGCAGCGAAGGTCTCGCTGGCGGACTAGTACACGTTCACACACGGGTAACTGAGTAATGAATGACTCGGGCATGATGCCCTTTTTGTGCCTTCTATGTGCGGTGATGTTATGGCTCTTTGTCTCTGCGCTCATCCTTTCAGGTGGCCTCTCCGCAATAGTAATAGCCCTGGAGGTAAGCCTGTACTGCCTCGGCATAGTACTTATTGTGAAGGGTTTTTTGGGGGAAGTTTGCCGCTAAAGACCTTGCAAATTGCAAACCAGAGTTTTGCCCTTTCCGTCCAATTTTATATAATCTGGTACCGGCAGCTTCGGGAGTTCGAGAGAACCACTTGTGAAAAGAAAGAGTAAAATGGGAGCGGGAACCCTGGAACCCTAGAATCCTAGAATCCTAGAATCAATGTATGCCTCAAAATACACCGTATTTTTGTCTATCCTGGTCTCAATCTCCCTTCTAGGTTGTGGCCACGTAACCGAATATAGATATCTTGATGAGATTGCCTCCAGTGGCGAGCAGGACATATACGAGTACGAAAATGGCCATGACATACTGAGAAGAGGAAAAGAGTTGGATAAGGTCTGGAGCCATCCAGACTTTAATATAGGAAAATATCATGAAATATATATTACACCCATGGAGATTGCCCCAGGGCTTATAGATGGGGAGCAGAGTTCTCAGCTTGCCAGTTATTTCACAAAAACCCTCCAGGATGAAATCAAGCGCAGGCTGTTGTTGAGGATAATAACCGCGAAAGAAGGGCCCCTGCCCCAAAAGGCTCTGATATTAGAAATCAGTTTAACCAAACTAGATAGGTCTAGCAAGTTCAAGAACTGGCCGGCACTTTTGATAGGGATATACCCACTTGACCCGACCCATGTCCAGGTGGAAGGAAGGATTAAGGACGCAAATACAGGCAAGACGCTATTTATCTTTGCGGACAACCGGGCCGGTGGGCCACTGTTTAGTGGCGACGAAGAGACCTGGCAGCGCCACGTCGCAGATGTTGCCAGTGACCTGGTCCTCGAGCTTGCCGCAGCCAGACCAAAACTGGTCCGCTGAGAGAGACCTTTTGGTAACATTCTTACCAATCTAATTACCCTTAACCGACCACAGTTAAGCCGCCAAATCTCAAAGACCCCCCCTATCCGAGTCTGTCCACTTTTGTGGAAAGTGGTTGTATCTTACTAGCCGTTCTTTCCTTCCATCCTGTAAGGGCTTACAGCAAGGTGTAGCGACAAGAGGAACGGGTGTAGTAAACCCTCAACACTTTTGAGGTCAGGCCAAGGAATTCTAACCAAGAGCCTCAGAGTCCTTACTGTATATATTATAAGCACTTACAACACAATAACAACCCGTTCCAATGCTTGGCGTAGTTTTTGCAACTTTCATGAGTTCGTTGAGCTGAGCAGAAGTGTAGGAGAGCATTACCATGCTATTAAAGTGTCAGGCATGTAATAAGGTCAAGAAGTTTGGGGAGTGGGTAGAGATTCCTGAAGCGCTTAATGAGGTACTAAAGGGCTGCAACGTAACTACCAATACGCTTTGCCCACATTGCCAGGGTAGCGGTGTGTCTATGTCATCCTTGGAGCAGGTGGTAGTGTTAAAACAAACCACAAACGTGGTAGATACGATGTCCCTAGAATAGTGCGAGTCATTATAGTACTTACCGTGTAGGACCTCTCTACTCCAATAATTGGCGCAGTTATCGCAAAAATTGGCCTTAGGGGCAGGGTTAGGGATTCAGCATCCCAAATGCACTACAGGTTACCGAGACCTCCTGTAGTGCACCCTGGCCCGTTGGGGATATTCGGGTTTAGGAGAAAGAGGGTGTTAGAGAAGACCAATGATGACGTCACTCCTAAAGCGTGGATAGGACATGGCGTCTAGAAAGATAAGTGTCTAATTGGTTAACAAACGAGTTATAATGGTACTATGAAAGTATCCACTCACGTAAAAATTTCTGGAATTTTGAGTCTGGGCGTGTATGCCTTCACAAGTGAGTTGGTCCCTTCATTGGCGTGTTTTTTAAGCGGGTGGCTGCTTGATATAGACCACTTTCTGGACTGGGTGATGAATTTTGGGCCTACACGGAACTGTGCTCGAGTAGTCAAGAACTTTGAAAAACAAAGGCTTCGCCGTATCTACGTAATATTACATGGCTGGGAATATGTTATTGCCCTTTTTGCTATTTACATCCTGTATGGTCTCCCCCAATGGGCGGCGTATGCAACGCTGGGTTATACCTGCCACCTAACTCTAGACCAAGTATTTAACGGACCCAAAAGGCCCCTAATCTACTTTCTTGCATACAGGATTTCCCACAAATTCAACGCTTTTTTTCTCATAATGAGGGGTAGCACCTCAACACCTCTCTCTGCTAGAGAGCAAGTAATACCTTACACCCGAACCATCCACCCTACTCCTCCTTGGCAGCGGTCTGGCGGGATTATACAGGTTTAAGAGAAAAAGGCTACTGGGGAAGGCGTAAAACACTGTATAGATAGAACAGGCTGGTACCCTCTTCAAAGGACACTGCATCTAAAC
>JBHIBD010000030.1:0-23876 GCA_046758865.1 Candidatus Brocadiales bacterium | reverse complement strand
ATTCATATTCCTGGATAACGTGGTTGTCAATTCCTTGAAATCTCCGGGAGGGATGGACTCGTGTCTGCCGAGATAGTCCAGTACCTTTGATATTATATTTTGTGCATTGTCTGTGGAGAGAGCATCTGTCTTGTCTTTATCCATTAGAGGTCTTTTGAAAAAAAAGTCAGCCTCTTTTACCATCTGTGATAGGCAGGGGAGGCCCGGCCTGACGGCGTCCACGATCCTTTTAATCTTGTCATAGTCAATGCCGCCTTTATCCCTGGGGAGGAGAGCGGCATCCTGTAGATATGGCACGGCTAGTTCCGTAAGTGCATCAAGCCCTTTCTCGCGCATATACTGACCTGCAAGCCAGTCCAGCTTCTTGGTGTCGAACGAGGCAGGAGACCGCGAGACGTTGCGTATGTCAAATCTCTCAATAGCTTTATCTACGGTGTATTTTTCCTTCTTTTCCCTGTGTGACCAGCCGAGGAGTAGCATGTAGTTAACCAGGGCCTCGGGCAGGTATCCGAGTTTTCTAAAGTTTTTAATAGAAAAATCACCCAGCCTCTTGCTAAGGATAGCGTGCTCTTCTCCCTTTATAAGGGGCAGGTGGGTGAAGAAGGGAGGCTTATAACCCAGTGCCTCAAAGAGGAGTATGTGGAGTGGCGTATTGGTCAAATGGTCTTCTCCCCTTATTACGTGGGTAATCTTCATCAGGCTATCGTCCGCAACTACTGCGAAATGGAATGAGGGGGTGCCGTCCGGCTTCATGATGACGAAGTCCCCGAACAGTGATAGATTAAATTCACATCGGCCGCGCACTAAATCTTCAACTGTTATTATTTTGTCGGGTACAATGAAGCGTAGCGTGGCAGGCCGACCCTCTGCCTCAAAGGTCTTTCTCTCTTTTTCCGATAGTGTACGGCAGCGGTTGTCGTAGCGCGGGGCCTTTCCCCTTGCTCTTGCTGACTTGCGTCGGGCGGCCAGGTCTTCAGGGGTGCAGTAACAGGGATACGCCTTGCCCTCTCGGAGTAGTCCTTCGGATAATTTCCGATATGATTCCAGTCTCTCTGACTGGATATAGGGTTCATACGGGCCTCCTACATCAGGCCCTTCATCCCAGTCGATACCCAACCACCGCAGGTCCTTCATGATCTCTCTTGTGTATTTAGGGTCAGAGCGAGCCACGTCCGTGTCCTCTATCCTGAGGATAAGGGTTCCACCGGTGTGTCTGGAGAAGAGCCAATTGAATAGGGCGGTCCTTGCGTTGCCTAAATGCAAGAATCCTGTAGGGGAGGGTGCAAAGCGTACTCTTACCATTTTCAAGAATCTATGCCTCTATAGCGCTGGTTGTGCCGTGTGTACCAAGACAGGCTCACCTCAGGAGTTGTATCTGACACAGTGTATCTAGTGTGATGTTAGCGGGTTGTGATACCCTGCGTGAATCCGGGCAACCATAGGTACATGAGCCTGGGGAACTCCGTCCTTGGCCACTCGAGGAGGTGATGTGCGCCAGGGGAGGAGATTTCTTGTGCAACCTTTAAGAGGTCACCCAGGTGCCATTTTCTCTTATATTTGATGACCAGTGCCTCGTCTAACCCTGCTAACTCCTTTGTGAGTTCTATGGTGTCAGAGAGATAGCCTAGCTGGTCTACCAGACCGTTCTCGAGGGCCTGCTGGGCAGTGTATATCCTTCCGTCGGCGAGCCTCTCTACTTCCTCTACCGGCATATTTCTGCCAGTGGAGACGACGGATGTAAATCTCTTGTACATATCCTGTATTATATCCTCAAGTACCGCCTTTTCCTCCGGTCGCATTGGCCGTGTGGGTGAGCCTAAGTCCTTCATGGCACCTGAGGCTATAGACTTGTCCTCTACGCCGTACCTGTGGATAAGTTCTGATATATTTATAAGGGGCAGTATTACCCCTATGCTGCCTGTTATGGTAGTGGGGTGTGCGACAATCATATCTGCTGCTACCGAGATGTAATATGCCCCTGAGGCAGCGACGTCCCCCATCAGTACTACCACTTTCTTTTTCTTCTCTTCTTTATACCTTAATATCTCGTTATATATTATATCACTGGCAGTTATTTCTCCTCCCGGGCTTTCTATCTGTAGCAAAATTGCCTCTACCTGGTCATCTTTCTTGATGTGCTCTAGTTGTTTCTTAAAGTTTTCTACTATTCCTGTATCGTCAGGGAGTAATACGCCAGACGCAGTCTTTATTGTACCCTTGATAGGCACAAGGGCTATCTTCTTGTCACCGCTCCCTTCTATTATCTCTTCAACGTACTTCTCTTCCAGTGCCTCTTTGCCAGTAATAAGCGACTTCCAGGCCGTGAAGCTCCCTATTAGCATTGCTAGAAGAAAGAGGGTGCAAAGGAGGAAAAAGATTGCAATAGAGGCAGCCGCCCAGAAGCCTATTCCCCTGCCCTCCTTTTGTGCCTGTTGGTTATCCATATCGTATTTCCTGAGGAGTGAATACCAGTTTTGGTAATAATTATAATGAAATTAAGACATTGAGCAAGAACTAAAACATAATAACACGACGGGATAGGATGCCTTACGTACTTACTTCCTTGGCGTGCGTCTGAGGTAAGGCGGTACGTCTTTTTCCTTTGGTATAAGGAGGTTGTGTTCTATATGGAGGGAATCGAGTATCTTTGCAACTATGAAGTCAACAATATCACCCAGCTCCTTGGGATAGTGGTAAAAACCAGGCATGGCGGGTAGTATGCAAGCCCCTACCCTGGAAAGCCTTAGCATATTTTCAAGGTGTATCGCAGTAAGGGGTGTTTCTCTGGGTACTACGACAAGCTTCCGTCCCTCCTTCAGGGCGACACTGGCCGCACGATGGATGAGGTTTATGGCCAGACCGCCTGCAACGGCACTTAGGGTATTCATGCTGCAGGGCGCTATTACCATGCCTCCTGTAGGAAAACTGCTTCCAGAGGCCAGAGGTGCGTCTAGCTGTGTGACCTTATAGTACCATATGGGGCAGTTTGGTCTCCCCACAAGTGTGTCTATATCGGGGTTGTCTATATCAAGTTCAAGCCCAAGCTCCTGCCCTATAACAATTAGGGCCGCCTCGGAGATGCTGAGGTGGACCTGTATGCCATTATCACATAAGACCTGCAACAACCTGCGGGCATATACCATCCCGCTTGCCCCTGTGATAGCTACTACAATGTTGTTTTCCAACCTAAGGGTCCTCCTAAAGACCATTCCGTCTTGTCTTTTTGGGCAGCGGCGCAGCCCCGTTACTGTATAAGTGGGTTCTCTGTCACCTGGTTAATTTTAGTAAGCTTTCTTAATCCAATAATAGTGGCAATCGTATCAGATGTCAATTGCGTTACGGTGGGTTGTACTATAATGGGCGGGATGCGGCGGCTAAGGTTATTTTTCCCAAAAAGAACTTACCGGAACAAGGTAATAAGTTCCTGACCTATTTGTTATTTTTGTACGGTGATGTGGTGGGTAGCCAGCGGCGTATCTTCGACTTGTATCGTAGGTAAGGCTCACCGAAGTGCTCCTCTAACCTGCATTCCTCGCCAGGGACCATGACAAAATTGACGAAGACAAAGAACGCGGTCAGGTAAGAGAAAATTCCAGGCGACCGGAGATACAATCCCTCTCCGCAGACTATCAGGAGCATCCCAAGCAGCATAGGATTTCTGACATAACGGTACGGGCCCGATACTATAAGGTGCCGTGGTGTGCCTGTGGGGGTAGGTGTTTTATCCCATTGTTCCTGGGTGTAGATAAGTCGTGCGCTGTTTATAGCGAGTACAATTCCCCCCAGAAATACTGGAATCCCCACTAACTGCAGGGGGCCAAGTGGAACCTCTGGTAGGGAGGCGTCTAGATAGGTGGCAAGATAGGGCAGGATGAGACCCACCGTGATGGGAATAATCGGAATCCAGGTACGTCGCAAGCGTGTAGAGCCCATGGCTTTCCTGACGTGTATTTCTCAAGGTGATAGGTATTAGTTTTAATAATAGCATATATTTTCTTATAATCAAAATATGATACAAAGGGATGTTATATTGGTATCAGACTGGAAAAGTGGTAACCAGTTCTAAAAGGACTCATAAGCCGCGGGTCAGGGGTTCGAGTCCTGCCGCCGCTACCAATCTTACAAGCACTTAAGCCGAGTGAACTGAAGCTCTATATATTTACATTTTGGGTATCGTAAAATAAAATGTTGAGCCCTTTCCTGGCTCTGACTCTACCCAGATGCGCCCACCGTGGCGCTCCACAATTTTCCTGCAAACGGTCAGGCCAATGCCTGTGCCTGGATAGTCTGTCTTGTCGTGCGCACGCCTGAACATGATGAAGATTTGGTAGAAGTACTGAGGCTCTATTCCAATACCGTTATCACGTACGGAAAAGACCCATTCATTTCCCTTTTGCTCGGCCGAGACGTGAATATACAGTTGTTCTTTACCGCGAAACTTGATGGCATTTTCGATTAAGTTCTGGAATACTTGACCGAGTTGCACGGCGTCAGCCATCACGGTTGGCAGGGCGTCATGAGTCACCACCGCACCATTTCCCTCAATAGCTACCTGCAGATTGGTGACTGCTTGGTCAAAGAGAGTCGTGCAGTCAGTTGGTTTGAAGGGCTCGCCGCGCATGCCAACACGGGAATACTCCAGCAAGTCATTAATAAGTCTCTGCATCCTGATCGCCCCATCTACAGCAAAGGCGATGAACTCATCGGCATCGGCACCAAGTTTGCCTTTGTAGCGCCGTGCCAAAAGTTGTGTGTAGCTAGCTACCATGCGCAGTGGTTCCTGCAGGTCATGTGAGGCCACGTACGCAAACTGCTGCAGTTCGGCATTGGAACGTTCCAAATCTGCCATCATTTCCTTCAGCTCCGCTGTGCGCTCGGCTACACGCCGTTCCAACGACCCGGTGAGGCTTTGCAGTTCCTTGGCCATCTCATTGAAGCTGTCTGCTAGTTCGCCTATCTCGTCCTTGCGGGTTATCTTGACCCTGCTTTCTAGGTCTCCGCCGGCAAATCTCCTCGTCGCGTCCGTCAATTTCATGATAGGCCTTGAGGTTGAAATGGCTAGGATAAACCCCAAACTGGTAACCGCGGCGGCGCTAATAACCCCTACTATTAGTGCAACAATACTCAGTGTCTTTATAGGCGCAAAAGCCTCTGCCTTATCTATCTCTGTTAGAAGCGTCCAGCCGTATTCGGGAAGATACAAAGAGGCGCCAATAACAGGCACACCCCTGTAGTTGGGATAGATGTCGGTCATTTCTTGCCCCTCCTCGGCAATTTTGCGAATCGGCTCGGTATCCACTACCTGCCTGAGGGGTGTACCTTCTATAAACCTCGACTCAGTGAGCATTATCCCGTCCCTATTGACCAGATAAACCTCTCCGGTCTCTCCCATCCCGGCCCACTCGCATGTGATATCGCTCAAGGCCTCTAGCTTGACAATGTTAACCAGGACACCTATTTGTTCATGGATATGTTTAGAGACCAGAGGGGTGAAGACAGAGAAGCAATCTGCTCCCGCTCGAGGGTAATGGAAGGGTTGCTTGACTCGGGTGCCCATTCTGCTACTTTCTGTGAAATCCGGGTCACGAGACACATCCGTCCCTATCACTTCTTCATTAGTAGAGGAGACGACCACTCCGTCCATGTTTATGACGGATACCTCAACAATGTTCCTGTCCAGGGGTTTTTTGTTCAACCGGAGGTGTCTGTTGAGTTCTTCAACGGCCAGCTTAGCGCGGGGACCCCGATGGTTTATCATCTCCAGGCTGTCTCTTGTAAACCTATCGGAGCTGAAGACCGTTGCCCGATTCTCCTCCGCCGTCATAAAAGACAGGATGTGAAGCCTCCTTGACTCTGCAACCGCCGTCAGCCATTTTAATGTCTGTTTCTTCAATGTACTCCTGGCGTTGAGGTAGTATACCGTCGTGATTATGGCAATGGGTATGAGCGAGATGCAAAGAACGAACGTGAGTAATCTGCCCCTGACCGACTGGAATGCGTTCATTTTTGATATCCTACGTGAGTGCCTATCACCAGGGAGAGACTTTTTATTCAAAAACTTTTTCCTATGTGTTATCAGGCTATGTTTGCGTGCAGATTGGAATCTGTAAGGTTTCCCTTGGCAGGCAAATGATTAATGCCAGCTATTTTCAGTACAAAGCTCCCCAAATCAAGGAATATCTAGGACAACGTAGAAAATTATACCACTGGTCTCTGTATTGTCAACTTGTTTACTTTTGAGATTTGTAGGCCCGCTGGTGTCTGTATGTCATGCTTATTACACGAGTTACATTTTTTTCTTGACAAAATATACAGATGAGTTAAAGTAATCGGCGCATAAAATGTAAACAAGTTTGCAGTACTGTAGTCAAAATAAAAGTTTTGTTAAGGAATGAGTTACGGCAGGGCCGTTCAGATTATGAGGCTAACTAGGGTAAAAAAGAGGCTTTTCGAGGAGGGTTGGACGCAGAAGATGATTGCGGCGGCCACAGGCAGGAGCAAATATGATATATCTTTAGTTTTAAACGGACATAGGTACACACCTTCCGTACAAAAAGACATAGCACGAGTAGTAGGAATTTCGGTAGAGGAACTATTCGGCGAATGGGCATGGTTTAAGCAATATCCGAAGAAAGGAGGGGGTCGTGTCGGCGGTCAGGGTCCTAACAGACCTGTTGAGATTTTACTGGTGGAGGACAATATCGGCGATGTGCGCCTGATGCAGGAGGCCCTCAAGGAGAGCAAGGTATCAAACAACCTGAGTGTGGCCAATGACGGTGTAGAGGCCATGTCCTTTCTGCATAAGGAGGGCAAGTACGCCGAGGTACCGCGCCCGGACATCATCTTACTTGACCTGAATATGCCCAGGAAGGACGGTCGCGATGTGCTGGGAGAGATTAAGGCTAACGAGGACCTGAAACGTATCCCGGTGCTGGTCTTGACCGTCTCAAAGGCCGAAGAGGACATACTTAAGGCCTACAACCTCCAAGCAAACTGCTACATAACCAAACCGGTTGAGCTGGATGAATTCATGGAAGTAGTGAAGTATATCGAGAATTTCTGGCTCTGTATTGCAAAACTGCCAGTGGTTGATGTGATGGAAGATAAGCGTTGAATTTAGGCGTCTTCTTGTGTTGCACGGTACACCAGTAACAGTCAAGAGCCAAACTTCGAGGAGGACGAATTCTCAATAGTTTGCTATTTCATGGGGAGGGAATTCATCGTACATTTTTGTGTTGTGTAAAGGCATGATTAACATGGTGAGACCTCTGCAGAGTGAAGAAAGGACGTATAAATAATGCAACAATCTGTCATTGCGAGCGAAGCGAAGCAATCTCGCGTTGTTTAGTTACAACCACTAATGAGATTGCTTCGTCGCTCTCGCTCCTCGCAATGACAGCTACATTTGCATTTTTCAGAGGCCTCATGGTGTTAGAGGGCAAACTGCCAGTGGCATGAGATTCGCCTGGCAACTTTTGCAGAGATATAAAAATGAGAAGATAATGAGATATAGACAGGGAGGTCAACCAAGTCAACTTTTTTGGCCCCTTAAGACCAGAAAGGAGCTGTCTATGAAGTTGTTCTTAAGACTTGTCTTTGTCTGCATCATGTTTGTGCCGGTGACGCTCTTTTCCAGAAGTGCCGATGCAGTCCCACCCTTTGCAAGGAAGTACAAGACGTCATGCACCACATGCCATTGGATAGCTTGGCCCAAGCTAAATCCCTTTGGAAGGGCCTTCAGGGCCAGGGGCTACAGGATTCCACCTGAGGACGAGATATACGTAAAAGACGAACCGGTGGTAATGGGCGCGGAGCCATGGAAAAGGCTCTTTCCTTTTGATGCTATGTGGCCCACAGACATTCCTGGCATGCCCCCCGTTGGCATAGGCTTTGATGCCGAGTTTACGAAGAAGACCCAGATAAACAAGGGTGAGACCGCATTTAACGGCATCGGAGAGATAGAGCTCTTTACTGGCGGCACCCTTGGGGAGAGCTTTTCGTGGTTTGGTGTCTTGGCACTCTTTGAGAATGAGGGGGCCTTTGAGGAGAGCAAGACCAATATTGACAGGTGGTTTGGCATCTATACACCCCAGTTCTTTGACTGGACCCCCGGCTTCCTTAATATACGCTTTGGCCAGTTTGAGCCCAGGGCGGTGCCTTTCTCCAATCACCGCAGGATCTTGAGGATCAGGCCATACCTTGCCGACATATTCCCCGTTGTCCCGACTGGTAACTTCTTTGGCTTTTCGCCTAACCAGAAGGGCATTGAGCTCTTCGGTGCCATGAATGGCCCTGGAGGCAGAGGCGGCTTTGAATGGGCCGTAGGCCTGGTAAACGGCGAGGTAGGCGGCGCCCTCGGGCCATTCAAGGGCGTATCCGGCATGCCAGGCAGTATAGCGACCCAGGTCGGCGAAGAGTGGGAGGGCGCAGCTAACGCCTTCGATATCAACAATGCCAAGGACTGGTATGTCAGGCTCTCCTATAAGTTGGGCGGCATGGGTGTGTTGGGCGGTGTTTCAGAAGAGCCCCTCACCTCTACCAAGAACTGGCGAGACGAGAAATTTACGCCAAAGATTTCCGCCTTTGTCTATAGAGGCACACAGGGCTACTTTCGCAACCTGATGGATTTGGAGGGCAGTTTTAAGAACAAAGGCAACCGTTTCTGGCGCTTTGGTGCAGAGATGGACTTCTTCCTCTATGACTTCAACATCTTCGGTGGTGCTACGTTCTTCAGAGACAGGACCGACCAGTCTGTCACTATGGGGTCGCAGGAGGGTGATACCTTCAACGTAAACATCTATACTGCTGAGGTGGACTATGTGGCCCTCCCGTGGCTGGTCCCTGCCTTCCGCTGGGAGTACGTAGACCCCAATTACGATGTCATGGACACAGACGCCTTCCACCGCTATAGTTTCGACCTCTCGGTCATGTTAAGGGCCAACACAAAGGTCTTACTGGGTGGTTCCTGGTCAGAAGAAAACCTGAGAAACATCACTCCAAATAATGAGATCTGGAGGACGGCTATAGAGATAGACTTCTAGGGAGGGGTCTTGTAGATAAGGAGCTTGTACTGCGGTTGACGTTTCGCTGAGGTTTGCCAGAGGGGTGCCTAGGTCATTTCACCTTTGGGCGAACCCCGCGCTCCAGCAATTGACGACACCCACCATCTGGGGATGGATGTGGCATTTTGGGATTGTATAGACAGGGTGACACGAAGGGGCACGATGTCCGCCTCAGGCGGGTCAGGGTGACAAGCGTTGCATTATTTGTCATTCTGAGCGTAGCGAAGAATCTGGTATTTTGGAGATTCTTCGGTCGTTTCACTCCCTCAGAATGACAATCGTGCAGGTCACGCACGAGGTAGATAAATCGAACACACCCCCTCCCCCTCGACGGGGGAGGGCAAGGGTGGGGGTGAACATCACCCTCCCCCTCCCCCCTTCCATCAAGGGAGGGGGGAAGGTGTATGTCTTTTGGTAGTAAGGGGTAAGGAGTTATGATTGCTCACGGCCTCCGAGTATTATTTTTAGTGGTTCCTCTTCTTACCCCCCCTGCTGTTTTTGGGGATATGGTTTTTTTTAACGGTGTTGACAGAGGGATAAACGCAAAGGTCCTTGAGGTAAGACACGATTGCGTGTGTATCGTTGTCTCCAAGGACGAAGTTTTGTCCATGAATTACAGCATGGGGGACGAAGAGGGATATCCGGACCTTATATCCATTGTCAATACCGAAAGAGAGATACGGTGTAAGATCGAGGAGTTTACAGACCAGACGCTTTTGCTCACGATACCCAGGGAAGAGATAGCTTCAGTCAAGGTATTCTTCCAGAAAGGCCTGCAAGAAAGTAAGGATGCGCCTGGGACCGCCGAGGACATTCCTGAACCTTCCACCCAAACGGCGCAATCCTTAAAGTGGCTAAAAGAACAGATAATAAGGGAACTAAAAGGTGAAGTAAAAGATGAAATAAAGGAGGAGCAAAAAGCAGAGGAGGAACTTGTAAAGAAACAGAACCTGGGGAGGGTGGAAGGGAAGATTATGAAAGGAGGCAAATCCCTCCAGGGCTGTAAAGTGAAAATAGTCCTTCTTTCAAGAAAGGGTGCTTTTTTTGCGAGCTACAGTCCCGTTGAGGACATGCAGGTGCTAGAAACCGTTACAGACAACGAAGGCACATATCTCTTTAATGACGTGCCTCCGGGACAATATAAGCTCTACTGGATGCCCCCCTGGGAGAAGTCGTGGATAAGGCGCATGCAGATGGAGCCTGACGTGTTTGTGGTGGAAGGTAAGACTACCCATCCAAAAGAGGTAAATGCCGGGATTGCACCGGTGAATTGAAGAAGAGAAGAAGGTATGTACAGAGACCTCTACAAAGATACAAAAGACTGCATGGCAATGCTGCGGGTCATCATTGCGAGCGAAGTGAAGTCACGCCAGAGGCGGATTCGCCTATCTTTTTGGCGAACAATCTCGTAAGCGGTTTTAGCCAGGAAACATAAAATTACTTCGTCACCTTCGCTCCTCGGTATCCTTAGCCGTAGGCGACGGAATACCTCGCAATGACTACTTTGCCTTGTATTTTCTAGAGGTCTCGTACAACGCGCTGTTTTGTTTCTGGAGGTTTAAAAAGATTTCGACATGCTAGGATATTAATATTACTAGGCTTAGGAGGACAGGGCAAATGAAGCTACAGAAACTCTGGTCGTATCTCGGGTGTACATTAGCCGTGTCAATAGTCTTCCCTCTTGCAGCCTCTGCGGGAGGGACTATTTCAGGAACTGTATCGGCCCCCAGGTCCAAGTACAAAAAGGACTGCGTGGTATACATAGAGAATATAGCTGGTGAGCATTCACCCACAGGGGGGGCCAGGATTGACCAAGAGGGTCTGGTGTTCATCCCTCACGTCCTCCCAATAGTGAAGGGAACCACGGTGGAATTCTTGAACCACGATGATGTGCTGCATAATGTGTTTTCACCAGATGAGATAGCCGAAAAGTTTAACCTCGGCACCTGGCCCCCGGGAGAGATAAAGACGTATACCTTTGATAAGGTTGGCTCAGCGGCCCTCCTCTGCAACGTGCATACTGAGATGGAGGGGTACGTGGTAGTGCTCCAAAACCCTTGCTTCGCCAAGACCGATAAAGATGGGAATTACACCATCGAGAATGTACCCCCGGGTTCCTACACCCTGAGTGTCTGGAACAAGAAGTACAAGACCGTATCACAGCAGATTGAGGTTACGGAGGGTGGAAACGTACAGGCAGACTTCAAGCTGAAAAAGAAGAAATAAAGACTTCTGCAAAGCATAAAATTTTGGAGTCCATTGACACAAACAATGGAGAACCCCCAGCGGTCTGCCTCAGGCGGACTGGACTTCATAAAGGCTAGTCTTTCATGGGCATTAGTTTTACTGAGGTAGTGCAGGTATGAGGCTGAAGTGGAAAGAGCGCAGGGAGTCCCATAGAGAGAAAGAGGTGGTTTACACCGTCCTGGACACACTTTCCAGGAGGTGGATGCTTCTCATTATTGGATGGGCAGGTTTCCTGTTCGTGGCGGGTATTACCACGTTACTGACCTTTATAGACTTTTACAAGCCCAAGGTCATTTTCGGCCCTTCCAAGAGGTTCAGGGCCGGCTTTCCGGAGGAGTACCCCGTGGACACGGTCAGCACCAAGTGGATGGCTGAGCAGAGGGTGTGGCTAGTCAGGACCGCCCAGGGGATGTACGCCTTTCTGGCCATATGTCGGCACCTGGGCTGTACCCCCAGGTGGGTGCCAGAGGAACGGCTCTTTAAATGTCCCTGCCACGGCTCTAACTACAACCTGGAAGGAGATGTGGTGGGAGGCCCCGCCCCCAGGCCCCTGTGGAGGCTGGGGGTGAGCTTTGCCACCGACGGTCAGATTATAGTGGACAAGTCCGTTAAGGAGGACAGACCGGGCGTCAGGGAAGAGGGCAAATTTCTGTTACCAGTGTAAACCATGGAAGAAAAGGTAAAAAAAGCCAAGGACAGAGTCGTCCAAACACAGGTCTGGCGCTCCGTCTTCCGCCAGGGCTGGCCCACTACGGACAGGAATCGGGTACTTACCACCCTAAATACCCTTCTTCTACACCTCCATCCTGTAAAGGTGAAGACCCATGCCCTAAAGGTCAGATACACCTTCTGCCTGGGTGGAATAACCCTGTTTATGTTTGTAATAGAGACCATCACCGGGGTACTGCTCATGTACTATTATCGGCCCACCCTAGAGTACGCCTATCAGGACATGAAAGACCTGGAATTTGCGGTGACCTTTGGACTATTTCTGAGGAACATGCACCGCTGGGCGGGTCACGCTATGGTGCTTGCAGTAATACTCCACATGTGCAGGGTCTTTTATACTGGTTCATACAAACCACCGAGGGAATTCAACTGGGTCATAGGGGTACAGCTCCTGGTGCTGACCCTGCTTTTGAGCTTTACCGGGTATCTGTTGCCCTGGGACCAGCTCTCATTGTGGGCGGTGACGGTGGGCACCAACATGGCCAAGGGCACACCCATCCTGGGCGCTGAAGGCCCTTTCTCCGTGCTGCCGGCTGACACCGACATATGCTTTTATCTCAGGGGTTCAGAGGATATAAGCGGCAATACCCTGCTGAGGTTCTATGTGCTCCACTGCATATTCCTGCCCCTCTCAGCAGCCGGGCTCATGGGCGTCCACTTCTGGAGGATAAGGAAGGACGGGGGGATTTCTGGGCCCCTATAAGGGTACCTCTGCAAGAGTCAGATTTAACATAGAAGAGAGATTATGAGACCTCTGAAAAACCTTGTATCCGCCTTAGGCGAATCATTCTGGGGAAGTGAAGCCGTAGCGTCCGATCTCTGCATCGGACGTGGAAGAAAAAGACGTCTGGTACGGAGACCAGACGCTACAAAAACCAGATTTTCGCCTAGGCGAATCCACCTTTTGCGCGACTTCCCCGCCTTAGGCGGGTCAGAATGACACACGGTATTGGGGTAACTTTTGCAGAGGCCTCATTACCCTGTCGTTTTTGGGATTTTTGTAGAGATTTCAATAAGTGAGGACTGTATGCAGAAATCAGATACAGAGGCTGTAAAAGTGACAGAGAAGACCGGTCCTAAGGAGGTCAAACCGGAGCGACGGGCAAAACCTGTTGAGCCAGATGAGCCAGGCAAACTCCTTGCCTTCCCCCACCTGGTATTCAAAGAGCTCATCTGCCTGATGTTGATGAGCCTGCTGCTGATAATAGTCTCAATACTCATCAATGCCCCCCTGGAGGAGATGGCTAACCCCAGCAAGACCCCCAATCCCTCCAAGGCCCCGTGGTACTTCGTTGGCCTTCAGGAGATGCTGGTGTACTTTGACCCCTGGATTGCCGGGGTGATGGCCCCAACATTGATAATAATAGGCCTTTCAGTCATCCCCTATGTGGATAGAAATCTGAGGGGGGTGGGTAGTTACTCCGGTATAAAGGAGAGACCATTTGCCGCTACCATATTTAGCATAGGGGTATTTGCCTGGTTTGCCCTGATAATCTTTGGTTATTATTTCCGGGGTCCTGCCTGGCTGGTGTACATGCCCTGGGAGTCTTGGGAGGTACACAAGCCATTAATATCCCCAGGAGGGGTGGTCCTACCCCTATATATAGGGGGGACTGCGATACTGGCCTACATGGGGCTGGGCATGGGCCTGCCCATTATCTTTGCCCGCAGGTTTTATCGCACCCTTGGACCCACCAGGTATTTTGTCACCATGTTCTTCGTGCTCTGCATGTTTGGGTTCTTTTTGAAAATACCCCTCCGGCTGATGTTCAACATCAAGTACATTATAAAGACCCCGTGGTTCAGCATCTGAGGCCTCTTGTAGAGACAATACAGAGATGGGACGTTCATCAATAGGTCTTGTCCACTATGTGTGGTTCGCCGGACTGGGAACAGCCCTGGTCCTGGCCATAGGCTGGCTGTGTATCCACGAATACCTGAGGGAGTGGAAGCACCACCAGGCCATTGCCAAACGCCTGGAGCTAAAGAGCCTGGAGTCCGAGCTGGATGCCCTGGAGATGGAAATCAACCAGGCAGAGGGTCCGAGGCGGGAGAAGCTGGAAGAGAGGCGCAAGGTGCTGAGCATGGTCTATGCCCAAATAAAGACCAGGCCCAAGGAGATTCAGCAGATACAGCTAGACTACTTCCGGAGGGTGGACCGCTGTGTCACCTGCCACCGGGCCATAGAAAATGAGGCCATGGTGGGCCAGCCCGAGCCCTACGGTGGCCACCCTGGCAAGTTTCTCTCCTGGCACGAAGTCCAGGATTTTGGGTGCACCATCTGCCATGAGGGGCAGGGTCTGTCCACCGATTACATGAATGCCGCCCATGAGTCCATAAGGATTCATGGCAAGCACCGAGACAGGCCCTGGCCCAGGGGAGTGCTGCCCAGATACCTTTTGCAGTCTTCTTGTGGGAAGTGCCACCTCAGCAAAAACGTTCCTTATGCCCCCTTACTGACCAAGGGCAGAGAGTTGATAGAAAAATCTGGCTGTTCTGGCTGTCATAAAATTCGCCTTTTTGAAGACCTGGGGGATGATGATTCCGAGAAGGTGGCTCCGCCCCTGGACAGGCTGGGTAACAAGGTCAATCGGACCTGGCTCCTCCAATGGCTTAATAACCCCAGGGATTACGACCCTGTGGAGGAGTTTAACAGGCCCAGGATGCCTAGATTCGACCTCACCAAGGAGGACATCCTATGTCTGGCAGAATTCCTGCTAAGTTCTAAGGACGGTCAGGCCCTGGTGGAACCGCCCCCGGAGGGTGACCCCGATAGAGGGGGGCTGATTTTCCGGGAATCTCGCTGCGTTACCTGCCATACCATTGAAGGCAAGGGTGGTTATATAAGTCCGGAGTTGGAACTGATTACCACCAAGGTAAGCCGCAAGTGGGCCTACAACTGGCTGAGAAAGACCCATTACTTTGATTTCAAGACCAAGATGCCCCAGTTTGGCTTTACCCCGGAGCAGGCAATATCCGTGATAGACCACCTGTGGTATGAGTATGAGGCAGAACCATTGGAGCCTCCGGAGGGCTTCCAGGAGGCTGAGGAGGCCCTCAAGCTCTCAAAGAAGGAGCGAATCGCCAGGGGAAAGGTGCTGTTTTTGGACAAGGGCTGCACAGGCTGCCACCCCCGCTCTGACGTGGAGCCCCAGGGAAGAACAGGCCGACCCCTGGAGGAATTTGCCCTGATGGATGAAGAGACCCTGGAATGGGGGGAGGTAGATAAATCCAAGATAGAGCCATATGTGGGCAACTGGGTATTCCTGAGGCTCAGGGACCCCAGGGCCCTGGCCCCGGAGGGCAAGATGCCCCACTTCCCCCTCACAGAGGCGGAGGCGGTCATGATAACGGTGGCCCTCTTGAGCGATGCCGGCGATGAGATACCCAAAGAGTATTTGGTTGAGCACGAGAAGTATCTGGTTGGGGGTAAAAGCCCCCGCTACCCAAACCCCCCTTATCCCTTACCCCATGGGGGCATACACGGGGTCTCGGCTAAGACCATTAAGGACTATCCAGAGTCCCCAGGTGAGTTTGGGAGAATTGTGGATAAGTACCGCTGCCGCAGTTGCCACGTGGTCTTTGGTAACGGTGGCTGGGTCTCTACTCACCCCTTGGATATGGAGGGCTCTCAGGTCCAAAGGGACTGGCTCCGAGACTACTTTGGCCTCCCATACAGCCTCAGGCCTATCCTCAAGGAGAGGATGCTGAACCTGAAGATGGACCCCCAAGAGGTAGACTTCTTGACCGAGTTCTTCAAGACCGTAAGCATTGATAACACCATCTCCCATACACTGGGCTCTACCCTTACGGAGCAAGAGGCCCAGCAGGGGAAGACCCTGTTTGAGGAAAAGGGCTGTGGGGCCTGCCATATCGTGGAGGGTAAAGGTGGGTTTGTGGGACCTACTTTAGACAAAGTGGGAGAGAGGTTAATGGCGGGTTGGATATATGCCTTTCTGAGAGACCCGCAGCTCTATGAACCCTGGACCATTCAGCCCAACTACGGTCTCTCCGAACAGGAGGCCAGGGCCCTCACTGCCTATCTAATGACCCGTAGGGGAGAAAAGAAGGCGAAAGAATTAGCAGCAGTGGAGGAATAGTCGTGTCTCATGGTGGTTGAAGGTTTAAAATAATTATGGAAGAACCAAGAGAGACAGGCAATATACCAGAGAGGTTACCCAGGATACCCCTTATTGCGGCGATATCCATCATCTTTGTTCTTTCCGTAGGGGCCTCCCTCTGGGGAATGAAGGTCTTTTCACCAGAAGCAATACGAAGGGCCGCCCTGCCAGAAGAGAAACCCGACCCCTTAAGGGAAGCCCTGAGGGAGATGACCTCGGGGCTGACCAACATTGAGCTGTTGGGCAGAGAGTATTACAACTATTATTGTGAGGTATGTCATGGTGGGGGAGGCAAGGGAGATGGTTTCAATGCCTTTAACCTCGATCCCAGGCCAGCAGACCTCACCAGGCTGAAGGCGCCCAATGACCACCTGGTCAAGGCTATTTCTGAGGGCTCAGCAAGCGTGGGCGGTTCTCCCCTCTGTCCTCCCTGGGGCCTCACATTGAGCGAAGACGCAATAAATTCAATTATTCTATATATAAGTACGTTTGCAGAAAAACCATCTCCTGGCTAGCCCCTTACGCCGATACTCTCTGCCATTCTAGGCCTTTTTGTCTGCCTTGCCGAGGCTTAGAGACTATGTCAATAACAGAAGGCTTCAGAGACGAAAGCTAGGGGTTGGGTGATATGTGTCAGAGGACAACCTGAGGGAGCTTTTTTAACAGACTACCCGGGAGAAAAGAGGCTAGAAAATGAGATTTTGTTAATACCTTCAATGGGAGAGAGAAGATGAAGACATTAGTGGACAAATATATCAAAAATGTTCCCGCCAAGAGGGTCTTTGTTCGTGCCAACAACTTTATCTTTTCCGAGATGGACGCTTCTTATGGCATGTACTTTATTGAATCGGGGACGGTAAAAATCCTAAAGGGGGTTCCTGAGTCGGGCAAGGATATGAACCTTGCCACCTTAGGGCCAAATGAGTTCTTTGGAGAAATGTCCCTGTTAACAAGACGGCCCCACTCTACCAACGCCCTGGCTACAAAGGACTGTGCCCTTTGGGTTCTGGACGAAAAGGCATTCAAGGAGGCTATAGCCAAGAACCCTGAATTCTCTTTGCTTATAATGCGGACCCTTGCGAAGAGACTATTGGATATGAACGACAAGATGCGGGACTTATTTTCGCAGATCAAGGATTTTACAGAGAAGGTGGAAGAGTTCTCAACCATCTGGCATGCTTTTGCCCCTTAACGTAGCAGGTATGTGACCAAAGGGTATTGGGGTAGTATCTAGCATCTGAGAGAACTATAAGATAGACCAAAAGTTTGACTCCCCATCCTAGTATGCTTTTCCCCACTTCCTCGAAGCCCCTACCCCTAGTAATCTCTTATATTTCTGATTATCAAGAATGCTGCTAAAACCCACCTCTGTATTAGCCCAGAAAGATAGGCTCCCCTGCCGGGAGAAAATAGGCTTGAAACATCAGAAATATGAACATCCACTGTTTAAGATGCTACGTTAGGCTCTGACATTTCACTCAAATTTTACCGTCAGAAAATTGTCAAGTAATTGTAAAGTAAGCACACTAAAAAACCCTTAAACAGACAGAAATTGTGGGGAGGGTGACTCCCCACAACTCCTAATAGAATCAACTACTTAGTACTAGACTTAAAAACTAGCATCCCCAAGGAAATTAACTTATAATCAAATTGTAGGCTTGTTTTAAGGGATAAAAAGGATGGTTGCCCTATTTCTAATCTCTGCCTTTATTGTTGCCGCTGCGGCCACGGTGGTTGGTTTTGGTTCGGCCACCATGCTGACACCCCTTGCAGCGACCTTTTTTGATATAAAGAAGGCCATTGTACTGGTTGCATTCTTCCACTTCTTTTCCAATATCTCTAGGGTGGGACTATTCAGAGGCAATATATCCTGGAGACTCATCCCCTTGTACGGTGGCCCGCTCTTGATTTCCTGCTTTGTTGGGGCGTGGCTGTTAAAGTATCTACCATCTGATACCCTGCGCTTTGTCTTCGGCATCTTCCTGGTCCTCTTTGTATTAAGCTCGTTTTTTAGTCCAAAAGTGACGCTAAACCCCAGTAATGCTGTGGCGGTATGCGGCGGGTTAACATCGGGCTTTGTTTCTGGATTGCTGGGGACAGGTGGCGCCATTCGTACTGTTTTCCTCCAGATTTTTGGGCTTGATAGGGATGCATACATAGCCACCAATGCAGGCCTGGCGCTGATGGCTGATCTGGTCCGCATCCCGGTATATCTCACCACCGGGGCCGTGAACCCACATCGGGAGGATGTTATGCTGATACCACTCCTTATCGTTGTCGCGTACGTGGGCACACTGGTGGGCAGGCAGTTAGCGCAGAGGATTCCTCAGGATAGGTTCCGCCAGGTAGTGCTGGTTGGCCTCTTCTTCGCTGGCCTCAGCTTCATCTTCAGGGGGGTAAATGGCCAGTAATCTCAGGCGCCCAACCGCAGACGGCACTTGAGGACTAGGGGGGATTTATCTACAGGGTATTGCTAAAAGGCGCAGTTGGTCTACAAAAAAAGCCTGACTAGGTCAGGCCCTTTTTATTATGATTAGATTTATGGGTGGAGGAGAAAATAAGGTTACTTCTTCCCAGCCTTCTTCTTGAGCATCTCAGTGAGTTTTTCGGGAAAACTGATGTCAGCCCCCTCTGCTATAGCGCGCTTCTTGGCCTCTTCCTTGACCTTTTTTACGTCTATAACGTCTCCAAGACACTCCTCTGCAGCCGAACACCACTCCACACAGGTAGGTACCTTGTCTTTAAATACGGTATTACCACACGTACAGTCGGTCTTCTCCTCGTCGGCGAACATCTCTACGGTGCGTCTACACTTCGGGCATGTCCGCTCGATGATTTCCGGTGCGGTCGACCTCATACTGCCTGGGCATCTTACCTTTCCTGCCATAATAACGTCTCCCTATCTATGAGGGGGCCTGCTTCTTGATCTGTTTAAACGAAAAAACCTTGCCACACTTACACTTGGTCTCTTTCTCGTCACTCCATATCTCTACTGTGGCGCCACAGTCTGTACACTCTACCTCGTGCATCCTTGGCACGTCTGGGTTTCCATAACATTCACTCTTGCTCATGTAAGCTCTCCTCAAAGAAATATTTTATTTAAAAATTACCGTATCGTCAAGGGCTTTTCACCTCTCCCCTGCCTGAGTTGGGCTGCATTTAGTATTGAATCGGTGACATTTGACCATATAATGCAGCCTTATGGATAAGGGCAAAAATGTCGCAAGGGCTGTTACAAGGGAAGAGATTAGGGACATGGATAAGAGGGCCATTGAGGAGTATGGCATCCCGGGGGTTGTGTTGATGGAGAACGCCGGCCGCAGGGTTGCCGAGGAGGCGTTGGAGATGCTGGAAGACGCCCCTGAGCCAAGGGTGGCCATATTGTGCGGCAAGGGCAATAATGGCGGCGACGGCTTCGTTGCAGCCAGATATCTATACAATCGGGGTGTTAAGGTTGATGTGTATCTGTTTACCCTTATGGCCGATGTGGCCTTTGCACATGACCCGTGGACCCACCTTAATACGCTCGTTAAGATGGGCCTGGAGATTAAGGAAGTCCTAACGGCACCTGATGTCAGGCGAATCCTGCCAGAGCTTGAGGATGCAGACCTTGTTATAGACGGGCTCCTGGGTACGGGGCTAGAGGGAGAGGTGAGGGAGCCTTATCGGACCGCAATAGAGGATATAAATAGTTGCGGTGTTCCCGTGTTGTCCATAGATATACCATCGGGGCTTGACTGTAATGACGGTCGTGTCCTGGGTGTAGCGGTGAGGGCGTCAAAGACCGTGACCTTTGTATTGCCAAAGAAGGGTTTTGCACGGGCCAAAGGCCCTGAGCACGTTGGTGAGGTTATTGTGGCCGATATCGGCATGCCCAGGGATTTGATGGAGGGTTTGTAGTTGAAAACGTTGGAGACAAGTCATGTCTAAGGCTTCTATAAAGGGCCGCTATAAAGGCATTGGGCATATCAGGAAACTGATTAAGGAAGAGTTGAAAGTAGAACTGGAAGAGATTGATGATATAACAAAAAGAATTCTAGGCGTTTGACTTAACGCAGGGCTGAAGCCCTGCGGCACCCACTTTTTTGTGTAGCGTGCGAGCTTGCTCGCACGTTTCTTTAACACGTCGGAGCAAGCCATCCGAAGCTACGCATAGGACTGGCAAGCTCCGGTCGCTTTTTTCAGGGTAGTTTGTGTCTACTAATTTGTCAGGAAGGTTTCGGTTAAAGAACCCTTTGACGATATTAGCGATTGCATTTGTGGGGATAGGGATATTTATTTCACTTAACCCCCGGCGATGGCGGGGACGATGGAGATGCGGTCGCCGTCCTTAACGGGTGTGTCCTGATTTTTTAGGAAGCGGATGTCCTCGTCATTGAGGTAGAAGTTTATAAACCTACGTATGTCACCCTTTTCATCGCAGAGTCGGTTTTTTATACCTGGATATTTTGAATACATGTGAGTTATTATATATCTTAAGGAACACCCGGCGGCCTGCACCTGCTCAGCGTTGCCTGTCAAGGACCTCAGCGGCGTGGGAATTCTTACGGTAACTGGCATATTCGCGTCTCCCTTGAAGTATATATTAGTGAAACCAGAACCTTGCATCCGCCTCAGGCGGAAAAAAATCTCTAAAATGCGAGATTGCTTCGCTTCGCCGCAATGACGTATTGGGGCGATTCATCTACACGTGATCTTGCCTTTACCCAACCATTCTGTCATTGCGAGGGACGAAGTCCCGAAGCAATCTCCTGTGTATTCAAGAGATTTTCGCCGAAGGCGAATCCGCCTTTGGCGTGACTTCGGTCGTTTCACTCCCTCAGAATGACACTTGTGCGGGGCTTTTCAGAGGCCTCGCCCGTAATTTAAAGATTATATATAATACTACTTCTCTTTCACGGCAGCAAGTGTCCTCCCTGTTTCCGTTCCCAGAGGGCTGGCAGACCCGACACCGCCTTCCATGAGGGCATCAAACTCCTCCAGATTAGCCTTTATGGGTTGTGGTTGTGCCAGTTTTCCAAGCACGGCCTCCTGTGTCTTAAGTCCATTGCCGGTTATGCTTATTACTATTGACTCGTTCCTGGGTATGCGGCCCTGCTCTATCAGTTTCTTTGTCACTGCTACTGTTACACCGCCGGCCGTCTCGGTGAATATGCCCTCTGTTGAGGCCAGCAATTTTATGCCCTCTACCAGCTCGTCGTCGGTTACGTCCTCCGCCCAACCCCCGGACTCGTGGATGGCCTTAATGGCGTGATAGCCATCTGCGGGGTTACCTATGGCTATGGACTGGGCGATGGTGTCGGGCTTTACAGGTCTGATAGCATCCCAGCCATTCTTTACAGCAGTGGATATGGGTGCTGAGCCAGAGGCCTGGGCTCCGTAGAGTTTTGTATTGGCATCGGATATAAACCCAAGCACCTTAAACTCCTTTATGGCCTTAAATATCTTTAGTATAAGCGACCCGCCTGCCATGGGCACGACTATATGCCGGGGCACCTTCCAGCCGAGCTGTTCGATAATCTCATATCCATACGTTTTGGAGCCCTCGGCGTAGTATGGGCGCACGTTTATGTTGGCAAAGGCCCAGCCGTATTTTCCTGCTATTTCTGAACAGAGTCGGTTGACGCCGTCGTAGTTGCCCTCGATGCCAATTACCCTGGTCCCATAGACCAATGTGCCGACCGTCTTTCCCTGCTCAAGGTTTGCGGGCATAAATATGTAGCTCTCAAGACCTGCCTGTACGCCCTGGGCTGCCACTGAGTTTCCCAGGTTGCCAGTGGTGGCGCAGGCCACTGTCTTGAAGCCAAACTCCTTTGCCTTTGAAAGTGCGGCAGATACGACCCTGTCCTTAAAGCTCCATGTCGGGTAGTTTACCGAGTCGTTCTTTATATAGAGCTCCTCCACACCCAGGACCTTTCCCAGATTGTGTGCCCTGAGGAGTGGTGTAAACCCTACCTCGATTCCCACTGTGGGCTCTCCGTCCAGGGGCAGGAGTTCCTTGTACCTCCACATATTTTTATCTCTGGAGGCAATCACATCTCTGGTAAGAGACCTCTTTATGCCGTCGTAATCGTATTCTACCTCCAGGGGTCCAAAGCAGAAGCTGCAGACGTGGATGGGCTCCTTGGGGTATGTCTGGTTGCACTCCCTACACTTTAATCCTTTGACGAAACCCATTATGTCGATTCTCCTTTTCTGTGGAACTGCTATTGGTCGCAAGGTATGTGGAGGGAGTCAAAAGAAAAGCCTCTTCCTGGGATTAAGAAGAGGCCTTTGTCAGCTTCTATCTTATCTCCCAAGGCTCTTACCCAACCTTGCAGGACTTAGCACCAGCATCCACCTTTTCTCTGGCAGACCGGTTGCTGTGGCTTCCGAGGGCCAGTCCCTCCACCACTCTCGATAAGATTAAAAATAAATTATAGCTTAGGCCGGAGTTTTGTCAATCTAATTTTCTTGTGCTAAGGTCTCATTTTAATGTACTTGTTTAGTCCAGTGGAAACCTGTTGAATCCAGCCATTTACTTTTTTGAGGGATGTGGTAAATTTTAAGATATCAGAAGTGCGATCTTTAATACCCCACTAACTCTGCAAAAGTCCACAAATTCCCTATGTCATTCTGAGCGAGGCGAAGAATCTTGCAGGGGCGGGGCAATCCCGCCCCTACCTTTTATTATGACTATTATACAGGGTTTTGCAGGAGTCTCGTTTAATACCTCTTTTTGATACTTAAACTTTGGAAAACTGCTGATAAAGCAGTGACTGAGGAGAAATGGATGACGTACGAAGAAGAGGAATATGAAGCAGTAATCATCCAAAAATTAGAAGATATGGAAGACTTCCTAAGATCATTCGTGTCCAGCCTGGAAGAACCGGACCAAGAGAAAGGAGGAAGATTCGAGCTGGTCATAGCTCCCGTACGCGGTAAAATCACTGAGTGGACACCGAAGAAAGAAGT
Organism: Candidatus Brocadiales bacterium; assembly: GCA_046758865.1. Classification (GTDB taxonomy): domain Bacteria; phylum Planctomycetota; class Brocadiia; order Brocadiales; family Bathyanammoxibiaceae; genus JBHIBD01. The sequence goes on along the minus strand of JBHIBD010000030.1, from coordinate 763 downwards.
AAGGGAGGGCGACCCTCTCTGTGTTATTAATTCTGACCCACTAGATCCAGAGCCAGATTCATGGGACTTTCATAAAGTCTACTCCCCTGCCACAGGTCGCCTTCTCGTCCTAGTAGGAAGGGGGAGAATGGTCACTGCAGGAAAGCCTATAGCCGAGATAGATAAGGTCATAGGCATTCCAGTGTAAGGAGGTCAACTGCACCAAAGGCGGAATCTCTGTTTCACTCAACCACAGTTTATGGGCATAGGATGTTTGCTGAGACGTTTGTATCCTTAACTGTTGCCGAGGAGTCTTGTGGACTTGCGTTACTATCTCTAACGATTGCACTGGAGTCCAGAATTAGGGCGTTGCTGCTTATTCCTGAAGCGTTGGTGTTACCCATAAAGTCACAAGAGGGGTCCATAGAACCATCAGGCCTGAGTTTCAAGACCCAAAGGTCAAAAGTCCCCTCACCTCCTGGACCGAAGGACCCCGTATACCCAGCCACAATGTATCCCCCATCACTGGTCTGCTGGACGGAACGGGCCACATCCTTACCGAACCCCCCATAGGTCTTCTGCCACTCCACTGTACCATCAGGTCCAAGCTTCAAGACCCAAAGGTCAAAAGTCATCTCATCTCCTGTATTGAAGGCACCTGTCCCACCGACCACTATGTACCCCCCATCACTGGTCTGTTGGATGGACTCGGCCTCATCCCAACCATCTCCCCCATAGGTCTTCTGCCACTCCACTGTACCATCAGGTCCAAGCTTCAAGACCC
>JBHIBD010000029.1:0-24587 GCA_046758865.1 Candidatus Brocadiales bacterium | reverse complement strand
ATGAACCCCTGCCCCTGCGGCTATTATGGTCATACCAAAAAGGAGTGCCGCTGCACACCACACCAGATACAGAAGTATGTCTCAAGGGTATCGGGTCCCCTATTAGACAGGATAGATATCCACGTGGAGGTGCCCGCCCTGGAGTCCAAAGACCTCAAATCAGACCAGACGGGAGAGACATCAACCGCGCTCAGGGATAAGGTCAAGGCTGCAAGAGACACACAGTACAAGAGGCTTAATGGCCACGGACACACAACTAACGCCCAGATGTCTGGCAAGTTGGTAAAGGAATACTGTGTGCTGGATGGGGAGGCGGAGACGCTGCTACACCAGGCCATGATGGAGCTGGGTATATCCGCAAGGGGCTATAACAAGATTCTCAAGATAAGCCGCACCATCGCAGACCTTGAGGGCAGTGAAAAGGTCCGCCTGGAACATATCTCCGAGGCCATCCAGTACAGGAGCCTGGACAGGGGCCTGTGGAGGTAAGGAGCCCCAGGGTGCATCTAGGCACACCCCACACTTCTGCCAAAAGAATAGCATTTTACACTTTACATTCCTGGTTAATCATTTATACTGCAAGGTTGTCAAAAAGGGGTTGTTCAAGCCTCTGAGGAGGGTACGATCAATGAATGTTATTGAGACTGCCCCTGCCATAAACGGCAGTCCATTCATCGAGTGTGGTCTGCTGCATTTCTTATAGCCCAAACTGGGAGTGGGAGTCCTTTTTGCCGGGCCTCGTCTAGGAGGCCCATGGTCTGGCGAAGGACTTATTTCACCACGACACGTTTCTGTGTAACTCGGTGAAGGGTGTTCACCCAAGCTAACCAGGGACAGGGCCTGGAATGTTACTGCATTTTTCAGGGGGACAGGTCTCATGCTTAGGGTGCAGGTCTCCGGTGAACCATATCCTCGTATGAGGAAAAGGGCAAGATGCCGTGTCAACATACGCTAGGAGGACAGGGCGATAAGCATCTCGTACAGCGTATGACGGATATTTTTATGAGGAGGGTATAGATGAGTGAAATACGAACAGCAATTGTAGGTGTAGGGAATTGCGCCAGCTCATTGGTGCAGGGGCGGTTCTATTATGCGGACGGTGAAGCAAACATCCCTGGACTGATTACAAAAAACTTTGGTGGGTATTATGCCTGCGACATCAATTATGTTGCAGCGTTCGATGTTGACGAGCGGAAGGTGGGCCTTGACCTGAGTCAGGCCATATTTGCCCGACCAAATTGCACCAGGGTCTTTTACAAGGACGTGCCCTATCTTGGCACCCCAGTCTCCATGGGCTATATCATTGACAGCATACCTGCACATAATGAGCTGTATGAGGAAGACAGAAGGTTCAAGCCCAGGAAGAATATCCACAACTCTGATACTGCGGCCAGGAAAGCGATTGTAGACATCCTTCGTAGGGCCGCGGTTAATGTAGTGGTCAACTTCTTGCCGGTGGGCAGCGAGAAGACATCCTTCTTTTACGCTGACTGTGCGCTGGAGGCTGGAGCGGCGTTTGTAAACGCTATACCGGTGTTTGTTTCACAACACTACAGGAACAAATTCAGGGAATTTGGGCTTCCAATTCTGGGAGACGATATTAAGTCCCAGGTGGGGGCAACTATAATACATAGGGTATTGACCAAGCTCTTTGAGGACCGTGGCCAGCCCGTTAAATGCACTTACCAGCTAAACGTTGGGGGCAATACCGACTTTCTCAATATGCTGGACAGGTCAAGATTGGAGAGCAAAAGGATCAGTAAGACACAGGCTGTGACCAGCCAGATGAATGGCGGTGATATTGACCCGAAGAATGTCTATATCGGCCCCAGCGATTATGTGCCCTGGCTTTTGGACAACAAGCTCTGTTTCTTGAGGATAGAGGCAGAGCAGTTTGGTGGAGTGCCCATGAGTTTGGAACTGCGTCTCTCCGTGGAGGATTCCCCCAACTCCGCCGGGGTCATAGTAGATGCAATCAGGGCTGCCAAGGTGGCTCTTGACAGAAGCTTGTCAGGGCCCATCATCCAGGCCAGCGCTTATCTTTTTAAGTCCCCCGTTAAGCAATTTGACGACTCCGAGGCAAGGGAAATGCTCAAAATGTTTGCAAGGCAACCCAAATATCGTCTTGCACATAGAGATGTTGTTACGGCACATCAAGAAAGTATCTAAATAAGGATGTTGTTAACGAAACATCTCTCCAACATATTTTCCGGTGTTATGGATGCCTTAGCTAGTCCTCCTGGGGAGAGCCATGTGGAAGTGGGTTGGAATCCAAAGGGACACAAACAGCGCGGATTTGACCTCCAGGTGGAAAAGGTAGTCCACGACTATATTGAGAAAAACATAACAGAGACGATAGCCCTGCTATCGGAAGAGAGCGGAGAGACTGTCCTCGGAAAGGGTTCACCAAAATACCGTTTGGTACTAGACCCGGTGGATGGTTCAGACAATTTTGCTCGTGGAATCCCCATTTCGGGAATGGCCGTCGCTGCCTTGCCAGCGGACGCACCCCTCTCTGTTCGAAATGTTGAATATGCAATGGTCGGCGATTTCACCGGCGGACGTTGCCTCCTCGCACAAAAGGGCGAAGGTGCATTTTTTAGAGAAAGCAGGCTATCTACAAGCAGAACCAGGGATATAAACAGTGCCTTTATCAGTTGTGAGCTGAGCCATTACTACGTCCAGGCCCCCATTGCCACGCTACTTTCAAGGGCTGCTGGGGTACGAAGCTTTGGATGTGCCACTGCCGCTTTGCGTATGGTCGCAGAAGGGTGGATTGACGCTCATATAGACGCCAGGGACAGGCTTACGGCTGAGAATTTCCTGGCACCATACCTGTTGATACGTGAGGCTGGAGGGGTTGTCACCGGCATGGACGGAGAGGAACTGACAGAGATTGCAGATTTGCAGACAGGGTACAGCCTGTTGGCTTCGTCAAATATGGGGCTGCACGAAAAAATACTCAAATTAGCAAGTGACAATTTTTAAGGTATTGGAACATTGTATGAAACAAAGGGTAGTGAAAGAGAAACCGTCAAGGTCGTTATACTCGCTGCTGGAAAGGGCAGCAGATTAAAGAACAACCAGGTAGATATAATAAAGCCCCTGGTTCAGATTCACGGGTTGAGTCTAATCCAGCGGACAATTTTGTCTTCCATGGAGGCCGGGTTTAAGGATTTCGTGGTAGTGGTCGGACACGAGAAGGAGATATTAATCCCGTACCTCAAACAGTTGTCAAAAAAATACGGCGCGACCATTGATATTGCTGAGAATCCAGAGTGGGAAAAGGGTAATGGCACCTCTGTTTTTGCCTGCCGAAATTATGTGAAAGGCCCTTTCTATCTTTTGATGTGTGACCACCTTTTTGAACCCTCTATCCTGAAGGACTTGTCTGAGGACAGCCATCCGGGCAACGGGGTGGTGCTGGCGGTGGACAGTCGCGTCAAAGAGGTCTTTGACCTGGATGACGCCACCAAGGTCAGGTTTAAGGGGGAAGTATTAGAGAATATCGGCAAGACATTAGATTCGTTCAACGGAATCGATACAGGGATATTTTACTGTACCCCTGTTATATTTGATGCCCTTAGCCGTGCCTTTGAAAGGGGCAGGTATACCCTTTCCGGTGGGATTAGTGTTGCTATAGAGTCTGGCAAGGTACGGGTGCATGATATCAGGTCAAAATTCTGGCTGGATGTCGATACTGAGGAGAGTTTCCAGTATGCCCAGACAGCCCTGCTGGCCGGCCTCTGTAAGCCCGATGAGGACGGTTATGTATCTAGATATTTGAATCGTTCCATATCCAAGAGAATAACCGCCTATCTTCTGCTGACCCCCCTGACGCCTAATATGATCTCCTTCGCAAGCTTTGCCATAGGTGTTCTGGGGGCCTTTCTGTTTAGCTTTGGGAGCCATTTTTATACCTTCATTGCTGGATTGCTGGTCCAGACGTCGTCTGTGGTGGACGGCTGTGACGGTGAGGTCGCCCGCCTAAAATTCCAGGGCACACCCTTTGGCGGGTGGTTTGACACTATCCTAGACCGATACGCAGATGCAGCGATAGTTGTAGGCATTACATACGGCTACTGGCTAGGGCATCCGGGAATTCTACCCTGGCTTGGGGGGATTATGGCCCTGGCCGGGTTCATACTGTCTAGCTATGTCAAGAAGGAATATGCCCTCCGATACTCCAGGGGGCTCTCTAAGGGGTTTGACGAGAAACTGATTAAGAGGGACCTCAGATTGTTTGTCATATTCCTGGGGGCGATGGCCAATAAACCGTTTTGGGCCCTGATTTTCATTGGTCTCATTTCCCACATACTAACTGCTTGGATTCTTGCCTCCGTCTACTTCGGGATAAGGCGTGAAACCCAATAAGTTCTACGGCCAAAGGCCCTTGGTGGAAACGAAATTATGCCGATTAGCAAGACACTTTGGCTAACACTATTTATTACATGCACTATTTCCCCCTCCATTACCGTTTCAGCAGATTGGCAGGAGGCTATTAGGCAGGGGGATGAATTCTACGCTGAAAGGCACGATGCGAATGGAGGCAGGGAAAACCTAGAAGCGGCCATAAAAAAATATGAGGAGGCCCTGGGTGGAATTCCAAAGAAGGACAAAAAATCACGCTCTGGGGTATGTGTCAAGCTCTCCCGGTCCCATTTCAAGCTTGCCTACTACTTCGCAAAGGACGATGATGAGACACTGGAGCTAAGCGATGAGGGGGAGAGTTGGGCCAAGAAGGCCATAAAAGCAGACCCACAGAACGCCGAGGCATATTACTGGAAGGCAGCCAACCTGGGACTGTTCAGGGGTATAAAGAGGGTCTCCTTCAGGGGTGGGTTAATGGGCGGCAAGATAAAAGAGGGTTTTGAGAAGGCAGCAGCCCTTGACGAGAGATGTGAATATGGTTGCGCTTACATGCGCCTGGGGGAGTATCTGCTAGCCAGGGGAGAGGCGGAAGAGGCAAAAGGTTACGCCGAGAAGTCCGTAGAAATAGAGCCCAGGTTCCTGATGAGCCAGATAATCCTGGCTGAAATCCTCTGGGAGAATGGCGATAAGGCAGGGGCCAGGAAGATTTTGAGACACATAGCTGCCCAGCAAGAGGACGTCCTTCCCGCAGAAATCTTGGAAAACAGACACATAATAAAGAAGTCCAAAATGATTTTAGAGGATTTGGAGAAGGGCCACGACCCCGACTGGTAAGCCCTTTGGGCGTGAAAGAACGATGTACATGAGCCAGGCCGACATCCTAGCAGCATCTAACCCGATAAATATTCTTCATTCCTTCTAGACAAAGGGTGCTTGTGATGCTATTATCGCGCAATTAAAGGGGAATCTTCTAGGCATGCCTATTATGATACGATTGAAAAAGAGGACGCACAGGCCCAGGGGCACGAAGTACCCCATCGTCCTGGCCCCAGGCCTCTTTTGCTTTGACAGTAAGGTTGTTTCCTACTTTCTGGGGATAGCCAAGTACTTAAGTTCACTTGGCTGCAAGGTTACAACCACTACGACAGAGTTCTCTCGAGTGGGGAAAAGGGCCACTCTTCTCAAGGCCCAGCTTGAGGATTTCATCCACAGCACAAGGGCCGATAAAGTAAACATCCTTGCCCATAGCATGGGGGGGCTTGATGCCCGATACATGATATCTCATCTGGGCATGAACGACAGGGTGGCCTCGCTCACCACCATAGCCACACCCCACCATGGCACACCTGTGGCCGACTGGAGCATGAAAAGGCTTACACGAATAACACGCGTGCTGAGCGGGTTATTTGGCTTGGACCCAAATACCTTTCACGACCTCACCACAGAGAGTTGCAAGAGGTTCAACGAGGAGGTCAAAAACGTTGATGATATAAGATATTTTACCTACAGCGGCTCACAAGAAAAATCCAGGATTTCCCCCCTCCTTTGGCCCTTATTTGACCTGATAATGAGAGAAGAAGGGGAGAACGACGGTCTGGTACCCGTGCGCTCTGCCAGGTGGCAAGATGGTGAAAACGGTGTCAAATACATGGGTAACTTCAATGCGGACCATCTAAACTTCATTGGATGGAGATTCGACCTGGAGTTTGTTGCCAATTTCGATAAAAGAAGGTTCTACCGGAGCATCATAGAAAATCTAAAGAGAAACGAGTTGTAGTAGTGTTGCCCTATATTTAGTGTATACCCCATCCATCCAAAAAGCTGGCATCTGTCGCAAACGCTTCTTGCATTTCAGCCCTTGTCAACTCTCCATCTAATCATAAGACCCTTTTCTTTGACCTCTTTCCTGAAAGTGAACTCAAAATCTCTTGACAGAAATCTGTCAGGGTGTCGTCCCGGGCACCCATGACCAGGACGGTGTCTCCTGGTCTTGCCTCCTCACATACGCGCCCTATGATTTCCGCCCTCTCGGGGACGAAGTGAGCCCTGATTCCCCGAGCCACCAGGGACTCTATTATCTCTCGAGAAGATATGTCCTTGCTTACGGTACCTCCGGCGTAAAATATCTCGGGCATGTACAGGATGTCATTCGCGGACAGCCCCTCTGAGAGCGTCTGTACAAGTTCATCCTTCAGAAAGCGGGTGGGGGAGTAGCCGTGAGGTTGATAGATTACCAACGTCCTGCGCGAGACCGGCCTTACTGATTCAATAGCCGCCTTTATCTTCTGCGGGTTGTGGGCAAAGTCGTCTATAACTTTAACACCCCGTGTCTGCCCGATTAGGTCGAGTCTGCGCCTTATGCCCTTGAAATCCTTCAGCGCCTTTGCTGAGACCTTCGGGGGAACAGATAGAAGGTGACTGGTGGCTATGGCCGCCAGGGCATTTAAGACATTATGTCTGCCAAGGAGGTTTAGCTTGAAGGATACGTCTCCAACCTTAAAAGAAGAGCTCCATTCCTTACATACCACATCGGTAGCCCTAAAAAGCGCCTTTTTGCTAAAACCGAAGGTAATAATCTCTTTTGGTAAGGGTCTAATGCTACTGGCCACGGGGCAGTCAGCGCCGAGGACCAGTTTCGAGGAACCCTCTGCAAAGGTTGAAAATAACATGAGCAGCTCGTCTATGGGCTTGTGGTCCTTAGTGATGTTCGTGATGACGCCCACTTTTGGCTTGTAATAAGTAAGACCACCGTCACTCTCATCGGCCTCTACGACGCTGATGTCGGAGCGACCTACACGGGCATTTCCTGGCTGGGACCTGTTTGAATAGTTTTTCATTATTCCACCTACTACCACAGTGGGGTCTAGGCCGGCCCTGTCCAGTATCCAACCAACCATGCCGGTTACTGTGGTCTTGCCGTTGGTGCCACCGATGGCAATACCTCGAAGGTCATTGAAAAGAACGGCAAGAAGGGCGGCGCGGTTTACGATGGGGATGCCCCTCTCTTGGGCCCTTTTAATGTCAGGATTGCTTTCTTCTACGGCGGCGGAGACCACTACTATATCAACGCCGTTTTCCAGACCTGAGCCGTTTTGTGGGAGGCAGTTTATGCCAAGGCGGGAGAGCTTCCGGAAGAGGGTGTGGTTCAACCCCCTATCCAGGTTCCTGTCCGAACCGCTTACGGTGTGTCCCCTTGCCCTGAGCACCTGGGCAAGGGCGCTCATGCCACTACCACCGAGTCCTACAAAGTAATAGCTTAAGGAGCCCTTTGCTGCCTTCATTTCACCGGTCAAAAATAACTATGAGCCCCCCTCGAAGTTAGTGGCGCATGTATAACCCAAAGCTAATCAGTTGTCAAGGACTAAAGCTCAAACGTGCAAGCAAGCTCGCACGCTGCATTCCAAAAGTAGCTTTTTCCAGTTACCCGACTCTAGCCTTCCATCCTCTCTATCTCGAAGACAAGCAGGGTCTTTGGGTCGGGACAGGCAAAGGCGGCCTTGTGGGGGTCGTCTGACCATGGGAAGGAACCGCCATATCTAAGGATGTCTATGGCCGGGAACAGGACGTGCATTATCATGGGGCACAGCTTGCCCCGCTCCGTGTCAAAGTCAAAGGTCTGGCCCACCTTGTGCCCCCTGTGGCAGGGTGTGGGGCGCACCTGCTCCGTTATGGTAATCTTTATCTTGGGCCTTCTTGCCATGAGATTCTTTGTCTCGATTTAATCCGAGCAAGTACGGTGCATCGAGACGCACCCTACAACACACATACCGTGGAAACAAACGGTAGACAACGAAGTGAAACTTCGTTAACGGCGGCAAGGACCAACGACCATAAAGGTCGTTGCCTACCAGTCTCTCCCCCTCCCTCAATGGGAGGCCCGCCCAACAGCGTGGCGGGTCTGCCTATGGCACGAGGCCAGGGGAGGGTATGAGCAAGTACTGGGAATTTTCAGGTTAAAGTCCGCCTTCTCTCAATATCTTCGACAACAAATCCGCGTCCGTATCTTTGAGTCCAGTATCCCTGAGGGAAGTAAGTGTTTTGTCTAAATCGTATTCTACCCTCTTTATCTCCACCTGTCCATCCTCCCATAGGGCGTAAGAGGCAAGGGGGCTGCCGTCACGGGGCTGGCCCACGCTGCCGGGGTTTATTATTGTAGTATTACCCAACTTCCTTCTCTTTACTATCATTGGCTGATGTGTATGGCCAAGAAACACGAAGTCTGCATTAACACCCTCTAGCTCTCCAAGGAGTGTACTGCCGGACACGGATGGCTTGAGATACATGTACATGTCTCCGCTTGGAGAGCCATGGGAGAGGAGAAATTTTTGGCCGTTAATCTCAAATCCATCAACCAGCGGGAGTGCGGCCAAGAATCCCTTATCTTCCTCTCCTAGTACAGCCCTTGTGAACTCCTTGGAGGCGTCAGCGAGCGCCTGATATTTTATAGAGCAGCCGCAGTCAACCCCGAGACCCACGGCGTTGTCATGATTACCCCTGATTGTCCTATCAGAAATGGCCCTAACAACCTCGAGACACTCTTTGGGCTGGGGTCCGTAGTTCACTATATCGCCCAGGCACCAGACGTGGTCAAATTTATTGCCGACGCCGGCATCCTCCACTACAGCCGTGAGTGCGGCATGATTCGCGTGGACGTCGGACATGATTAGGATTTTCATTAATGCCCTTATATTAAACATGACCTAAGACCTGTCAACACTAAGGCTTGCTTTTCGGGTGGGCGACGTATATAATTAATCGGTTAGTATACCGGGGTATCACTTAACCTGCGGTCTAATAGAAAGATAGGGATTTCCTAATGAGACAGGTATACTTGGACAATTTTTCGGCCATATCCCTTCACCCGGAGGTGGTGGAGCTTACGACATCCTTACTAAAGGAGGGCCTCGTCGATCCCTCCAGCCTTCATGGACCGAGTCGAAGGGCCAAGGAGGTACTTGAGGTCATTGCCACAGATGAGAGAATAAAGGCCTGGTGCCAGACCACAGGTAATGAGTTCCTTGGGATAGAAGAGGCCAGTGGCGAGTACAGGGCCTATGTAAAGAAGTCGAGTTAGACCTGTAGGGGAGTTCCCAGGGAATGTCTAGACCCCCCATATCCGTATGTATAATAACCTACAATGAGGAACCGAAGATCCGCCGCTGCCTTGAGAGTGTGAAGTGGGCAGAGGAGATAGTGGTCGTAGACTCTGGGAGCACGGACAAGACGGTGGAGATATGTAGGGAGTACACAGAGAGGGTGTACCAGAGACCCTTTCCTGGTCATATAGAACAAAAGAACAACGCCCTGAACCTGGCCACCCATGAATGGGTCCTCTGCATTGATGCTGATGAGTGTCTTTCCCCCGAACTTGCCAGGGAAATCCAGGAGGAGCTTTCTACAAATGGCAGTATCTACGCTGGCTATTTCCTGCCAAGACACACTTACTTCCTAGGTAAGTGGATAAATCACTGTGGGTGGTATCCCGACTATAAGCTCCGGCTTTTTAGGAAAGACCTTGGTAGGTGGGGAGGGATTAATCCCCACGACCGGGTTACACTTAAAAGGGGAACCACCAAGAACCTAAGTAGAGACCTCTGGCACTTCAGCTACGATGACATCTCCTCCCAACTTGTCACCGTTAATAAATTCACCACTATCTTTGCTGAGCAAGTGCAGAAGGAGGGAACCAGTTTCGGCCTCTCTTCTATGATTTTTAGGCCCGTAGGGCGGTTCTTTTCCATGTATTTTGTAAAAAGGGGATTCCTGGACGGTGTCCCGGGTCTTATTATAGCCGTCATGGGCTCAATGTACTCGTTTCTGAAGTATGCAAAGTACTGGGAGATTCAAAATAAAAGGGATAAAAACGGTCGGGGGGAGTGAAACCGGTTGTGCTCTCTCTACTTTGACGGAGTTCTGGTGGTATAGAATTTACTAGAAACAAGACAAACTCTATGTGTTACAGGGACGGCAGGTATGGAGCCACAATTCTATACGTTCGAACATAAGAATATTAAGTGGACGGTGAGCAGCAAGTACAGCCGTCTCATGGAGAATCGCGTACTGAGACGTATAGAACAGATTCCCTCTCTCGAGAAGTGTAAGATGATAAAACGCAATGTCTATCGCAAGGTATATTTGTATAAGCCATACAACCAGGATGCCGCTGGGGTGTACATAAAAAGGTACCGAATCAGGGACTGGAGGGGCAGGTTTCTAACCAGGTTTCGTCAATCCCAGGCCCATAGGGAATGGAAGATGATGCTTATAATGAGGGAGAAGGGTTTTCCGGTACCCGAGCCCATTGCCCTGGGGGAGAGGTGGAGCAAAAAAACGATTGAAAACTATCTGGTAACCCTTGAGATTCCCTTGGCTGTGCCTCTCAGAGAAGCAACCGGTGCAGAAAAGGAACCACTCCTAATGACCCTTGCCTTATTGGCCAACAAGCTCCGCAAAGAAAACATCTTCTATAAAGATTTTCAGCTTGGCAACCTTCTCCTTAAAAAAAGGGGCCACGAGCCACAGATCCTTTTAGTAGACCTACATTCTGCAAGATTGCTCATAGCACTGAGCAAGGAGCAGATCCAGCACATGCTGGCAAAGCTTATAGACTCCTTCGCTCCCACCTTCAGCCCTCAGGACCAGGACACATTTCTAAAACTCTATGCCCAAGACAGCCGCCTTTTTAATACGAACCTGAAACGCAACAAGAAAATCGTGAAATCCTTGGCAATGCGAATAAGAAAGGCTCATTTGAAAAGCAGGACGAAGAGGTGTCTGGTTAAAAGCACGTCCTTCTCTGTGGGAAGCTATAAAGGTTGGAGGCTTTTCCACAGGAGGGAATTTTCTAGGGAGTCGGTGTTAGGTGCATTAGAGGTATATAACAAGTCTTCTGGAAATGGCGGGGATGCACTGAAAAGTACAAAGAGGACAAGCCTTTCCATTGTAGAGACTCCCCAGGGAAAGGTCTGCGTAAAACACTACAGAAACGTGGGGGTGATTGACCGCATAAAGAGCAGACTCGGTATATCTAGGGCCAAGAGGGCATGGGTTATTGGGAATGGATTGGTGGTGCGAAACGTACCCACATCCCCACCCCTGGCACTAGTAGAAGGAACAGATGGGGCATTCCTCCTGAGCACGGCCCTGGTGGGCCTCCCCCGCATAGACTACTATATACTTGAACATTTTAAGGACCCAGTCAATGGGCCTAGCCTAAGGAAAAAAGAAGACTTTATAGTAAGTTTTGCCCAGGCTATAAGGTCGCTCCATGATAAAAAGGTCTATCACGGTGACCTAAAGGCGTGCAACATACTTGTAAAAGAGCTTCCGCAGGATAAGTGGGAATTTTATTTTATAGACTACGACAGGGTGGTCTTTGACCAAGAGGTTTCTCTCAGGCGCAGGATAAAGAACCTTGCACAGCTTCACACGTCCATCCCACGGTGCATAACGTGGGCCGACAGGTTGCGCTTCTACCAGGCGTATACCAGGGATACAGATGATATACGTTCTAAAATCGGATTCTTGAGTGAGGTCATGAAAGAAAGTAGTAAGAGGATACCGGTGGTTATGGAACCACTGGAATAAATAAATGTATGGGGAAGTTAAATATGTCTTTTATATTAATGGGTTATAATTTTGAATTAATTGGGGCTCTTTATTTATCAAAAAGTATTATAACTAGAGGAGCAAAAGAAATCGCTGAAGAAACTACTCTTAAATATGCTTATGTTAAACTTTTTACCGATTCCTTATTTGCTATCTATTTTTATAATAGGCAAGAAGGTGTCGACTATGTACGCTGTATGTATATTAAAAGAAATTTTCAAAAAACATAAAAATGATTGGATATACGCTCAATATCCGGATGAACAACCTATCTTGGATTTTGGGAGTGCAATTCAGCTTAAAAGAGAAGATGGTGAATCCATAGAAGATTATAGAAATCGCATATGGGCTTATATAAATAGAAGTATATTTTGGGAAACTGTAGTAAGGAAAATATGAAACCCTGAAAACCTTACAAAATTGTCATTCTGAGGGAGTGAAACGACTGAAGAGTCTCCAAAGTACCAGATTCTTCACTTCGCTCAGAATGACATAGGGTATCCATGTGATTTTTATGGAAGTTGCAATGAGCCCTCTGCAAAAGTGTAACTTTACATGGTGCAGACCCAGTTTTCCCTCCCCCTAAAGGGGGAGGGCAGGGTGGGGGTAATCGTTAACACGGTCGTATTTGCTTGAGATGGACAGACTTAGAAGATCAAAAGAGCCACCCTCCCCCTTCCCCCTCCCTTGAAGGGAGGGGGAAGGGGGAGGGCCCAACATAATATCAGAGGTCTCAATATAAATCAGAGGAATATGTTCATACTGCATCTGTTCAGTAACTGGAAATGGACAGGCCCGGCCGAGCACGCCATCAATCTCTGTCGCATGCTCAAGTCGCGAGGACATAAAGTGGCCTTTGCCTGCGGCATGCCCCCAGAGGAAGGTCTCGACAGCATTAGGAAGAGGGCAAAAGACCTTGGGGTGGCAACCTTAGACTTGAGGCTCAGGAAGCATCTATACATCACGGACAATTCGAGGGATATCTGGGCCATCTCAAAGTACATAAGGGCCGAGAAACCTGACATCCTCCATGCCCACATGACCAACGATAACCTGCTTGCGGGGCTTTCAGCCAGGGTTGCATGGTCTTCTGTGCCCATACTTCGTACCAGCTACGAAGGGGAGGGCCTTAAAAAAACCATACGCAACCAGCTACTCATCTCACGCCTTACATCGGGGCTGGTAACGGTATCAGAAAGGGCGAAAGAGGCGGATGTGAAAAACTTCCACCTGTCCCTGGACAGGGTGTGGAAGATAGAGGTGGGAGTAGACACGAATCGTTTCAGTCCCCGCAAAACAGAGCCGCACATCAGGAAGACCCTGGACATCGGGCCGGAAGACGTAGTGGTGGGCGTGGTCGCTAGAATCCAGCGGCACAGACGTTTCAACGTATTTCTGGAGGCATTCCGCCGGGCCTCAGATAAGATGCCCAATCTCAGGGCCCTTATCGTGGGAAGAGGGACCAACATGGACCCTGTGGCGGTGGAGCCTACCAAAAGGATGGGCCTCAACGGCAAGGTGATTTTTCCCGGATACAAAGATAGTAACGAGTACGTAGATATGTTAGCCTCTATGGATATAAAGGTCTTCCTCGTTCCTGGTACGGATGGTTCCTGTAGGGCGGTGCGGGAGGCGATGGCCATGGGCCTTCCAGTTGTAGCGGCCCGGAGGGGCATGCTCCCCGAAATAGTTGAGCACGGCAAAAACGGGTTCGTGATTGACGACACCCCAGAAAGACTCTCAGAGGCCATCCTAAAACTAGCCTCTGACGAAGCCCTGAGGCGGCGCATGGGAGAGGCCTCAAGACAGATAGCTGTAGAGAGGTTCTCTCTGGATAAAGAAGCCCGAGATGTAGAGGCCGTATATAAGACCTTATTGGGTTAGATAACCTCTTTGCATGAAAAAAGAGCTTTCTGTTGTTATTGTTAACTGGAACACAAGAGACCTGCTGGAGGACTGTCTTGCATCCTTATACAAGACGGTTAGGAACCTCTCATTTGATGTCTACGTGGTGGATAATGGCTCCACGGACGGCAGTGTGGAGACGCTTAGGGAAAAATTCCCTGAGGTGAGGCTTACAAGAAACAAGGAAAATCGCGGTTTTACTATGGCCAACAATCAGGCCTTACGGGGTATACAGACACCGTATGTCTTTCTTCTTAATACAGATACCGTGCTCCTGGAAGGGACGGTAGAGGGTATGGTGTCATTTCTTAACACACACCCTGATGTAGCTATCGTGGCGCCGCAATTCATTAACCGAGATGGTTCAAAACAGAATACCTTTGATAATTTTCCCTCACTAACAACAGAACTCTTGAATAAAAGTCTGTTGAGAATATGCTTTCCTGGTCGCTACCCCAGCAAGCGGGTGGACTACAAGGAGCCCCTGGAGGTGGAGTCGGTGCTGTTTGCCGGAGTTATATTGAGACAGGATGTCTTCAGGCAGGTAGGCTTTTTTGATGAGGATTATTTTGTATATTTAGAAGACAGCGACACATGCTTCCGCATCAAAAAGGCTGGATGGAGGTGTTTTTACCTGCCAAATCTCCAGATGTATCATTTTGGTGGTGGTGGGACAAAGGGGAAATCCAGGACCAATAGGGCCAATTCTGTTATTGAGTATTACCGCTCCCTTTACAAATTTTTCAGGAAGAACAGGAGCGCTACAGAGTATCTTATCATCAAGCTCCTCAAACCATTGAGGCTTACTGTAAGTCTCGTATTGTCTATATTGGGTCTTACCCTCACACTATTTCTTCACGAGGGCTTACGGTCGAGGGTATATGCCTACCTGAAGGTGCTTGAGTGGCACCTCAGGGGCTGTCCTGCGTATATGGGAATAAAGGGCAAACGGGCAGTCGAGCAGGTTTCTTAAACTAAGGTGCGCCTTTATAAAAGACCGGGTAGAGGGGCCGCAGGGTGATTGAAGATGTCGTCACAAGAAAGCTAAAGGTCGTTCCAGATGAAAGGGGCTTCTTGATGGAGATGATGCGCCCCGATTATCCTGAGTTTCAGAAGTTTGGTCAGGTCTATCTTACCGTTGGATATCCAGGTGTAGTCAAAGGGTGGCACTATCACAAGAAACAGACAGATAATTTTTTTGTGGTGAAGGGTATGGCAAAAGTCGTCCTATATGACATGCGAGAAGACTCGGGGACCAAGGGTGAAATAAATGAGTTCTTTATAGGCGAGCGGAACCCCACCATGGTGCAAATACCCCCAATGGTGGCCCATGGCTTTAAGGCAGTGGGGCCGGAGCCGGTCTATCTTATAAATGTACCTACCGAACTCTATAATTATGAGGAGCCGGACGAACACAGAATCAACCCACATGATAATAACATACCCTATGACTGGTCACATAAGGATGGTTAAAGTCATTTCTGGGAATAAGAATTTAGCGAATAGTCATGTATAAAAAAATCTTAATCACTGGTGGAGCAGGCTTTATTGGCTCTCATCTCGCAGGTAAATTAGCGAGAAAGGGCCATGAGGTTACCATTTTCGACAACCTGGATCCACAGGTACATTGTAACGAATCTGCCGACCTTATGGAGGATTGTACAAACAAAGGGGTTGGATTCATTCACGGAGACGTACGGGATTACGATATGCTGGCCAGGGCCGTTAAAGGCCAAGAATGGATATTTCACCTCGCAGCCGCTGTAGGGGTGGGACAGGCCCAGTATGAGATAAAGCATTACGTGGATGTAAATGTGGGGGGTACGGCAAATCTACTGGACATCTTAGTCAAAAAGAAGAACAAAACAAAGAAGCTAATGGTTGCCTCATCTATGAGTATATATGGAGAAGGACCACGTCGGCATGGTAACCCGATACCTGTGCCGGAGGGTGCAAGCCCGGAGGTGAATTCGATTTACGGCCTCACCAAGAAGGCGCAGGAAGACATGTGCCTGAACTTCGGCAGGACTTACAACTTCCCCACAGTAGCCCTTAGATACTTCAACATTTACGGGCCGGGGCAATCCTTATCTAACCCCTATACTGGTGTAATAGCCATATTTCTGAGTCGCTTAAAGAATAATGAGGCCCCGGTTATCTACGAAGATGGCCTACAAACCAGAGACTTCATCTCGGTTCATGACATTGTAGATGCGACCATCTTGGCCACGGAGCGGGACGAGGCAAACTACCAGGTGTTTAATGTGGGCACTGGTAAGCCACAAACCATCCTGAAAGTAGCTGAAACCCTGGCCCGGCTCCTAGAAAAAGATATTAAGCCCAAAATTACCCACAAACACCGCAAGGGAGACGTCAGACATTGCTACGCTGATATAAAAGAGATTAAAAACTCCCTGGGTTGGAAGCCCCATATAGACCTGGAACAAGGCCTGAAAGAGGTTGTAGAGTGGTCAAATTCGCAAAAAGCAGAGGACAAATTCAATATTGCCACAAAAGAACTAATGGAGAAGGGGCTGATTTAGGGCCACACATACTCCCTGAACCCCTGTAGTTATAACATAAAATGGATGACGTTACTGGATGAGATGGAAAAGACGCTCAATAAGATAGGGTCGGTATTCTAGATGAGGGTAGCGATAATAGGTGCAAATGGTCAGTTGGGCAATGACCTGTTAAAGGCTTTTCAAGAAGAGACTGTACCACTTACCCACGATGACATAGAGATTACGAACCCTGGCCGAGTTGATTTGGTGCTCGGAACTATAAGGCCAGACGTGGTTATAAACACTGCTGCCTTCCACAGGGTAGAGGATTGCGAGACAGAGTACGCAAAGGCCTTCGAGGTAAATGCCATTGGTGCAATGAACGTTGCGCGTGTCTCAGAAAAACTAGGCGCAGCACTTATACACATCAGCACAGATTACGTCTTTGACGGTAAGAAACACGAACCTTACCTGGAAGACGACCTGCCAAACCCCTTAAACACATATGGCCTGACAAAGCTGGCGGGTGAATACTATGTGAGGAATCTCTGTTCAAGACACTATGTAGTTAGGACCTCCAGCCTCTTTGGACTGGCTGAGTGCAGGGCAAAAGGGGGAAATTTTATAGACACCATGCTCAGGCTGGCCAAGGAGCAGCCTGAGTTAAGAGTGGTAGACGACCAGTTCTTTGCCCCCACCTACACATGGGATCTGACGCAGAAAATAAAGGAACTCGCTACTAGGGAGCGTTACGGCATATACCACATGGCGAATTCCGGACAGTGCTCCTGGTACGAGTTTGCGACCAGGATATTTGAGCTGGAAGGGCTTCACAGTGTAAACATAAAAAAGGTCTCCCAGGAGGAATTCAGGAGCAAGGTCATGAGGCCCAGTTATTCCGTACTTGGTTCCAAAGAACTTAATGCCCTGGGGCTGGGGCCGCTACGGCCCTGGCAGGACGCCCTAGAGGACTACATGGCCCAGCGCCACCAGCGTACCGTATTACAGCCTTAACAGTCATTATGGGAAAAAGCGTATCCGAGGTTATGCTAGAGGGAGGTCTGCTCTCGGCGGAGACTCACCATAGGTAAGTAACCAACGCGGCAGAGACTAAAAATGCCCCACATATCACACAGAGTTATGGGCCGAGAGTGCCTGAGGCTCTTTTCGTTCACAAGGCCTTACTGGAAGACGGGCGTCGTTGCCCTGGGGTTTATGGTCCTCTATACCATGACTGTTGGGGCCCAACTTGCCCTTATAAAACCCGTCCTCGACAGGTTTTCGGAGAAAGAGACGCGTCTCGTCTCATCCCCACTAGAAGGCACACAGACCGAGACGCAAGACACCCCCCCAAGGGGTTTGGAAGAGGGGCTAAAGAAGAGCCTTCGGGACGTTGCATATATCAAGGGGTTGAAGGCCTGGGTGGGGACGATGACCAGCTCTTACACAAATATAGGCATCCTGGCCCTTATCCTTGCCCCTATAATCTTCTTGTCCAATTACTTCCAAAACTATCTAAAGCACTTCATAATATGGCGGGTGTACGTTGATATAAGTAACCGTCTATGTGAGAGCCTCCTCCCTCAATCACTGAGCTTCTATGACAACAGAAAGAGCGGCGACCTGCTCTCTAGGGTGATAAACGACCTCCAGGTGACACAAACGGGTCTCATAGTGCTTTTTGGCGATGTGGTGCTCCAGCCCATGCGACTTCTCTGCGGCCTCGGCCTGGCCTTATACTTTAGCTGGAAACTGTTTCTGCTGGCCTTAATAGCCCTCCCCTTCTTTCTCCTTCCCATAACCATCTTTGGCAAAAAGATAAGGAAGCATGGTGAGGCCACCTTAGAACGTAAGGCCCAGCTCACTGAGGCGCTGAGAGAGATGCTTGCAGGCATTCGCATAGTCAAGGCCTACAAGATGGAAAATGAGGAGAGCCACGAATTCCAGAGGATTAATGAAGAATTCTTCCGAAGGAGGATGAAGGTAAATAAAGCCGTCATACTGAATGAGAGCACCAACGAGGCAATGTATGCCGTGGGGCTTGGTATCATAGTGATAATAGGGGGCTACGTGATAAGCACGGGCAACGTGGGGCTGGGAGAATTCGGAGGATTCATAGCCGCAAGCACGCTGACCTTCAGGTCTACTAAGCTTCTCTCAAGGAGTTATTCCAGGCTCCAGGAGGCCCTGGCAGGGGCTGGACGCATCTTTGAGCTGCTTGACCACGAGCCACAGATAAAAGACCACCCACAGGCCGTGGAACTGAAGGGCATGGAAAAGGAAGTTGCCTTCAAGAACGTTGACTTTGCATACGATCGTACCGATAAGGTGCTGTCGGATATAAACTTTACAGTGAAGAAAGGCCAGGTGGTGGCCATTGCAGGGGAGAGTGGCTCGGGTAAGAGTACTTTACTAAATCTCATACCCCGTTTCTACGAACCCAGCCGTGGCACGGTAGAGATCGACGGACAGGACGTACGCTACTTAAAGAGGGATTCACTCCTCAACAACATTGCCATCGTTACCCAGCAGACCTTTTTGTTTAACAAGAGTATTGCAGAAAACATCCGCTACGGGAAGAGAGATGCAAGCCAAATGGAGGTAGAGGCAGCAGCAAAGGCCGCCTATATACACAACTTTGTCAGCACCCTGCCAAAGGGCTACGATACAGAAGTAGGAGAGTTGGGGGTCAGGCTCTCCGGGGGACAGCGCCAGCGCATCGCCATAGCAAGGGCGATACTTAAGAATGCACCCATCCTTATACTGGATGAGGCCACCAGTGCCCTTGACTCCGAATCAGAGAAGATTGTGCAAGACGCCCTGCGTAACCTCATGAAGGGAAGGACTACTTTTATCGTTGCCCACCGCCTCTCCACGGTAAGACATTGCGACAAGATAGCAGTGCTCAAGGAGGGCCGTATAGTAGAGACGGGCATGCACGATGAACTGGTACAAAAGGGGGGCGAGTACCGGAGGCTCTACCAGATGCAAATAGAAGGGGATGCAACCTTTATAGCAAAAAAGTAGGGATGCGGTTTTAAGCTTGTGGGGGTCATAACTACCTGGTTTACCAGCTTTTTCGTAGGGGTTCAAAATTTTGAACCCCTACTGTAGGTGCAATTTGCGGCGACCTCGTAATATAAATACCTCATCAAAGAGGACCCCAACCTTGAGATGGCGCTAAAACCACACAAATCTAACCATAAAAGAAACTCCATCATAGCACGGGGGATACGGGTACATAACCTGAAGAATATAGATGTGGAGATACCCCTGAGGAAGTTGGTGGTGGTCTCAGGTGTTTCCGGCTCCGGCAAGTCGAGTCTGGTCTTTGACACCCTATTTGCCGAGGGACAGAGGCGCTACGTGGAGACATTCTCCACCTACGCCCGACAGTTTCTGGATAGGATGGACAAGCCGGACGTTGACCACATTGAGGGTATCCCACCTGCCATAGCCATCCAGCAGAAGAACCCCGTAAAGAGCCGACGAAGCACGGTTGGCACTGCCACAGAGATAAATGACTATCTGAGGCTGCTCTTTGCCCGCATTGGGAAGACGTACTGCGAGGGGTGCGGCCGTTTGGTAGAGAGCAACTCGGTTGAGCAGGTTGTGGAAAGAATTTTGACGCTTAACCAGGGCACCCGGTTTTTGGTCGCCTTTCCTATTGCCGTGAGTCCTAAGCTGCCCAGCGAGAGGCAGATATCCATACTTAAGGAGCAGGGTCTGGTAAGACTCTGGGCAGGGGGCCGATTGGTTGACCTGACGGAAGAGCCGGGGTTCAACCTTCACAGCGCAGGAACCGTGCAAGGGGTGGTGGATAGATTGGTGGTAAAACCAGAGACACGGGTGCGCCTGGCCGATGCCCTGGAAACTGCGTTCCGGCTGGGCGCAGGTCACCTCAGGATAATCCTTTTGGATACAAAAGAAAAGCAGGAACTAAGGTTCAGCAATCGCTTTTATTGCGATTGCTGTGGGATTGAGTACCCTAAACCTACGCCCAACCTGTTCTCCTTTAACAGCCCCATTGGGGCATGTCCCAAGTGTCAGGGGTTCGGCAATACGATTGAGCTAGACATGGACCTCGTCGTACCAGACAAGGGGAAGACAATTCGTGAAGGGGCTATACAGCCCTGGAGCACCCCTGCCTACTATCATCTTCAGGAAGAGCTTGAAGGTGCTGCCTCACATTACAACATTCCGCTCGATGTCCCCTTCTCAAAGCTAACCAGGAAACAGGTAAAACTCATTATGGAGGGCACACCGGAGTTCTGCGGCATTCAGGAATTTTTTGAGTGGCTTGAGCACAAAAAATATAAGATGCACGTCAGGGTTTTTCTGAGTAAGTACAGGGGTTATGCCACATGCAGCGACTGTAAGGGGACGAGGCTGAACCCCAGGGCCCTGAATGTAGAGATAAATGGGGCCACCATGGGCGCTATCTGTGCCATGACTGTGGAGCAGGCTCACAGCTTCTTTCAGAACATCAAGCCCACCCATTATGAGGAGGAGGTGGCAAGGCTCATTCTTCATGAGATAAGAAAAAGGCTTGACTACATGGTGAGGATAGGTCTTGGATATCTGACACTTGACCGCCTTACAAGGACACTCTCGGGTGGCGAGGCCCAGAGGGTAAACATAACCACGTCCCTTGGTTCTTCTCTCGTTAACGTGTTGTACATACTGGATGAACCAAGCATCGGTCTTCATCCGAGGGATTCCAAGAGACTGATAGCGACACTCAAGCGTCTGAGAGACCTGGGTAACACTATAGTGGTGGTGGAGCACGACAGAGACATCATAAACTCAGCAGACCAACTGATAGACCTGGGGCCGGGGGCTGGAGAGAAGGGTGGACGCATCGTCTATCAAGGCACAATAGATAGACTTCCAAGGGGGAATGGTTCACTTACTGGTGAATATCTATTGGGCAAAAGAACCATTGCCACACCTTCCGTTAGGAGGAGGCCAACCGACAGGGCAATAATTCTAAAGGGTGCGTGCCAAAACAATCTGAAGAAGATAGACGTAACCTTTCCACTAAATATGTTTGTCTGTGTGACGGGTGTATCCGGTTCAGGGAAGAGTACGCTGGTTGAGGACACCCTGTACGCTGCCTTGAAGAAGAGGTTAGGTGGGTACCGCGGACCTGTGGGAAAACACCAAGATATTACTGGCGTGGGTGATATTAGTGATGTGATGTTAGTAGACCAGTCACCGATAGGGCGAACACCCCGGTCAAACCCTATTACATACCTGAAGAGGTTTGACGAGATACGGAGGCTTTTTGCATCAACAAGGGAGGCAAGGATAAGAAACTTAACGCCAAGTGCCTTCTCCTTTAATGTTGCCGGCGGCAGGTGTGACAACTGCCAAGGGGAGGGGTATCGTAAGGTGGACATGCAATTCCTTGCCGATGTCTTTATCACGTGCGAAAAATGTCGTGGCAGACGATTCCGAAGGGACGTGTTGGATATAAGGCACAGACACAAGAACATCCATGAGGTTCTCGAGATGACGGTTGAGGGGGCCAAGGAATTCTTTAAGGACTCACCCCCAATAGTCAAGGCCCTGCGTTGCCTGGAGGACACGGGCCTGGGATACCTTCATCTTGGTCAGCCTGCAACGACACTCTCGGGTGGAGAGGCACAGAGGCTAAAGCTGGCCAGCTTTTTGGCACAGAAGGGACGCGGGGATACACTGTTTCTTTTTGATGAGCCTACCACCGGACTACACTTTGATGATATAAAAAAGTTACTCGACTGCTTTCAGAGATTGATTCTTGAGGGACACTCGGTAATCGTTATAGAACACAATCTTGATGTGATAAAATGCGCCGACCATATCATAGACCTTGGCCCTGAAGGTGGAGAGAGGGGGGGCTATGCTGTCGGTACTGGTACTCCAGAGGAGATCACCCGGTTAAGGAATTCCTACACAGGAAAGTACCTGGGAAAATATTTGAAGAAGTAAGCTTACAACATATGGGACCCCCGCCGGAGTTGCTCCAATGTCCCGTGTCATTCTGAGCCTTTATAGCGTCTGGTCTGCGCAGTCCAGACGCAAGACGCCTGATGCGGTGACCGGACGCTACGTAAAGATTTTGTTGGGTGCGTCTCGACGCACTACACTGCTATTTCGTAAACGCCGTACCGTAAAGGAAATTTCTGCTAATCCAAAAATAATGCATCTTGAACACCCGTGCAATAGAGATCTCATATATTTGGTGTGCAAAAATTCCCCACCGTGCTATAATACAGAGAAAAGCAATCTTCACATAATTGCACAAAAAACTCGTCTCATCTGCGAATATTGCCAAGAAAGGCTGATACTTTTGGGAAGAATATTTTCAGCAGCAAGCTACGATTTTCGTTGAACTTAAGAAAACAAAATAATATAATAGGCGAAAAGAATGCAATAAGAAGTGAAATTAATGAGTAGATAGAGGGTCAATACTTGGCACGGAAGAAACGGCACTCTTTGGCGTGTTCTCACTTGTTTGAGCGAACATACCATCTTTTCCCACTGTACCAAGTTTACAGTTCGCCGATAAAATTTTTGCTTAAGAGAAATTTTCAATAAACTATAGAGGTAACTTTCAGCCATGGCTATTCCAATAACAGAAAAGCTGAGACACCTGAGGGCGGAGAAGGGCTGGAACAGGTCGGAGACGGCTCGCCAGTCTGAAATTCCGATTTCCACTTACCAGGCCTACGAAAAGCTAAACAGGAAACCAAAGGGTGAAGCAGCTATCAAGATATCCAGGGCCTTCGGTGTGACAGTAGACTACCTACTGGATGATAATAAAGGCTATCCCCCCGGACCCCTTGAACGTGTTTCCTACACTAAGCCTAGAAAGCTAACTACCCAGGAGGGTGAGGCCATCGATCTCTCGCCACTTACGGAGGACTTCAGAAAATACTTCCAAGCCAACCCTGAGAAGCTCCAAGGTTTCTCTCAGAATGACATTGAGGAGCTTTCCACTATCAGGGGTTATGGTGGTTCCCCTACTGACCCAGAGTATTGGGTCAACAGGCACATAGAGGAAAACGAGGCCCTGGAGAAGTGCAAACGTATCATGGTCGGCCCTAACCGCGCCCTCCTTTTATCTCTCCTTGACTCCATCGACACTAGTCAATAAAATAGCACCTGCTCCTTCCCACTTATTGGCCCTTGATGCTCATGTTAGAGCTAACAGAATGGCATGACATCGTTACGATGGTTGAAGACGAAGCGAGGGCACTCCTGGAGAGACTCCATATCACGGGCCCCCCTGTAGACGCCTTCACCCTGGCCAAGACCCTCAATCTCGCCGTCCATATAGACTCCAACCTCCGTGTCAGAGGCTATAGCAGAAGGAGGTGGGATATACAAACCATTCTGGTGGGTAGTAAGAATCCTGAGAAGTCAGAAAGGAAACATTTCACTATAGCCCATGAAATAGGTGAGGTGCTACTGGCAGGCAAGGTTGGGCCGAGTTTCCTTGAAGATGCAAGCAACCTGATGGCCATCTCGTTGCTCCTGCCAAGGAACTGGTTTCACAAGGACGCCGAGGCCCTAGAATTTGACCTGCTGGCACTAAAGAAACGCTACTCTACAGCCAGTCATGAGGTAATTGCATACCGCATGCTGGATGTTAAACCCCTTATAATAACCATCTTCGATAATGGTCGGCTTTACAGAAGAAAGAGCTCCTACCCAATACCCGTAAAGCGGATACATCCTTTGGAGATGGAGTGCATGAAAGCAGTCAGTAACGGGGCGGAACAGGTACTGCTAAAGGATGACGCGGCAAGCGTCACTGGCTGGCCCATATTTAAGGACGACTGGAAGCGGGTAATATTGAAGACAGAGCTGAGAGATATAATCTCTGATTGACTCCACAGGCCGCACCGGATAGGCCAGACACATCAGACAGACCTACCAAGGCTCATAAGATGGCCGCCATAAGCAGACACACTATCTCATCCTCACCTTATGCATACAATATATGAAGCCATTGGAGCGACTTTTGCAGAGCCCTCACGCATATATCCATCCTACATATTCCAGCGATAAACCCTCGGTTCTCCTGGGGGCTATACCACGTTTGTGATATAATAATAACGAAAGGGGGGAGTTATGGGAACGGCTCTATCAATGACGATATTTGCCATACTCCTCTGCCTGGCAATCTGTGCATATTTCTTGGGACATTGG
>JBHIBD010000028.1:0-25688 GCA_046758865.1 Candidatus Brocadiales bacterium | reverse complement strand
CAATGGCGCCGGTGTATTTACCACACTACCTGCTGGTGGTCTATTTGGCTCTAGCATTTCCACCAACTTCACAGATATTTTGAACAGCCCCTCCCTGTGGCACTGGGAAACTGAGATTTTCAACGATTCCGCTGTTTTTGGGCTTAGCTTTGGGGTGGCTTTTGACTTTCCTGGAGGATCAATTACTGGTCTTCTGGGGCTGAGCGCTCTTGAAACAGTTCTATTTGACATCCATGTCCAGGACAATCCCCCAGAAACTGGAGTAGTATGGACATGGACTGCAAGTAGTCCCCCCGTCGTCGGAATTGGACTCAACAAAATAGATACCTCAGTGACGGAGAACCTTGCAGCGGGACCAGAGATTGCTGGAGGCTATACCGCTTTCTTTGCTGGTGGCACTGGCACCGGTAGCTTTGTTGGTCTTGGTCCTTTCGATGTAGTTCGTGTTAGGTTCACCTTAAGCCCAGTCCCTGAGCCCTGCACCCTCCTCCTTTTAGGCTCTGGGCTGGCTGGGATTTTTATGCGCAGGAGAAAGAGGCTGGTTAAGGAGGGGTAAAAGATATGGCGTGCCAGACAAGCTGGCACGCTACATAATATGTGCAGCCCCAAAAAGGCGCTATTTCTGCGCTAACGTCAACCCATCTGAACGTTCTTCCACAGGTAATAGGCTGCCCAGAGTATAAAGGCCAAAAAGGCCAGCTTGAGGAACCACGGTGTCTCACCCTCACCGCCCTCGTTAGGTGATATCTTTACATCCTCTTTCATGACCACCTCCGGAAGATGCCGCATATAAGTTTACTGAAGTCATTAACGAAGCTGGCACCCTAATCCTCCTCCATCATCTTGTATTTTATATCCTCCATGTCCTTAAAATTCAAATAGCCCCTTTTCCAGGCCATAATGAAGACAAATAGGGCGCCTATAAAAAACAGGCCTCCTACAGAGAGGTTTATCCAGTTAGAGTAGAGTACAGAATCCTGTACGCTGTCCAAGATTCAGGTGCAGGGAAGGTATCTCCCCAGCACTCTGGAAACTTTTTCTTTCATAACGTAATCCTCTTACAACTTATAAAACTTCTAAAAAACAACCTTTTTGTACCCTTATCTTAACGGGAATTGCCTCCTTTTTCCCCTCCCTTGATGGGAGGGGGTAAGGGGAGGGTGATTGTTCACCCCCACCATTCCCTCCCCCGCCAAGGGGGAGGGAATGGACAGGTTTAAAAACCTGTCCCTACGTAAATGGTTCCTGCGTAGGGACAGACCTTTAGGTCTGTCCGCAGTGAGGTGCGTCCAGACGCACCCTACAAACTCCCCCATCAAGAAGATACGGACAGGTCTAAAGATCATGCCACAGGCAGACCCGCCATTATTTTGGCGGGCCTGTCCCTACATTCACCTTTTCATGGGTCTCCTTACCTTAGAGACTGAATATAGGCGATAAGGGCATCCCTCTCTTCAGGGGAGAGGTAGGAGAAGGAAGGCATTATTGAGCCAGCCACCTTTCCAGGCATATCCTCTTCTTCGGGGGTCAATGGTCTTGGGTTAGTGAAGTGGTTCCTGTGCCACTCGTCCTCATACTCACCTCCCACATGGGCCAGGTCTGGCCCTGTGCGCTCACTTCCAAGCACATGGGGGTAGTCGTTGACATAGTCTCCTGGCTGTGAGACCTCTCCCTCACCCGCATCGGCCCGTATCGGTCTTACCTGCTGGGTGTGGCAGTACCAGCACCCCTCCCTGACGTATATCTGTCTGCCCATGAGTTGTTTGTCCGTGTAGGGCGCACCCTTGGGGGTTGGGGCTATCTGCTCCATATACGGAAGCACCGCCGTCGAGACAAAGGCGATTATTATCAATAACATGGCCCCAGGCAAAAGGATGCCAATGGTCACGCTCTTTTTGTAATATATACCCCCCAGGCAGATGAGGGCGCTGGCCAATATCAATAATATAAGGACGGTGTACATTATTTTCTCGTCCCCCTCCTGCCCCCTTTTCTGCCAGCCTTCCTGCGGACGGTCGGGGGAGCCGTCTTGGGAACCGGTTGGGGAACTACATAGGCCGTCCTCAGCACATTGACCACAAAGGTCATTATGCCCGCCACCATGAGTGCGGCCCCAATCATGAGGGTGAAATAGTACGGATGCAAGGCCCTAACTACGTCAATAAACTCCACAGCCGGCCTCAATACAACCGTATCGGTCATGAAGTCTATCTCCTCAATCTTGGCCATCCACATAGCTCCCTGTAGAATCCCTGCCGTGTGAAGTATACCGAGGAAGATGATGAGACCGGCAGTAAATAACCCGAAGTGCCAGTTCGCCAGCCTGAGGTTCACCTGTGTCCCCGTTATCCTTGGTATGACGTGATATATGGCGGCCATGCTTATAAAAGAGAATGAACCCAAGAAGGCAAGGTGGGCGTGCCCTACCGTCCAGTAGGTGAAATGGAAGTACGCATTGGTGGTCCTGGGGGCGTTTATCAACGGGCCCTGAGTACAGGTGAGAAAATACGCCAGCCCCCCCACCATAAGAAATCTTAAAGGAAGTGCGTCGTAAGAATTATCGAACATGAGATGCCACTTGCCCCGTGCGGTTTTAAAGAAGTTGTACACAACGGCGAATACCGGAATCACCATAAGGACGCTGAAGGCAATGGCCACACTTTCCAGCCAGTCAGGTCCCGGGCCGTAGACAAGGTGGTGCTGTCCGTTCCAGACGTAAAAAAAGGCCAATGTCCAAAAGCCTATCATGGAAAGCCTGTGGCTGTAGAGCGGGTTCTTTGTGAGGACAGGTAGAAAATAATAAAATATTCCCAGACCCAAAGTACTGAACCACATGCCAATAACGTTGTGTCCGTACCACCAGTTCAGCATGGCATCGTTGATTCCCGGGACGGCGCCCCTGCCTCCCAGGCCGGTCATGTCCATCATAAAATTGTTGCCCACCAGAAATATAAAAGGGGCCCAGATCAGCGTGGCAAGGAAATACCAGAGGCTTACATACATCCCCCTCTCCTTGCGCATGGCCACTGTATTAAACACGTTGTAGAGAAGCAACATAAGGCACAGCAGCAGGATAAGGTCAAGGGGAAGCACATACTCTGCATATTCCCTGCCCTGCGTGTAGCCCAACGGGAGGCTTACTGCAGAGAGGACAATAACAATGTTCCACAGCAGGCAGGTGACGTTACCTAACCTCTCGCTCCACAGCCTCACGCCGGTGAGCTTCGGCAAGATATAGAACATAATGCCGATACTGGCCATTGAGAGCCACCCGAAGAGGGCTCCGTTTACGTGGAAGGGTCTCAGCCGTCCAAAGGAGAGCCAGGCAACACCACTGAGGAAATCGGGCCAGACAAATTTCAGCGCCAGCACCATGGCCACAGAGACCACCAGGCCAAGCCACACGACGGAGGACAGGATAAAATTCCTGGCGGCAGAGTCCTCCTCGTCGTTCAGAAACCACCATACACTGAGGCCTCTGGCTGTCTTTTCTTCTGTTGCTCTTGTCTTGCCCATCTAATTTAGAAGGGGCCCTTACTTCTTACCGTACTCCTTCTGAAATTCATCTATAAGACGCTGAAGATGCCTTTCCCAGGCATCAGGGTCTGAAAGCTTCCTCACCTTGGAGTCATAGACAAGGAACTGAAAAATCTGTTTTGCCTGCTCTTTGTTTATGGCCGCACCTGGCTTACGAATCATCTTGTTTACATACGTATTCCACTCCTCGGGTGTGGCGAACGGGGCGTTGAGGGGACGCGCAAGGGTGTGGCAGCCACCACACTTTAGCTTAAAGACCTCAAAATAGGACTGGATATAGGGGGGATAGCTGGATATATCTACCGTATCGGGTCCCAGGTCCCAGGCCATGGGTTTCTTGGCCATCCGTTTCTCACGCTCAATAGCAGATTCAGAGCTAGACCCTTCGGGGTAAACATCTCTACATAAATTAAATAACAAAATAATAAGGGGCAGAAAAAGGGGAATGGCAAGCCTCTTCATTGGATAAGTTCCTCATGCCTACCACCTTTTGCCAGGTAGGGCCTCTCGGCAATAGATATAAATGGAGAAAATACCCGCAGCAGCGGCGCGTCATCAGACAAAGAAACGGATGTTAAAATTATCTGCAGATATTAACAAACAAGAAAACTGAAGTCAAAGGATTTAACGTTCCCAGGACAGCCACAAGGGCTGTCCTTAATGAATGACGGGTAAGATTTATTTTCCCCCTCTCCCCAGCCCCCTCCCGTCAAGGGAGGGGAAAGCCGGGCAGGTCATGGTATGGCATGACCCACCCTACTCCAAGACTAAGAGTAATACACTCAGGCGGGACACACCCTACGGGATTTTGCAGAGATATTGGGAAGCCTTTGGGCAGGGAGAAACTACCTTCTTGCGAGCGTCGCTCTCAAGTGTGCACTTGCATCGAGTTAACCTCCCGTAACTGCTGGAGGCAACAGGTGGTATTTAATCCTCTGTGTAGGGCAAACATGGGCGGCCTGTTTTATGTGCTCACCATGGGAGGCGATATCAACGCCGGTCTTTACCTGAGGCCCGATCTCCTCATCAAAATCAAATGCCCCTGCCGCCTCCTCAACGCACATTGCACACTTAACGCAGTCACCCTCAAACCAGACGGCCTTCACCTTCATATCAACTGCCTCCTTCTCAAAGCACTTACCCCACACCAATTCAGGTTCAAACGTGAGAGGATAAACATCTATTTTCTCGAAGCTATTTTCCCTAAACGTAATGTTCACAGCACTACCCCTCACCTATAGGGCTGGTCTCAGGCCCAGGGGGCAAAATACTCAATATGGTAAACATCTATAATCATCCAGAAGAGCTTCGTCCAGGCGGTTGTAATCCTGCGTAGCTTCTCTGGGTCGTTCTTTAGCTCCTCGGCAAAGAGGTTAAACAAGTACTGGTGTATGTAACCCCAGAGTGCCAAATTCAGCCTGACAGGTATGTAAAGGTCCTCAAACCCGAAAATAGGTAAATGTACGGCACCCACCCAACGGACGGAATTCCAGAAATCTTCGTCCCACTTACACTCCAGTATACTAAGCAGAAACCTCCTCTGCCTGGCCCTTCGGATGGTGACGTAGTCTTTGGCAATCTTCCCGGTCTCGTCCCTGAACCACCTGGACAGCCAGGGGTCGTTTACCAGCTTATCCCAATAGATGTGGTCAAGGATTTTCTCGAGGTTTGCCGCTAGAATCTCCTTAGACTCCTTGATGGCCTCTGTATCCTTATCCGTAAAGTCTAAACACTGGGACATGTACTCGAAGCGCTTCATTATGTCTAAACTGGTGTCCCTATAAATGTTCCACGCTTTACTGAATTCGGGAACGTCCAAGACAAGATTCCGCTTACCGGCCGAGACCTTCTTTTCTGCCTCTTTCGGAAATGTCTTCATGTATGCCTCTGCCATCACTGATGCCATTTCTCGCTCCTCCCCAAAGAAAAATAGGTAGTTTACCCGGAATACCTCCTACTACACCCCCTCATGGCCCGCTTTGCATCCAATAATAACCGCTAGCATCCTGTAATCAAAAGATAAACTGTGTCTATAGGGATATTATCCAGGTCATCATAAATGCAAGAAGGACAGTCCCCACACCAACACCAATACTGGCAGCAATCTTAAGCACCTTCCGACCCCTCTGGAATTTAGCCGCTTCTCTACCTGCCTGTAGTGAATCCGGTCTCTTACGGGGTCTTCTCTTTAGCTTAAACATCTATACTCTCTCCCTAAACAAAAACCCGCAAATCCTAAAACCTAATAAAATGTAACACCACCTCAAGAGATTGCAGCGACCCATCAATCGGTATCCAAGGAGTCAACTACTCTTCCACCCTCCAAAGAATAAACCGTGGGATTATAATAGGTCCCTTCCCTGGCGTGCTCTAAGATGTAACTACAGCGGGGACACCTGCGATTATGGGGACCCGCACTCCTAAATTTCTTGCCACACATAAGACAGGAACGAACCCTTCTATTTGTCTTTATCCTAGAGTTTGCTCTAGATGTAAATTGCAGAGTGGTATTCATCTCGTTCCTCCTTCTTTTGCGTTATCGTCAACAATGTGAGTACAGTGTGCATCTTGCGTGCCAAATAACACTCTACCACATAACTTTTCAGACTGTTCCTATCTGTTGTCCTCAAAAGGACTTTACGAGAATAGCCCCGTTGCCTCCAATATCGGCAACCTGTCCGGCCCCACACGAAAATGCAAGATTTTCCATTGGCGCACCACAACGTCAAAAGTGCTACGAAATTTTTTCGCACAAGTCTTCAGCAACATCGCCCCCTTCTCCTCGGTTTATCTTTTCACGATTGATGTGAGAACCGTTGTATAACCCCACGTTTCCGTCCAATACATCCAAAAATCCCGCGCCGTCTTTACCCATCCTCACCCTACCCCATGTCACAGGTCGTGCCGGCGGCAGACACCCGCCTACGGCGTAACAGACCCCACCACTGGCGCGATAAACCAAGCCTCCACAAACAAGCCTCATACAAGTTTACCTTGAAATCAACCTCATCATTTGATAGGGTATGTAATAGGGACATAAATTCGTAGCCATCAAGACCTTACAATTTGTTCAAAACCCCTCAATCCTTTATCGCATTTATCTAAGGAGAAATCATGAGCGGCTTTGCCCAAGAGACTGGAAGACCCGACCTAAAGGCGGTTGAAAGGATAACCGAGGGCAGGCAAAAGATAAAAGAAGAGATATCAAAGGTCATTGTTGGACAGGATGAGGTAATAGAGCACATGCTGATAGCCCTCTTCTGCAGGGGGCACTGCCTGTTTGTAGGCGTACCTGGGCTGGCAAAGACCATGCTCGTCGGCACCCTGGCGGAGGTACTAAACCTTCGCTTTAGCCGAATCCAGTTTACCCCAGACCTTATGCCGGCAGATATAACTGGAACAGACGTCCTAGAACAAGACCAACACACGGGCAGGCGTTTCTTCAGATTTATAAAGGGGCCCATATTCGCTAACATACTTCTGGCCGACGAGATAAACCGCACGCCTCCCAAAACACAGGCCGCACTGCTTCAATCCATGCAGGAGTACAGGGTTACAGCGAGCGGGCATACTTACCTACTAGACCCGCCCTTCCTGGTCTTCGCTACGCAAAACCCCATAGAGCAGGAAGGCACCTATCCCCTTCCGGAGGCCCAACTGGACCGCTTTATGTTCCAAATAAACATAGAGTACCCGCAAGAGAAAGAGGAGATAGAGATAGTCAGGACTACGACCTCGGCCTTCAGACCCGAGCTGGAGAAGGCCTTCAGCCCGAAAGAAATCTGCGAACTGCAAGACCTAGTGCTAAGGGTGCCGGTGGCAGACCACGTGTTGTCTTATGCCGTCAGTATAGTAAGGGCCTCCCGCCCCACCAACCAGAGCGCCGCCGAGTTTGTGAAGAAGTGGGTAAGCTGGGGGGCAGGCCCACGGGCCTCCCAAAACCTGATACTGGGTGGGAAGGCCAGGGCGATACTCCAGGGCCGCTATGCCGTGAACACCGATGATATCCGCGCACTGTGCCGCCCCATACTTCAGCACCGAATCATAACCAACTTCCACGCCGAGGCCGAAGGAATAACCTCCCTGCAGATAATAGACAGACTGGTCCAAGAAGTAAAGGAAAGCGATTAGTGATGAAAGAACAGGAGCCAACTCACAGATACGACCCTGCCACACTCAGCAAGATATCTAACATGACACTCAGGGCTAGAACCGTGGTGGAAGGAACTTTTTCTGGCATACACAAGAGACCTCACAAGGGCTCGAGCATAGAGTTTCTTGAACACAAGGAATACTCTCCCGGGGATGAGGTAAAACACATAGATTGGAAGGTGTTTGGCAGGTCAGATAAATATCACCTTAAACAATTTGAGGATGAGACAAACCTCAAGGCCTACATCCTCTTGGACACCAGCGGCTCCATGGGCTACGGGTCTGGGGCAATGACAAAATTGGAGTACTCCTCAACGCTGGTCGCCTGCCTGGCGTACCTCTTGCTTATGCAGTCAGATGCCACAGGGCTGATAGTCTTTGGAGGGGATATTGCGAATTATATCCCACCGCGCACCAAATCGTCTCACCTCCAGGTCTTGCTTCAGGCACTGGACGGTCTTAAGGCCCAAGGCACGTCAAACATTCCAAAAGTCCTAGAAAAACTAGCCGAAAAGGCATCAAGACGCTCCCTCATGATACTCGTCTCAGACCTCTTCGACGACGTCGACGAGGTGGTAAAGAAACTGAGACAGTTGAGGAAGTGCAATAACGAAGTGATATTGTTTCAGGTGCTGGATAGCCACGAACTGGATTTCCCATTCGAAGAACTCACACTCTTTGAATCCATGGAGGATTTGAGTCAGGTGCTGGCAGAACCCAGGACCATAAAAGACAGCTACTTGTCAGAGCTAGGCTACTTTATAGAAAAACTCCGCCAGGGCTGTCTAGAAAACCAGATAGACCACTGGCTGATTAACACCTCTACACCGCTAGACCACGCACTGCTTAAATACCTGACCACCAGGGACAGGCTCTCCCGCTCGAGGTTTGCTACAAGGTTATAATAATGAGTTTCATTAGTCCAATCTTCCTTCTGGGCCTGCTGGGGATAAGCCTTCCCATAATCATACACATGGTGGGAAGGAGACACGCCCCCACTTACAAGTTCTCGGCAATAGAATTCATCCTGCGCTCTAAAAAGAAAGTAGAGGCACAACTCAAGCTTGAACAGATGCTCCTGCTTCTACTCAGGGCAGCGGTGATAGCGCTCATCGCAATGGCACTAGCAAAGCCCATACTCAAGGCCGGGGCCACCTTTGCCCCTGAGGCACCCTCATGCAACGTACTCATAATAGACAACTCATACAGTATGGGATACCTTGTAGGGGGGAAAACTCTCCTTGAAAAGGCCAAGGAGTGGGCACGGCAGTTGGTCGGCTCTCTATCCTCATCCGATGAGACCTGCGTAATAACCATATTCCCCACGCCCGAGTCATTGCCCCAGCCAACCCCTGATAAGAGTGGGACTTTCGACAGTATTGACCGTATTGCACCCTCCTATTACACCACAAACATATCGCCACTACTGGAAAAGGCCTTTGCCATACTCAGCTCCTCCAAAAAACAGATTCAAAGGATATTTCTCTTCACCGACCTTGCAAGAAATGGGTGGAAACCCAGCACAATACAAGAGATAAAAAAGAGACTGAAAGGTAGTCCCGTAAGACTCCATGTCGTTGACACGTCGGAGGGAAAATCGCTGTCTAACATATCTGTGAGCTGGCTTGAGCATGAATATGATTGGACGAAGAAGGACGAACAGGTCCTACTCAGGGCAACGGTCAGCAATTTCACAAATGCCCCGGTTAAAGACCTCCTAGTAAAGGCCCGAATAGGTGGAAAAGACATAGCACAGGGATTTCTCCAGCTTGAACCCTGGGGCTCATCTACCAAGGAATTCCTGCTGGATGTACCTAAGGATGGCAATACGTGGGGAAGCATAGAGATACCCACCGATTCATTGCCTGTAGACGACAAAAGGTATTTCACACTGCCAGATGTCAGGGATATAAGAGTACTGGTAATAGATGGTGCACCCAGTATAAATATGTACCAGAGTGAGACATTTTACCTGGAAAGGGCACTGAACCCGGCTAGATTCCACACCTCACACATCAAGCCTACGGTCATGAACCCGCAGGAGGTCCTAACTGCGGAGTTTAAGGACTACGACCTGGTTATCCTGGCAAACGTTGAAAAACTTGACAACAAAAAGTTATCGGAATTGAAAGAATATACCTCAGAAGGCGGCAATGTGTTCTTTTGCCTGGGCGACAAGGTCAGACCAGACTATTATAATCCCACATTGACAGGACTAGTGCCCAGGCTACATATGGCAGTGGAATTTCCCAAGGAAAGGCCCTTGGAGTTAGGCCCTCTCGATACCACACGTACCGTACTAAAGGTATTCACCAACGAGAGGAAGGATGTCCTCAGCAGCCCTCACTTCTACAAGGTCTTCCTGGTAGAGCCTGAGATGGGCGGGGACGTGACGAACATAATAAGCTATTCTAACGGCGCACCCGCCCTCCTTGAGATGCCATACGGGAAGGGCCGCTCCATGACGTTCACATCCACCATAGATAGGGACTGGACAAACCTGCCAGTCAAGCCCATCTTTCTGCCCCTTGTACAGCAGATATGTCGATACATGACAGGCAACCTGATAGAAACAACTACCAGAGACATACTCGTGGGCGAAGACTGGGAACTACCCTTTTACACCCGCGATAAAGCAGATGCTGTAGAAATACTCGACCCAAAGGGAAATCTTGGCAGGCCAATCTCCAAACAGACAACACTGGGCAGGTCCCTGGTATTCTCCGAGACCCATTTCCCCGGGGTGTACAAACTTCGGACGGTAGACACCCCAATCTCCTTTGCCGTAAATCTCGACCCCAAAGAAGGCAACATGTCCAAGATAGACAAAAGGGAACTGGAAGAGGCCCTGGGTAGGGAAAAGGTGAGCTTCAGGATGTCCAGCCCCATAAAGGGTGCGGAGGGCGTAATTGAGGGCGAAAGGCTCTGGTCAAGACTGCTCATCGCTGCCCTCTGTCTCCTATGTCTGGAGGCCTTCGTGTCGTGGCGTCAATCCTAAGCAATATAAACACTTCGATGAGTCTCACCTTCACAATCATATTAACTGCGGTCTTCCTGGGGTTAGCCCTCGGTCCCGACGAAAGCTACGGGGGCGAGGACGACCGCGAGCGCTGGGACAAGCGTTACGACACATATGAATATATTTACGGTAAAGAACCACTTGAGTTCCTTCGGAACAGCATCAACCTACTCCCCAGGGGTAAGGCACTGGTACTGGCCATGGGAGAGGGGCGCAACGCAGTGTTTCTGGCAGAACAGGGCTTCGATGTAGAGGGCTGCGACATCTCACCAATCGCCATAAAGAAGGCAAACATACTGGCTGCCGAAAGAGGCGTCCGCATAACGGCACTCGAGGCCGACCTGGAGGACTATCAACTGGAGCCAGAGAAATACGACCTGATTACCTGCTTTTACTACCTGCAGAGGGACCTCATCCCCCAGATGAACGCCGCCCTGAGACCCGGCGGGATGGTCATCATGGAGACATATACCGTGGAGAACCTGAAAATCGGCCTCCATGGCCCCCAAAAGAGGGAATACCTCTTAGAGGAAAACGAACTCCTACGCATGTTTAGCGACATAGACATGAAGGTAATATTCTATCGTGAGATGGTAATAAACGGCGAGAAGGCCATCGCCAGCATCATCGCCCAGAAGGTAGGACACTATGGCAAGAAAAATCCTTAGCAGCATCCTTGATGACGTAACCGAGCCACAGCGTGAGGCCATTACCCACCTGGAGGGCCCCCTACTGGTCCTGGCAGGGGCTGGGAGCGGCAAGACCAGGGTCATTACCAGAAGGGTATGCCACCTGATAGAGAAGGGCGTAAACCCTTACAACATTCTCGCCATCACCTTCACCAACAAGGCCGCTGACGAAATGAAAGAGAGGGTGGCGCAGTACTATTCGCACCCGGGCATGTGGGTCTCTACATTCCACTCCATGTGCGCACGCATACTGAGGATGGACGGAAACATAGAGCGGCTAGGCTTCTCTCGATACTTCAGCATATATGACACTGCGGACACCCTTGGCGTTATAAAGACTGCCCTGAAGGAGCTTGAGCTAGACCCCACCCACTGGAAGCCCACCTCTCTGGCCGCCACCATAAGTGGGGCCAAAAACAGGCTCATCGGCCCGGAAGGCCTCCTCAAGGAGAAATCTGGCTACTACCATAAAGTTGCGTCCCGGGTGTACGAAAAATATAAGTCCATACTCCAGGCGAATAACGCCCTGGACTTTGACGACCTACAGGTAAAACTTATAGAGCTTTTTACCGAGCATCCAGATATCTTGGGACGATACCAGGAAAAGTTCCTGTTCATCCTGATAGACGAGTATCAGGACACAAACTTTGCACAATACGTGCTCCAAAAACTCTTGGCCAGGAAATACAAGAACATCTGTGTCACTGGAGACCCTGACCAATCCATCTACGGCTGGAGAGGGGCAAACCTGGGGAACATACTTGAGTTTGAGAAGGACTACCCAGACGCAAAGGTGGTGAAGCTGGAACAGAACTACCGCTCCACGAAACGCATTCTTCAAGCCGCCTCAGAACTCATCGTACACAACAAGCTCAGAAAGGCCAAGGACCTGCGGACCGAGAACCCTGAAGGCAACATGATATCTCTGGTCTACACCAACGATGAACGTGCCGAGGCTGAAGAGATAACCGCTCATATCAAGAAACTCTTAGAGAAGGAGCAAAAGTGCTCCGACATGGCAGTCTTTTATCGCACGAACGCACAGTCACGCGTGCTGGAGGCCGCATTGATGAAGGCGGGTATACCGTACGTAATAGTCGGGGCGGTGGAGTTCTATCAGAGAAAGGAGATAAGGGACGTCTTATCCTACCTGAAGCTGCTTATAAACCCTGACGACCAGGTGGCATTTGATAGGATAATCAATATACCCCCCAGGGGTATAGGGCCGGGCACCCTTTCCAAGATAAAGGGTTGGGCAGCGGTTGAGGGGAAGAGACTACTCGACGCTATCACCTGCGAAATCCCTGTCATAAAGGGTAATGCCCTTAAGGGCCTCAGGTCATTCGCCAAACTCTTTTCAGGGTTGAAAGACATGCCCGCCTATCCGGTAGTGGCCCTTGTAACAGAGGTGATAAGAGAGACTGAGTACATCTCCTACCTAGAGAAATCCTCGGGGGAAACGGCCCTGCAGCGGATAGCAAACGTAGAAGAACTAGTAAACGCAGCAGAGGAGTACGATAGGGACCATCCCGATGGCTCCCTGAATGACTATCTGGAAAAGGTTGCCTTGATTCAGGACATAGACACGTGGGACGGCCGGGCAGATGCTGTAGCACTGATGACCCTGCACTCTGCAAAGGGCCTTGAGTTCCCCGCCGTGTTCATCTGTGGACTGGAGGAGGGTTTATTGCCGCATGCGCAGTCCATGCAGTCAGAATCAGAGCTAGAAGAGGAACGTAGGTTGTTTTACGTGGGTATCACCCGAGCCAAGGAGGAGCTCATATTCAGCCATGCCATGAGACGCTCAAGATTCGGTACTGTGGTGCCATCTTTGCCATCACGCTTCCTAGAGGAACTCCCAAAGAACATTGTCACAGAAGAAGACAAGACTTCCCCGACCAGTGACCATATTCGGGAGCATGAGACGGAGTACCCCACTGAGATTGATGGCCCCGCCCCCGGTGAGCGCATCAGGCATCCGACATTTGGCGTAGGCCGTGTTGTGGAGACACGCGGCTATGGGAAGTCCCTTATGGCTGTAGTAGACTTCCCGGTGGGCAGAAAGACCCTCCTTGTTGAATACGCACGGTTGGAGAGAATTAGCAGTAAAGCCCATATTCGCAAGTAGTTACTCTATGTTGACTGTTGGTTGACAAATACACAACAAGGTGTATACTTGAGTAGGGCTATATAAAAAGGGAAGTGTAGAATGAAAAGTATATATACACTATTGGCAGCATTTCTTTCTCTCTTTCTTCTCACCGGGGCCGCACAGGCACAGGAGCACGTCACAAAGCCTCTGAGCGAGTTTGAGCGCTCACTGACAAAGTGGATGCGCTCGATGGAGACGTTGGCCGATAGGATAGACGCACTGGAAAAAAAGATAGATGAAGCCACAGGCACAAGCCCCCAGCTCACACGCACCCTGGCCGAGATTGCCGACAGCGTAGGTGCCCTGAGGAGCGACTTCTCAAGGTTTAATGCCCGTCTCAGCAGGGTAGAAAACACTCTGGGTGGGGCCGCTGGAGAAAACCCGATGGTGACCTTTGGCCGCACACTGAACACACTAAAAAAGAACATGGCAGAATTAACGAAGAGGGTGCAGGACCAAGAGGTAGTTTCCGCCGTGCTAGAAAGTAAGTATGCAGACTACATGAGGCCTCTGGAACCTATAAAGAAGACACAAGACGAACAAAAGGAGATAATCGGCACCCTGGTAAAAGAGACTGCTGCCCAGAAAGAAAAGACGGCTGCATTGGAAACGATGCTGGCAGACCGCCTGGCCATCTTAGATGATTTCTTGACCATCTATGAGAAACAGGCGCGAACCCTCGATGTTCTCGCAAAGAGGGTGGTGTATCTTGAAAGTAACGCAGGCATTACCCCTCCAGAGGAACTATATACTGAGGAAGAAGCCACAGAAGTAGCCGAAGCAGCCGTTGAGGAAGAAGCCAGGCCAAAGACCCCGGAGGAAGAGGGCTTTGAGAATATTGGTGCAGGCTTCTACGTAAGGAATATACGCTTTAGCCCCTTCGGTTCTTCCTCCACGGTTACCGGGGAAATAAAAAACCTGTCCGACACCAATTACCAGTACGCCATCTTTAACATAATGGTCTATGACCTTGACAACGTCCTTGTCTCAGACCTCGATTTTACCATCAAGGGCTTCAAAAATAATACTGTTAAGCCCTTCAGACTGACATTAACTGGGGCTGAATCGGGGAGTGTAAGCAGGTACGCAATAAGATTCAAGAGGACAACACAGTATTAAAAGGGACACATTTGCCAGAGAGAAAACACGTTAATCAGGGTTGTCTTTAGTGGCCGCCTTTTTTGCCTCATCGTTAGCCATCTCCTCAACACCTTTTACGAGTTTCCTCTCCAGTCTTTCGAGTGCAGGGGCTGGCAACCCCTCCTCAGAAATCGTACCCCGCCTCTGAATCGTATCTAACAGGACATATTCCATATTTTGTATTACGGACTTCCTGAAGCTCTCCGAGAGGAGTTCGGGGTTTATCTCTGCTATATCAGAAGACACCAACTCTCCCTCTTCATACAGGTCATACTCAACATGTATCCTATAGACCTCAACCCTCCTATCTTTGCTTAGATCCATTTTTGCGAGCAGAGAAGGGGGGCAGAGAACGGCTGGTGAGCCAACGATCCAACTGCCGGTGGCCAGGGTCCACTTCTGCATGCCGTCAGGGTTTATGGCGTAGAGCCTGTTGTCCGCAGAACCTACGTATATGGTGCCATCGGTGCCTATGGCGGGGGAAGAGCGGATTGCATCTCCCGTTTTGAAGGCCCATTTTAACGTACCGTCGGGTTTTATAGCATAAAGTTTAACATCACCCGACCCCACAATAATCGTTCCATCCTCAGCTATTACAGGAGAAGATTGTATCATATCACCCGTCTTATATCGCCACTTAAGAGAGCCCTCCTTACTTACTGCATAAAGGCTGCCGTCAAACGAAGCTGCATACAGGGTACCATCGTTACCTATCGCAGGGGTGGAAGTTATCGACCACTCGGTTCCAAACTTCCACTTTAGCTTCCCTTCCTTGTTTATGGCATAAAGCGAACCGTCACTTGAGCCAAAGTAGATAGTGTTGTCTGCCCCAATAACCGGCGACGAACGCACCCAATCGCCTGCAGTAAAACGCCACAGCAACCGACCCAAAGGGTCTATTGCATAAAGCCTGTAATCGTCCGAGCCCACGTATATGGTGCCGTCTCTACCTATACTTGGAGAGGAGTAGATGCTGTCCTCCATCCGAAACTTCCATTTCAGCTTACCGTCAGGTTTCACCGCAAAGAAAATACTACCGCCACTTATATATATGGTGCCGTCTCTCCCCACCGTCGGGGAGCTATATATAGGCCCGCCCGTACTAAAAGTCCATTTCAACTTGCCCTCTTGGCTAATGGCATAGAGTTTGTCATCATCTGCACCCACGTATATAGTCCCATCCATGGCCAGGGCGGGACAGACTTCTATACCACCACCTGCCTTGAAGCGCCATAACAGGTTTCCATCGGAGCCGGAGGCATAAAGATAGTTATCCTTTGAGCCGATGTAAATGATATCCGTTGCATTCTTTCTGGACGGGTCTGCCGCACTTCCTACCAGTCCCGGATGGCCGACATCGCCTGTATGAAGCACGTCATGGTGAAACGTCGGCCAGGGCGCTTTCTCAAGCTTCGCCTGGCAAATATTCGAAAACGAGAGAAACAGGGGTAAGGAAATGATAAAGATTACGTACCTACTCATATGCCACCCCTCCGTCTTTTATTTTTCATTTACATCGCACGTTGTGCGCCAGACTGCCGACTGCTTATGGCCTTGCAGGCCACCACCTATCTTGCGTCTTCAAAAAGGCTTTGCAAAAAATGCACTTGTCGATAAATATATGTATGCTCGGTGGTGTTACGAAGATGCAATAGTGCCTGTCTAGGCACTACGATACCCAAAAAAGGAACGGTTTTTTCTTGTCTAGGGTTTAGACGGATGTTCTACGTCCTAAGCAGGCGACCACAAGCAATTTGTCCCAGAAACCCCCGCAGCTACACAACGCTATAGGTTTCACAACCCAGCAGGCATTTCACAGGGTCTTTAATATGGCAGAATTTATTTCTTCTTTTCTGGTGCGGCGCCGAACTTCTGCACCATCTGCTCTATATCAAGTAGGTCCACCCGCTGCGTGGTAAATTCAAGGTAACCAAGGTTAATGTTCTTTGCAGCCTCTAGTGCAACTATAAGGTCACCACCGACACCTATCATGGCCGCACGTCTCAGGTTCTCTCCCTCAGCCCTGGCCTTTCTGACCATGAGCTCCCCGGCGGCTATACGCTCATCTCTGTAACGGTCTGCGGCGGCTTTCTTTTCTACCACATATTTTTCTGCAGCGGCCATTATTTCAGCTATACGCTGGTTTGTCAAGGCCTCCAGTATGGTAAACTTTGCAATCCTATCACCTTCTATCCTTTCCACCCAGGCCTCGGCATCGGCGTCTATAATGTTAGTGATACCTCTATAGTCAGCGGCCTTGGCCTTGGATATGTTCAGAAGTATATCCAGCTCCGCCAGCTTGACGTTCTTAATCTTCCTGTCGAGCTTGGGGTCAAACTTCAGGTCGAGAAGGAGCACGTCTATTATGTCTATGTACCTATCTTCCATCCTTTTCTGAAGCTCATCCCTCGACTGCTTTGCACGCTTCCGCTTTTCATATGGGTCATAGAGGTGCTTCTCAGTCATCTTACCAAAGATGCTTCGGGCCACATCCACCGTCTCATTATGTAAGATTATCTTGTACCTGTCTCCGGGGCCGAGGAGCTTTCTGAGTCTCCAGGCAGACCCTCTACGTATCTTATATTTGATTATTAGCTCAACGCTTACGTCATAGTCGTCCATCGTCCTTACTTGTATGGCCTCCTTACGCCTGCCCTTTATCCTCTCCGAGGTCCTGTACATGGTCTGGACCGTGCCGTCATAGCGGTCCCACCAATCCACAATGGGTATGCCCCTGTGCCAGCCTACAAAATAGTCATGCTCTACCACACCCCTTGAGAAATCGTAAATTCCTACCGGCCAGACCTTTGTCCATACACCTATTTCCTCTATCTGGACCTTGAAGATACAAAACGGGATGGCAACACCGAAGAATATGACAAAGAATCCAATTATTCCGCCGTATATATATGGTTTCTTATTAGCCATAACTGCTCCTCAGGAACTACCGTCATTCACCAGCGGCTGCGGCAGGCCTCTCTCTCCTTTCCCTCTCTCTCAACAACTGCGGAATTTCTTCACTGTGCCTCAGGACAGGTGTCCCCTGTACCTGCGCCTCCCTGAGCCTCTTTGCGTACTCAAATTTTACCAGTTGGCGCCCCCCCTCACGCTCCAGGGCACGGCGCAGCGCCAGGATGCCCTCGGCCTCAGACTTCTTCTCTGCCAGAACGGCCACGGACTCCTGCCTCAACTTCTCAAACTGTGCATCACCATCTATGGTCACCTTCCAGTAATAGGCATCCGCATCACGCCGCATCTGCTCGGCCTTGGCGTCGGCCCTTATCTCTTTCTTGTTAAGATCGCCTCTAAACCTGGATACCTCGGTATCCATCCTCCTGCCCTCCTCTATCCTCACACGCCTCCGGTTCTCCCTAGCAGCCTCGGCCCTATCTATCTGCACTTCTACCTC
Organism: Candidatus Brocadiales bacterium; assembly: GCA_046758865.1. Taxonomy (GTDB): domain Bacteria; phylum Planctomycetota; class Brocadiia; order Brocadiales; family Bathyanammoxibiaceae; genus JBHIBD01. Next base: position 7,590 of record JBHIBD010000028.1, on the reverse strand, counting down.
TTTATCGGCAAGCCTTCGTGCAAGAATCTTTTCCCAATACTCCTTATAGTAGCGATAGTCCAAGATGTTTATGGCCGTCACCTTGATGCCGCGCGGCTCTATAACCTCGTTTATCTCCTTTATCGCCTGCGATGCCTTCCTATCACGTTTGGCTGAATTAGGGAAGTCTTCAATCAGAAGTTCGCCCATATTATATCTCAGAACGGCCCTGATATAATCATACATCCACTTCTCTTTATATTTGTTACCTACCCCCGAGTCTGTAATAACAAAACCTGCCTTCTCGGGGATCATTATGTAACGGACGAGGAGGTCGAGGGCCACGTCACCACCGTCTATAGACTTGACCCATAAAGGATTGCCCTTCGGGTATTCCGGGGTGATATTGTCCGAGGACATACGCAAGACCTGTTCCTTCTTGTCAAGTACGTATACATCCTGCAGGATTGGTATGTAAATGATTATGCCCGCGCGGTCGATCGCCTTTACGTTCCCCGTGAGGTTGTTTACTACGATTCCAACCTCATCGGGCTCCACATAGTAGTAACCCAGGTTTCTGGCGACAAAAAAGCTACCGACGCCCAGGACTACGACTATGAGCGAGATTATTACTATCCACTTTATGGATATGCGCCGCTTGAGCTTCCGTCTACCCTCAAAGTCCTTCTGCATACCATCTTTCCGATAGAAAAGACATTAATGTATTTTTCCAACGTCTTATTATATAAGTAATAACCGCTATGTCAACAGAAAATCCGCTCGTCAAGCCCCCCCCGTCTCTCAGCAACTTTACACCATTAATTATTGAACACTTATGCCTCGTCCCGCTCCGTCTCCAGGAGCCGTTTCTTAAGCTCATCTAGCTTGTTTAATGCCTCTATGGGTGTCAGCTTTGTAGGCTCTAACGACTTTAGATCCTCAATTACCGCCTGCTCTCTCGGCACAAAGAGGGACAGTTGTACATTTTGCCCCCCTTCTACTTGCCCTTCTTCTACCTGGGACTGTCCCAGTTTGGGTCTCTGATAGATGTCCAGGGAGTTTGCCTCTAGTTGTTCCAGAATATGCCGCGCCCTTCCAACCACCTCTCTGGGTATCCCAGCCAGTCGGGCCACATGGATGCCGTAGCTCTTATCCGATCCACCCTCAACAATCTTTCTGAGAAATATCACCTCTTCTCCCCACTCCCTCACTGCAACATTATAGTTCTTTATTCCTGGAAAGAGGGTCGCCAACTCCGTAAGCTCATGGTAATGGGTAGCGAATAGTGTCCTGGCCCCGACGTTCTTGAATACATGCTCGGTCATGGCCCAGGCTATGCTCAGGCCATCAAAGGTGCTGGTACCCCTGCCTATCTCATCAAGGATTATAAGGCTGCGGACTGTGGCATTATTGAGTATATTCGCCGCCTCCTGCATCTCCACCATGAACGTACTTTGTCCCCTATAGAGTTCGTCCGATGCCCCAATGCGTGTAAATACCCTGTCGACAACGCCTATTTTCGCCCCCTTTGCCGGAATGAAGCTCCCCATCTGGGCCATAAGCACAAGTAGGGCCACTTGGCGGATGTAGGTGCTTTTACCCGCCATATTGGGTCCGGTAATAATCATGACCTTAGTTGACTCACCATCCATGTCTATACTATTAGGTACAAAGTTCCCCTTCCCCATGGTCTTTTCCAGCACGGGATGTCTGCCATCTGATACCCGCAATTCAGCCCCTTCGGTCATCTCAGGGCAGGTGTAGTTGTTCTCAGTGGCTACCTGGGCCAGACCCAGTAATACATCGAGCTGCGCCACATTGCTGGCAACCCTTTGAAGCCTTGGCGTATAGCCGGCGACCTGTGACCTTATACGTTCAAACAGTTGATACTCTAGTTCCCTGGCCCTCTCTTCCGCCGTCAGTACCCTGGACTCATAATCCTTGAGCTCAGGGGTGATATAGCGCTCTGCGTTCTTGAGCGTCTGTTTGCGGATATAATCCTTTGGGATTCGGTCCCTGTGTGTATTTGTCACCTCGATATAATATCCAAAGACCTTATTATAGTTTACCTTGAGAGATGTTATGCCGGTGCGGCGTACCTCCTCGGCCTGGAAATTGGCAATCCATTCCCTGCCATTCTTGCGTATACCCTTCAGCTCATCCAGTTCGGGGCTATAACCCTCCCTTATCATACCGCCCTCACGGACTGTTTGAGGTGGATTGTCCACCAGTGCCGCTGCCACCAGCACCCTTGCCTCCTCAACGTCCTCAAGCCCATCACACAGGGCACAGAGGCCACCAGAATCGGCCACAGAAAGTGCCTCCTTCACCCTGGGCAGGACCTCTAGTGAATTCTTTAAAGATACCAGGTCCCTGGCATTCGTGCGCCCCGAACTCACCCGCGTGGATATACGCTCCATGTCAGAAATCTCTTTTAAAAGCGAGCGGAGAGACTCCCTCAGTGTATGATTACCGCATAACTCGCTCACCCCCTCCTGACGAAATCGGATTTTCTCAACAGATATGAGAGGAAAGAGTATCCATTCCTTGAGGAGCCTTGCGCCCATGGGCGTGCAGGTCTTATCCAACACCCATACGAGCGACCCCTCATTCTGCCTTGTCCTCACTGTCTCCAGGAGTTCAAGCCCCCTCTGGGTGGCAGCATCCATGAGCAAGGTGTCCTGGGTGTGGAACCGTTCCAGCTTGGTAACGTGGTCCAGGGAATTAATTTGGGTCTCCCTCAGGTACTGTATTATAGCCCCACCAGCCCCCAGGGCGGGCCCCAACCCCTCACACCCAAAACCCTCGAGACTAGAGGTTCCAAAGTGCTCAATCAGCGCCCTATAAGCAGTATCCCTAGAAAACTCCCAGCCAGGTCTCCGCGTTATCGTAATTCCAAGACCCATCCCCAGCTCCTTCATAAGTGCAATGTCCTGTACGTCCTCTGGTATTATGCACTCAGACGGTCTCAGCCGAGTGAGCTCGTCTAGCAGTTGCGCATGTGGGACATCCTCTACCCCAAATCTCCCAGTAGAAAGCTCTACCCACGAAAGACCCGCCATATCCTTACCAGGGAGTATGCCTGCAAGATAGTTATTTACCTTGTCCTCCAGGAGATTATCGTCGGTGAGGGTGCCCGGCGTAATTATCCTCGTAATATCCCTCTCCACCACCTCCTTCGCCTCTTTGGGGTCCTGCACCTGTTCACAGATAGCCACCTTGTAGCCGGCCTTTATGAGACGCTGTATATAGGTACCCGCCGAGTGGTGGGGCATACCTGCCATGGGCACGGCCTTCTCGCCCTTGGCGCGGGACGTCAGCGCTATTCCCAATACCCTGGAGGCTATCTTGGCGTCCTCGTAAAACATCTCGTAGAAATCCCCCATACGGAAAAACAGCACGGCATCCTTGCACCTCTTCTTAAAGGAGTGATACTGCCTCATCATGGGGGTCTGGTCTTTCATGCCTATGTAAGGACAATCATTTGTTTAATAAAGGCCCCGAAACCCGCCAAGGGAAATATCCTCGACCACGGTCTCGAGACTCCTGAACAGCCCAGCATAATTGTCATTCTGAGGGAGTGAAACGACCGAAGTCACGCCGAAGGCAGATGCGTCTCTGGCGCAAATCTCTAAAACACTAGATTCTTCGCTTCGCTCAGAATGACAAATAGTGTTACGCCTGTTACCCTGAGCGTAGCGAAGGGTCTCGTCGTCTCGCTCAGAGTGACACACGGTATTTGGGGACTTTTTCGGCACTCTTGCCTTGGGTATAGCGGGAAAGTAGTACAGGTGTGTCTTACAGCGACAATCTGAAGAGCCAAAGCCCTTGAGTACCACCTTCGAGTCTTTAAGCCCTGCCAAACGTCGCCCTAGCCTGCATTCCCACTCCTTTGGGGCCGCAAATACCCGTATAAATCTGATTCGGGCATGGGCAAGCAGGTAGTCGATGTGCCAGTGGAATTTTTTGCTGACGGAGTGTCCTGAAACGTGGCGCCTCAACCTCTGTATCAGGTTCCTCTGGGCGCTACCTACGTAGAGATAAGAACCCCTTGGAAAGAGATGTCTGCCCAATCCCCCTACCCTGAGCTGATAACCCCTTTTAAGCTCTGCCGCTAGCAGATACACACCGCCACTAAAGGGGAGTGCGTCATATGGTAAGGAAGGCCATGACCCAGCCATAATACACCAAAATGCCTTCTTATATTTTAACCTTTTATTTATTCTGAGGGTTGCCGTAGGGCATGACCCGCGGCATCCATTCGAGTAGGGGCACAATATATTGTGCCCCCTCATTAAGAATCTGCAATACCAAGAATTTCATTTCACAGAGGCCTCTTATTTATTCTTAGTAATCATCCGCTCCTGTGCCCAGGCAGGGTCTGCAGGGACTACTTCCAGGATGTTCTCTGCGCCGTCCTTGCGTAGAGCGACCCGGACCCGTGGCGTGTCCTTTGGCGGTCCGTCGCCTTTGGTATCCGTAGCCTTCGGCGAAGGACTACCTTTGGCTAAGGACGCCTTTGCCTTACTGAAACGTGCCGTAAGCTGGGCCGCCACCTGTAAGTTCTCATCGGTGAGGTCGCCGCGTACCAGACACAAAGGACCTGGCATATCGGTAAGATGCAGCAGTGCGTCACCTTCGCGGGCAAGGACTTCCAGCCTCTGGTTTTCAGCCTCGTCCCTCCCCACCGCGGCCTTGGTGCGCTCGTCCAGCCTGAAGTGCCTTCCCACCTTGAGTAAATTTACGTCCCTTACATCACAGTCTATGTCGCTGTCAAATAACTCCTTTATCCTGACGGCAAACTCCGGGTCGGTGAGGAGACAGCCGCCGGCGGCGCAGGGGTAGTCTTTAATCTCGAAGACATCCGCCAGTTGTATCTGCTCCTTCCTGGAGCGGCCCTTTATGGACAGAAGTTTGTCCCTGTCCACCAATCCAAGCTTTTCTGGGATAGTGGGCTCAAGGTGTTTGGCACACAGGGGTCTCAGTATAAGGCCCTCGAGGTCTGCCTCGCGCTCGATTACCTTCATGGCGGCTTTTCGCTGAGACATCGGCCTCTGACCCAGCACCTCGCCGGTTATGAGAAACGATGCCCCAATCTCCCTCATATACTCCCCCGCCATCCTGAACATATTTATACGGCAGTCGATGCAGGGGTTCATGTTCTTGCCGTAGCCGTGCTTGGGCCTCTTGACTATCTTCAAGAAGCTGTCCGTTATATTGAGGACCTTTATGGGTATACCAAGCACCTCGGAGACCTTCCTGGCCTCGGACTTACAGCTACCACTCCGGTTACAGCGGCAGAAGACGGTTGAAAAATTGAGGGCTATGACGTCTACGCCCTGGGCCCTCACCACATGGATGGCCAGGGTGCTGTCCAACCCGCCAGAAAGCAGTGCCACCGCCTTTACCTTCTTGGCCGTTTCTCCTCCCTCTACTCCGGCTGCAGTAGGGGCACGCTGCAGCGTGCCCCTACGCGTCATCTCTGTTACAGCGTCTATCATAAAATCCTCACCTCTATATCATCGGAAACCAGCTTCTTAAATCTCTCGGCATCTGCCTCCGTACCCACTATATCACCGTAGTGCATGGGCACAGCTATCTTTGGCTTCATGCGGTTTACCGCCTCGGCTGCCTCCTCCGCCGTCATTACGTACGTCCCGCTAACTGGCACCAGGGCCACATCCACCTTCAAGTCGTCCATCTCAGGTATGCGGTCGGTGTCGCCTGCATGGTATATCCTCTTCCCCCCCATATTAATGATAAACCCTATCCAGCCAGAGCCCTTTGGATGGAAGCTCTTATTGGTATTATATGCCGGCGTAACCTCCACAGTAACCCCGTCCACCTCCACGGTGTCGCCTGGCTTTACCACCATGACATCCCCCTTGAGCTTCTTGGCGGTGTCGGCCGTGGTTACTATCGCCGTCATCTTCTTAGAGACCTTCGCCACGTCTGAAGGGGAGCAGTGATCGTAGTGTTCGTGCGTTATAAGGACTATGTCTGCAGGTTCCTTGTCCTTCAGCTTCCAGGGGTCAATATATATGACCTTCTCTCCCTTTATCTTCATCGAGTCGTGGCCGAGCCACGTTATGGTTATGCCGTCGAGCTCCAGCACGGGCTGTCCTCCTTTTCTGTTACTTACATTTGATGCCATATGATACCAAAATCCCGAAAAAATCAAATGGGAAAAGATTCTTTGACAGCATTTAAGGATACTGATAAACTTGCCCTTATCTGACTTAACCAACTTCCCTGAGGAGGGTGATGCTAACCAGAAGCCCTATTGCCCTAGACTTTTACCCCAATGTGGGAGGTGTCTGCAAGGTCGCCGTGGAGCGACACCTTGAAAATGGTTCTAAGATACAGGCCAATATCCAGAAAGAGAACATCGTTGCAGGTATTGTGCCCCACGCCGGCTGGATATACTCCGGGGATACGGCGGCCGCCGTATTCAGCAGTATAAGCAGACTGTCTAAGCCAGAGGTCTTTTTCCTCTTTGGTTCAGTGCATGTCATGGGGGTGGATAGGCCGGCCGTAATGAGGGAGGGTATCTGGGAAACTCCCATTGGTGAGCTGGAGATAGATGCAGACCTGGCAAGCGATATACTAAAATCCTCAGGAGACCTGGTGGTGGAGAACACGGAAGGACACCTAATGGAGCACTCCCTGGAGGTGCAGGCGCCATTTATAAAATACCTGTTCCCTGAAGCTAACATAGTGCCCATCATGGTCCCGCCGACCGATGAGGCAACCATCCTGGGCAAGAGGGTAGCTGCCCTGGCAAAAAACGTGGAAAGAGGGGTAATGACCATTGGCACCAGCGACCTGACCCACTACGGCCAGAGATATGCCTTACAGAGCCACGGTACCGGGATGAAGGCGCTGGAGTGGGTAAAAAACGAAAATGATAAGAAGATTATAGACCTCTGCCTCAAGATGGCTGCCGAAGATATAGTACCTGAGGCCACCAGACACATGAACGCCTGCGGCGGAGGTGCGCTGGCCGCAACCGTCGCATACGCCAGGGCACTCGGGGTAAAGGAAGGGGAGTTATTACAGTACACAACCAGCTACGATGTAGAGCCAACGGGTCAACCCTCAGACTTCGTAGGCTACGCAGGGATTGTGTTCTAAGAATGAAAAGTTAACAAGCTGGGACGCAAAAAGTCTTAGGAACGATTAATGAACAAAGAATGGCTTCATAAAGCCAAGTGTTATTCGCTGATACTATTTGAACTGTACGACATCACTGAAAAATAATATATATCGAGACCTCTGAAAAAGTGTATTCCTACAGAGTTCGGACCCATTCCCCCTCCCCCTGAAGGGGGTGATTATTAATCTAGTTCACATCCGTTTACACCAAGCAAACTTAGATGGTTCGTGCAGTCACCCTCCCCTGCCCCCTCCCATCAAGGGAGGGGGAAAATCGGCGGAATTTGCAGACTTTTGTAGAGGCCCCATATTATTATAGAACGCACAGCAACACTACAAACTGTCATTGCGAGCATAGCGAAGCAATCTCGTGTTTTACGGTGAAAACAACTTCTGAGATTGCTTCGTCACTTCGCTCCTCGCAATGACGTCACTTTTTTGACCCTTTCAGTGTTC
>JBHIBD010000027.1:0-30098 GCA_046758865.1 Candidatus Brocadiales bacterium | reverse complement strand
CTCTTGGTTTATGCTCTGGGTGTGGACGGACTGTATTAAAGTTGCTCTACCTCGGAAGGGGGGCAGATAAAATTATTGGTAGAAAAAGGAGGTTGTTTCCGATTTGTAGAGTGCAACGCAATCTTTTACAAAATAGGAGGTATGTATGAAAGGCTATAGAAACCGCATTAAAGTTGACCCTCAGGTCCATTTTGGCAAGCCATATGTGGCTGGTACAAGGATAACAGTTGACAATGTGCTAGAGTTAGTTCAAGAAGGTGCCTCTTTTGAAGAGATTACTAGAAATTACTATCCAGATTTGGAAATAGAAGATATCAAGGCTTGCATTCAATACGCACTAGATTTAATCAGAAAAGAAGAGATCCATGCATAAGTAAGCAATGAAGGTATTAACGGACCATGATGTATACAAAATAACTGTAGATTTTTTAAAGAGGAATGGACATGATGTAGTAACTGCCAAAGAGCTCGGACTTCAAGAGTCTTCCGACAAAGAATTACTAGAGAAAGCTAAAGCTGCGGACAGATTACTTGTAACCCGCGATAAAGACTTTGGGGCAATGGTGTTTCTCAGAAAAGAACTATGTCCAGGAGTTATTTACTTAAAGGTTGCACCACCCACGGTAAACGAGGTACACAAAGAATTACAAAACATTTTTGGGAAATATGCTGAAAAAGAATTGAAGACAGTCCTTTGTGTGGTTGAACCCCATCGCTATCGCATCCGACGTATTGAGTGAAATGCATTCCTTCCGGTCGCTGAACAGGGCCTCATTACAGGCTGTGGGTGCACAATATGCACCTCTCTATATCCCCCCTGTACTGGTCAGGATAAAGTCTAACAGTGATCAGACTATTAATAAGATACCTAGCGCAACGCCCCTAAAATCCTTGATTTGCACCCCCTCTTGGATTATGCTCTGGGTGGTGAGTATGCGATATTATCGCCAACGGCCTAAAGATATTACATTAGTCCTGTATTGATAGCGAACTTTTGAGCAACTACTGTTAGATCGCGGAGAAAAAGAAATTGTTTTTTGAATACATGACAACAAGAAAAATAAGAGATGAACTTAAGAAAATCTACAAGGAAAGGGATAGTTGGGATGGAGGAAAAGGGCCGTTCACTCCAAAAGCGATAAGGAAAAGAGAGTTAGTTTTAATAAAGCAACATCTCCTTTACCGAATAGAAGACACAAAACTTCTAGGAGATAGGAACGAAGAGAAATTTTACCTTGTCTTATATAAAGCGGTGGATGATTACCTAAAGGAATTGAAGAGAAATGGACAAAACGGTTAAGGGTGCCACAACAGAGCGCTATGATGAAGAAGTCTATACTAAAATAGAAATGCAAGACCTCATTTTATTAGGCATCAAGCTTAAGACAGATAACATTGTAAAGGTATGAGTTACCATATTTTTGTTACAAAAAGGGAGAATTTTGAATTTAACATACAATCAGGAGCATATGGTGGTGCTGAATTAAAAGGTTCTAAAAAATCACCGCAGATAAATGCTGATATTATCGCTAGTTTTACAGGAATTAAAAAAGGAGATTTTGTATTTTTCTATGTTACAGGAAAAGGTGTATATGGCTTATGGAAAGTTAACAAGGACCCTTTCTATGACGACACCCCAATTTTTAAAGACGTAACACAATTATACCCTATAAGGGTATGCATGGAGCCAGCTATAAGGAGATTTTCAAAGCCTATTGCTTTAAGCGATATTTTAGATTTAAAAGATAGGGGTCGGATATGGACCTTTGATCTGGGTGCAATTGGAAGAAAGAATCATAACCCTATAACCACAGAAGAAGGGAAGGAATTAATTAGATTATTGCTGCGAAATAATCCTATCTTTTCGTCCATCTCTCCTCTTGCTAAGCCATATGTTCCTAAAGGGGAAAGGTCTTTACCACTAAAACTTGAGTGTGACAAAAAGGGTCGTTTACTTTATGAAGGTTACCTTAACGCATGGTTTATGAATCAGTTCAAACAGAACAGATTAAAAGAAGTAATTGGTGAGTATAGAGATTGCGTAAACTTTGTTCCCACCTCCTTTAATAAGGTAATGGATATTTTTCTTACTCATGTTACTACAATTGACTCAGTAGATATCTTGCATAAGTTTACTTGCATAGAGTTGAAAACAGGTACAGTTAACGAAGACGATCTGAATCAAATCATTAGATATGAGGACTGGTTGATAAGGAAGCTGGCAAATGGAGACACCTTTTACCAAAAGTTATATGAAGAAGCAGTAAAAAACAACGATGAGAGGATGATAAAATTCTGCAAAGGGATTTTTGACGTTTATGACAAGTGCGACATAAACACCCACATAGAAAGACCCAACCACGAATGAATTTTGGACTTAGTCTGCCGTAAAGAATTAACTCCATTCTATAACATGCCAAAGAAAGACATCCTCGTCATAGAGGACGAAAAGGACCTGGTAGAACTGATACGGTATAACCTTGAAAAAGAAGGTTTTAGGGTCATGTGTGCCTATGACGGGGAAGGGGGCCTCCAGATGGCCAGGGGCAAGCACCCCTCGCTTGTGCTCCTTGACCTGATGTTGCCCAGGCTGGATGGCCTTGAGGTATGTCGGAGGCTCAAGCAAGACCCAAAGACGGCCGGTATCCCCATCATAATACTCTCGGTCAAGGATTCTGAGGCAGATATCGTGACAGGGCTAGAACTGGGCGTAGACGATTACGTTACAAAACCTTTTAGCCCCAGAATCCTCACCTCGAGGGTGAGAGCGGTGCTGAGAAGGTCAGAAAGGGAGGCAAGACCCAAAAAACTTATAAAGATAGATAGCCTTGTTATTGATACATCTCGACATGAAGTTTCCCTGGATGGGAAGAATATAGCACTGACCATAACAGAATTCAGACTCCTCCACTACCTGGCTGAGAGGCCGGGGAGGGTCTTGACCAGGGACCAACTGATGAGTGGCGTCTTGGGGGAGGACTCTGTGGTAGTGGACAGAACCATTGACGTACACGTTGCCTCCCTTCGCAAGAAATTGGGTAAATACGCCCCATACATAGTAACGGTACGGGGCCTGGGCTATAAGTTAAGGGGCTAGCAGTATGGGTAGAGAATCGGAGAAAGAGAAATCGGGCCTGGTCCATGAAAGGGACAAGCTCACGGCCATCCTCTCCAGCATGACAGAGGGCGTGCTGGCGGTGGACAGGGAGGGAAAGACATTTTTGGTTAACGGCGCCGCATGTAACATGTTTGGCCTCGACCAAGAAAAGACCCTGGGAAGGCACATCCGCGAGGTCTTCAATAATGACCAGTTAAACACACTGGTAGGAGAGACGCTGAAAAGTGGTAATGTCCATACCTGTGAGACTGCAGACCTCCTCCCCAACGAGACAGTCTTCCGTCTTCATATAACACCCATAAAGGGGTCTGAGAGCGACCTCGGGGTTGCTATAATAGCCCACGACATCACCGACCTGAAGAAACTGGAAAAGGTGCGAGTTGAGTTCGTGGCAAACGTTTCCCACGAGCTTAAGACGCCGCTGGCCTCTATAAAGGGGTTCGTAGAGACATTAAAGGACGGTGCACTTGAAGAGCCAGAAAATGCCAGAAAATTCCTCTCCATTATTGAAAGACACACCAATCGTCTTAATAATTTAATAGGCGACCTCCTCAGCCTCTCAAAGATAGAATCTGGAAAGACCCCGCTAGAGCTGAGAAAGATAGCGCTCCTGCCATTTGTAAACAAACTCATAGGGACCTTTGACGACCACATCCGCGAGAAGGAGCATACCGTATTGGTAAATATACCAGAAGGTCTAACCTACATACATGCGGATGAGGCCCTCCTGGACCAGGCCTTAGCAAATCTCTTAGATAATGCTATAAAGTACACTCCACCCTGTGGAAAGATAACTATCTCAGCGACCGAAGAAAATAGGCAAATAGAGCTTGCTGTCTCTGACACCGGGATAGGCATACCCAGGGCAGACCTTGCTCGCGTCTTTGAGCGTTTTTATCGGGTAGATAAGGCCCGCTCCAGGGAGATGGGGGGTACGGGCCTGGGGCTTGCCATCGTAAAACACATCGCCCTGGCCCACGGTGGGACAGTCTTTGCCAATAGCAAGCCAGGCCACGGAAGTATCTTTACCATTACCTTCCCCAAGCCGAAGACTGAATCCTAAATCGCTCTCATCTGTATCTTTTACTATTCGCGGAACTTGCAGGGCTATAAGGGACTCTGAGCCAGATTCCCTTCCTAGAGACTTAATCAAATCTTAACCTTGCGTTAATAGAACGCTAACCTCCTTCAGGTAAAATTTCTTAGCGTAAGGAGGTTAGTACGATGTCAGTAGAAAACAACTTGTACTGCCGGAGGGCATTTGCGGAGATGAATCCTTTACACCTCAGAAATGGAGAGAAAGGAATGAAACGGCTACTTTTAATGGTACCACTTATTGTACTCGCATTATCCAGTACAACTTTTGCGGCCCAGGACCCGGAGATACAATACCTCATTGAACGTCTCCAGGCCCTGGAGAGGACGGTCGAGGCCCAGAGGGAAGAGATTGCAATACTTCAGGCCAATCAAGAAAAGATGCGGGTAACACAGGAGGATGCTGGCAATACAATAGAGGAATATAAGGAGACGGACGTGGCAGGAAGTGAGCCCGTCTCCCCCAGCACGGTACAGGCAAAAGAGGCGAGAAATCGAGGATTCTTTGGTGACCTTAGAACGACCCTGGAGAGCTTGGGCGAGTGGAGTGAAAGGCCTGAACCAATGGTCAAGGTAGGTCAGGGATGGCTCAACATAGGTGGACTCTTTCAAGAGTGGTGGGTACACGACGAATTAGCCAAAGACGAGTTTAAGCAAAGACGTATGGAAATAAAGTTCTACGGGGAGATAATTCCCAAGCTCAGGTATCAAGTGATGTTTGACACCGCTAAACGATTTCCACGTACTACCAGTGACGGCAGCACCCTAAGAGACAACACAGACACTGCGGGCACACTGCAGGATGCCTTTTTCACCTTTACCCATATTCCTCACCACGAACTCACCCTTGGCCAGTTCAAAATACCCGTGATAGAAGAGGGCTTTCGTTCTTCTTCAAAGCTAGACTTTGCTGAGCGTTCCAGGATTTCCCGTGCCTACAGTGACAGAAGGGACATAGGCATCATGCTCAAAGGCGACTACAATTTCCTGGAATACTATCTGGCCTTGGTAAACGGGGAGGAGACCAATTCCAGAGATTTAAATGACCGAAAGGATTATATGGCAAGACTTGTCCTGAAACCCTTCAGGGGTTGGGAAGGTAGCCTTCTGCAAGGACTGGAGTTTGGAGGTTCATATTATAATGGTAGGAGGGGTGAGAATGAAACGCTAAAACAGTTCTGGGCCGCAGAGGTAAGATACCACTGGAAGAAATGGACACTCAAGTCAGAATATGTAGCAGCAAGAGACGATGACTCTACACGTATGACACGCGGGTCAATACACAGAGACGGATGGTATGTCCAGGCGGGCTACAGATTGTTTAAACCGTTGGAAGGCTTGGTAAGATATGAAGAATTCCGCAACAATAGGGACATCCACGGCAATGAAAACAGAGACTGGACTATGGGTCTCAACTGGTTTCTTCAGGAGAATCATGCAAAATTCCAGCTAAATTACGTCCACAGGACCACAGATGGAGCAACAGACAAGGCCAACAATCAGGTAATTGCCGCCATGCAGATACACTTTTAGCCGTGTCTGCGTTTTTATTTTTGATATTTATTTCCCATCAAGCGTGCTTCGGGAGAGAATATGACATATCTCCGAATTGATATTGTCTAGTCCCGGCCACAATCCAGAATAGGAGTTTGCCTTAGGCGGTAACTGGTACTTCAGCAGGAATCATCACCACAAGCTCCAGGCTAACGTCACCCGCTTTATCACTGACAGGCCCACGGACGACAAGGAGGATACATTCATCTCTATAATGCATCAAATCGAGTGGTAGTATTAACAAGCAGGGGATAGACTTGGCTACTTGGGGTCCAAGTCTTTCCATTATTTGTTGCATTCACGGACCCTAATTCTCGGCCTTTTAGTGCACCTCCCCAGGCAAATCCCAAATACCGTTGTTTTGGCACTGTAGGTACCTCCTAGGCCCCGGGAGGCATGATTACGGTTCCTTCTCCCAGTGAGAAATGCACCTCAACACCCTCAGACAGCCCCTCCTTTGAAAAGGCAGCAAGCTTAACGTTGTCATACTGCAGTACATATTGATAACTGGCCCCTACATATACCTTTCTAAGAACCCTCCCCTTATACTGTCCATCCCTTCTGAGCTGGACGGATTCGGGGCGAAAAAGCAGCAAGACCTTGCCCCCCGTTAATCCTCTTGTATTGCACTTTAGTGGACCGAAAGGTGTGTCTACTAAATCCTGGTCAACAACCTCCACCTCGAAGATATTGGAGTCTCCAACAAACCGTGCCACAAATTCTGTGGATGGATGCCTGTATATCTCCTCGGGGGGGCCTATCTGTTCTATCCTACCCCGGTTCATCACAGCAATCTTACTGGCCAGGATAAAGGCCTCTTGCTGGTCGTGGGTGACATAAAGTGTGGTTATCTTTAGTTCTTCCTGCAACCTAGATATCTCTGCCCTTAGTCCTTCCTTCAGATGTACGTCCAGGTTAGAGAGCGGTTCATCCATAAGTAGTATCCTGGGCCCAGGGGCGAGGGCCCTACCTATCGCCACTAGCTGCTGTTGACCACCAGAAAGACTGGGAGGAAGGGCGTATCTGTATCTTTCAAGTTTTAGCTTATTGAGTACATCTTCAACCCTCCTTTTCCTCGCAAGCCCGCGAATGCCCGCCGCCTTGAGTCCAAACGCTATATTCCCCCACACCGTCATATGGGGCCACAGGGCAAGGTCCTGGAACACCATGCCCAGACATCTGGCCTTCGGTGTCATCTTGTTTTTGCCTTTAATGCTGGCCAGTTTATCATCAATCCAAATCTCTCCTCCGTCGGGAGTTTCCAGCCCTGCTATCATCCGCAGGATAGTAGTCTTGCCACAACCCGTAGGGCCCAAGAGTGCCAGTGTTTCCCCTTCCTCTATGCTAAGGGTTACCCCACTGACTGCGAGCACGCCCTTAAATCTCTTAGAAATCCCTTTTAAAACCAGTATAGCCATGCTCTAACCAGATGAATGACGCCAAAGAAAATCCCTACCGGCACAAGCACCATAACTACAAATAATACAGAGATAGCGGCCACGACGTCTGTGGGACTGTTTGCCATTACTGTAAACAATGCTATAGGAAGTGTCTCGTAACCAGGTGGATATACGAGAATGGTCGTCCCTATCTCTCCCACACAAAAGATAAAGGATAAGAGCCAGGTAATCATAATGCCACTACCCACAAGGGGTATAAATATTTTTCCCATAAGCCCCCACCAGCCTGTCCCCGCTACTATAGCGGCATCTGCCAAGTGATTAGGGACCTGTTTATAAGAATCCGCCATGGTGCGGGCCGCAATAGGGGCAAACCTGGCTATATAACCTATAATTATTATGATAAACGAGCCGTACACAAACTGGAATAATCCATCGGGCCTGTTCCACAGCCTTATCAGGCCCACGCCAATAACAGTTGCCGGTACGGCAAATAGCACTACCATGGAAAATTCCATACCCTTACCAAGGTAAAGCCTGGCCTTCTCAGAGAAATAACCCATGGCCAGCCCTAAGAGTGTGACGAGGCTTGCCCCAACTGCACCAAGGACAAGGGTATTTATTATACTCTGCCTGGTGAGTAAGACGGCCTTCTTATAGGCATCCAGGGACCATGAATCCATTACTAACGTTGCCAGTGGAAAGACTACCACTACTGCCAGTATTGTACTGCAGGCAATGATACATGGTATCTTCCACCATCCCAGGAGATATTTATACGTTCTTGTATCAGCACTTCTTCCCAGGGCCTCAAAGGACTTACCCTTTAGATATATCCTTTCAATCACCATGAGTGAGACGGTAATACATACTAGGGGTATGGAGAGGGCCACCGCAACTTTTTCGTTATAGAAGGCACTGAATTGGGTAAATATCTGGGTAGTGAGCACCTTTATGTCAAGTAGGAATGGGACACCAAACTCGGACAGCGTTAAGATAAACACGACAAGCATCCCTGAAAATATACCTGGAGAGGCCAGGGGGAATAAGACGTTCATTATAACCTTACCCCTTCCTTCAAAGATAAGACCGCCCTCTTCCATATGAGTGCCCACCCTGGCGAGGCTCCCTTCCGTTATCAACATCATGATGGGAAAGAAGGACAAGCCCAGGACCGTAGCCCCACCAAAGACACTATACATAAAATTGGAGACCATATCCGCCGTGAGGAATGGTACGCCAGAGAGGAGATTATTCAAGAGGCCGGTCTTTCCCAACAGGTTAGCCCAGGCGAGGCCGTAGACATATGACGGTATAATAAAGGGCAAAAGAAAAAGTGCCCTGTAAATGCCCTTGAGCGGTAGGTCGGTCTTGCCAAAGAGAAAACCTGTAAATATGCCCAAAATGGCTGAAAGAACGGTAGTTAAAAAGGCCAGGAGTAGTGAGTTAAGAAAGACTAGGGCTGTCTTGTAGTCTGTAAAAACTTCTTTATAATTCAATACAGAGAGTCTTCTATTTGCTACAAAAGAGTCCCCAAACATCCACAGTATAGGCAAAAATACCAGGAAGAAGATGAGGGCCGCAGTAAGACCGAAGAGTATCTTCTTTGTAATGGATGCCTCCTATTACTCAATAGCTAGACCACTTTTTTAGATATGGGTATATCTCTTCCAGCTTATTGGCTACTTCTCTGTAATCTACCGCAGATTCCCCTATATCATTAATAGTTGCTATATTTTCTGGTCTCTTAACCCAGGAACGTAGGGGTATCTGCACACATTCTGCATGGGCAAGCCTCTCCTCTACCTCTTCACTGAGCAGGAAATCCAGTAGCCTTTTTGCATTTTCCGGGTTTGGCCCATCTTTTATCATGCAAACCATATTGGGCATTATAAGTGCCCCCATGCCTTTCTGGTCTGGATAGACCATACCCACGGGAGCACCTTCTAGTATTGCCACATTGACATCGTCTGAATCGATTATACCTGCCGCCACCTCACCTCTGGATACTAGCCTCCTCACCTCCCCGTTAGAAGAGACTAGCCTGACACCATTGGTCTTTAACGCCTCAAAGAACTGCCGGGCTCTATCATCTCCCAGGATGACAAAGAGTGCGGCTGCATGGATGGATGTGGTGCCAAATAGAGGATTGGCTATAGCCACCCGTCCAGACCACCTGGACTTTAGAAAGTCAAATATGGACTTTGGTACTTCCTTAGGTTTGACTAATTCTTTATTATAGACAATCACGCGTACCCTGGCAGAGAAGCCCGTCCAATAGCCCTGTTCATCCTTGTATATGTCAGGTATATCGCTGGCGCTCGGAGATTTGTAAGGCTCTAGCATACCCCTCTTCTCTAAGAGTATCGGCCTCACAGGGTCGCCACTCCAGAATACATCCGCCTGTGGGTTATTTCTCTCGGCAATAAGGCGGTTGACTATCCCGGTACTCTTTGCCTCCTCAGTATCGAAGAGCGTCTTTACCTTGATACCGCTTTTTCTCTCAAAGTCTTTAAGAACAGGCTCCGAAAAGAGCCTGTCCACAGAGGTATAGACCACTACCTCTCCCGCATAAACGGTCCCTAAGGAACTTAGTAGGATTATGTATAAGACGAGAGAAGTCTGCACAAGTCACTCCGACACCCTGTGCCATTCTGAGCGCAATGGTCGAGCTTGCTCGACTTTTTTGCAGTGGCCGAGTTTACTCTGCCACTACAGCGATGTGTGCCTCAGAATGATCCGCCTCAGGCGGATGCAGGGGTTTTCAGAGGTCTCGACATATAAGAAAAACATCTTCTTCATAAGCCAGATTTTAAAGTAGGGCACCTGGCCTCCTGGGAGTTTTGTATCAGGACCTAGGTGCTTCAAGGTTTAGCCTCCCATCTTCTCCTTCGGATGAGCTGGGTGGATATGGTGACCCCCACGGTAACACCCCAATCTACACTCTCGGTACTCAGCCCCCCAAAGCCCGCCATGTCAAAGTCCATCTCCCAGGGGCTGTGCCACACCATCCCTCCGAGGAGCTGGTGCTCTAGCTCCTCCTTCTCAACCTTTTCTCCTGAGTACTCCCCTACCAGGTGGAAGTGCTCCCTGCTAGGCACAGGTACGTCGAGTATAGTACCAAATATATATTGTGCCCTCGTCTCCCCTAACTCATCCTTCCCTGTATGGTGGGTAGCCCCTCCCATAGTCATGTGCCATGTGAAGCTGGGTAAGAACCACGAAAAGATAATAGTGCCCTCAAAATCAGCACCCCTGGCCTTCTCTGCCCCCCTTTCTGTAGGAAAGAGCAGGCCTGTCTCAGTGGCCACATTGGGCACCCAGTCCTCACCCCGATACCAGACCTTCTTAATAAACCCCGCCGTCTCAGTAAATTGGTTAATATCCGACTCAAAGCCGCCTCGGTTTTCCTTATCTATGAATTCGTGAATCGTTTCCAGTACAAGCTCCCAGTCTCCAGGAAACCCCAGATTAAACCTGATGGAGGGCGGGGATTGGATACGGACTTCATCAGGACCGGGTTCTTTCTCCATAGTGAACCCTGCCACACCAATTTCTAGCTCCGCCTCAAAAGGCTCTGCCACGTCCGCATCGGTGGTGACAAAGGGCCTTAGGGCCAGAGCTGAGGGCGTTGCTCCCGATGACAGACCAATCACAATAAGTAACAGCACTGCAACCTTTTTTATTGCCGTAACTAGTCCCCTTCCTCTTTCAAGACTTGTTCCCGAAGCTCTTGCAGTGCCCGCTGCCATTTCCATTTCCCCTTTCCACCCCAGTCTTTTAGGGCACGTGAGGCCCATCCCGTGGTCTTATCCTGGTGGCATCGGTTGCAGGCATTGGGATGGTCATAAAGGATTGTCCGCTCAGGACTCACAAAATCGAAGTCAAAGCAGTGGCTGTGGGATTCCAATTTAACGGCATTCTTACCTATCCTGGGCATATGGCATTCTATGCACTGGCTTCCGGGGCTGTCTGCCTTATGATGGGTGTGTTCACTGATACTGCCCTCAGGAGGGCCTGCCAGGGAATTGTCCCCGTGACAGGTAAGGCAGAGGTTGTTACCTGGTTTATACACCATGGCGGTATACTTGCCGCTGTGGGGGTTGTGGCAGTCGAAACACCTTATACCCCGGCTGTACATCTGGCTCTGGATAAAATCATTTCCCTGATTCCTATTCTTCCTTGATATCCCGTCTTTAAAAAACTCGTGGGACTCGTGCCCTTCCCTTGCCGGTGGAGGGGCAGGATTTTTGTATTTTGTGAGGTCATCTCCCGGTAGGTAGCCCACCGGGTAATCCCTGTCAGGATATTTACTACCCTCTGGTGGCCTACCTGAAAGATGGCACTGAAAGCAGACATCATTGGCACGGTCAAAGGGGAGTTTAGCTGGATTTACTATCTTGGCCCCTGCTCCCTGACCGGGGCCGAGAGATGCCTCCGCCACCATATGCTCGGCCCCTGGGCCATGACAGGCCTCGCAGGCTATATTCCATTCAGCAGGCGCCTTTCCGCCCCTGCCAATGAGGCCCGTGCTGTGACAGCCATCACAGAGCTTTGAGGTGGGCCTCTTCTGCCAGTCCTCAGGGTATTGGGAGACCCACCACTCGTCCCTTGGAAAATAGCTCACCCACGCCTTTGTCGCCACGTTCCACTGAATAGGCAGCATATAGTAGTCATCGCCTATCTTTTTCATGAACCGCTGCTTGAAGCGACTCCCTACGAGGAGGTCCACGTCCTCCAGGCTGAATTGAAGGGAAATATCTTGTTTGCTAAAATCTGCCACCAGGGCCCCAGGCTGGCTGGGCTCCTGTATCATCTTGCTGTGTCGGGTTGTCTTCCAGCCCTCGTAATTCTCAGGATGACATCCGGCACAGACCTTGGAGCCTACATAATCTCCCTCTCCTGACACTAAGGCAGCCATTTCTTTGGCTGCCACCGCCTTAGCCTTTGTGGTCGTCATTATCTCCCCTTGAGAATCTACTGCCCTGCACCCCACACAGATGAACACACAAAGGGCAAGCACACTTAATGAGACTCCTGAAGAAACCTGCAAAATTGTCATTCTGAGGGAGTGCAACGACCGAAGAATCTCCAAAATACGAGATTTTTCGCTTTGCTCAGAATGACACTTGGTATTGGTGCAGCTTTTACAGAGCCTTAGTAATGTCATTTTTTCAATCCTTTATAAAGTGTCTCAAAAAGGTTGATGCCCGCCTCAAGGAGGGACTGATCATCTGTGTGTGTTTTCATCAAACCTCTTAGCATTAGCTCTATTCCCTTTGCCTCCTGCATGCCGTATTTTTCATCCCTTAGGTCCACATCATGCACAATTTTGGCAATCTCCCACACTGTCTTATCCTTTATCGCGGAGGCCTTAACAAGGGTCTCAAAGGTGCAGTCCTCACCCCTGTGGCTTAGTTCCGCCCCTAACATGTCGAATGGTGTGGCATCCTTGGGTATCTCTTTTTCTGAGGCAAAAATGAATTTTGCCTTGGGGTCAATGAACCTTCTTATAAGCCAGGCAGAGGCCAACCTGTCAACGTGGGGCCTGGGCCTGGTAACCCATTTCCGGCTGGTGAAATCCTTCTTAGTTAGTGATAGCAATCTCTTCCCTTTACGGTCTCTGGCGTTACCTTTTAGTTTCTTCTCGCACTGTTCAAGGAGCCTGGTTGCCTGGGTTCTTAGGGAGGCGTTAAAGAAGTCAATTTCGCCCACTAGCTTGAGTCTCTGTCTTATCTTGTGGAGTTCTTTAAAAATGATATCCTGTTCTATTGAGGACCCCTTTTGTGGTAGTTTCCTGAGTCTCCTAATCAATCCCTCACAATCTCCGATTATTTGGGCATAATCCTGGTTCCTTCCTTCAGTAAAGAGTTTTACAATCTCTTCGTTGCTCATACCCTCTATGCGGTTCACCTTTAAGAGTGTTGCCTCTCCATGCACAGTCTGTACTTCCTGCTTCAGCCACTGAAAATTCTCATAAAAAGTCTCCGCATAAGGCAATATATAGACGGAATTCTTTAGAGCTACAGACCCTAGTTGTTTGAGCTTACGCCAGAGGCGCACCCGCTCCTTTGAGGCCTCGAGGGGCAAACTATATATAAGCAACAACCACTGCCTAGGATAATTCACGATGTAACGATTATCTGTTATGAAGAGTCCAATAAAATGGAGATGCCATCTTTTATTTCTTAGAAGTCCTTTAATATGCTAAACCAAGTCCGATTATCAAACTCGTCTCTTCCAATTACAGGGAGTTCTATCCCTGGCATTAACCAGAATTCGTGTCCCAGATTCCATCTGATTCCAGGAAGGATGCTCACTACAGTAGTGTCATCGCGGGACCCTACATCCGAGCTTCCATTGAGTTCAACAAATAAGGTAAGATCTCCAAGGAGAGGCTTATCTTTTGGCGTAAGGGTCTTGGTCAGGGCAGCGCCGTAGTTGACCGTGGTATCCGGGTCTGCATTGGTTGTACCACCTATGGGAATATTAAGCCCAAAGAAGCTATGAAGGGCAAAACGTCTGCCAAGGTCTCTCCAGAAGCCGAGGCCGGGGCTGATAGTAGTCTTTCCACTCCCTAATTCACGGTTCTCGTCTCCTGTAGGGAATTTTGCGTCCAGTACAGACAGCAGGGTGGTGTTGCGTGTCTCAAAGAGCATTATCCTGGCTAAGAATGAAGTATCGCCAAAGCCACTATGGTCATCACTATTATCAGGAGATACCGACAAGACCTTTGGTTCAACTTCTATCAAAAGTCTTCGACTGACGGGCATCTCAAATTCAAGTTCCCATTCATGCTCATCAAGCTTACCGCTATCACCGTTGTTGGTGAATGAGTAATTCATGCGCACCTCACGCTCAAAGACCGTGGCAGGAATCTTGAGAAGCCTAAAACGAGGAGCTTGGTCTGGGCCCCGCTCAGGTTCTTCCCACCAGGTAAATTCCCAACCCTCAGAGAAAAAATTAGAAAGAGTAAGGTCTGGTCTCTTTTCAGAAACCTCCTGGGCTTGGAGAAAAGCAGGAAATAAAATGGTGATAAGAACATAAAAGGATACAAAATACATGCAAGCAAAAAGTCCATGCTTGGGCAGTACAACCTTTCTTAATACTTCATAGACCGAATACTTCGTAGACCAGTTTTTGACCTTCTTCATCTTTAGAGGTTTTCTTTCCTAGGTTGTTTGAGCTTACGCCAGAGGCGCACCCGCACCTTTGAGGCCTCGAGGGGTAAACTATATATAAGCAACAACCACTGCCTAGGATAATTCATATGTAATAATTATACTTTTTGTTATACCTGTTACAAGAGAATTTAACCTTTTTCCGTGCGTTAATGTACGGCTAAGGAGAAGACCCGGCAGCCTAACTTCCAGTAACGTGCTTATCGCTATTACTTATGTTGCTTAAAACATACCACCTCCACGATACCAGAGGATTTAACGAAACCTTAATACTCTCTTAACAAAAGCTTAACCTTATGCCGATACTCTTTATTTAGTAATGAGGAAAGAGATAGACAGACTTGTCACAGTGCTTGTGTACCTCTCGGTGACCACTCTATGTATATCTACACCCTTTGGTCCAGCCTGGGCGGAGCTAAAAGGCCGCATAAAGATAGATGGCTCGAGTACTGTTTACCCAATAACCGAGGCGGTTGCAGAGGAATTCCAGGCAAAATATCGTAAGGTGAGGATAACCGTAGGCATCTCAGGCACGGGTGGCGGCTTCAAAAAGTTCAGCAGGGGGGAGATAGATATCACCAATGCCTCCCGTCCCATAAGCCCTAGAGAAGCAAAACTTTGTGAGGAGAAGGGGATTGAGTACGTGGAGCTACCCGTTGCCTATGATGGGCTTGCAGTGATGGTGAACCCAAAGAACACTTGGTGCGATTTCTTAACGGTTCGGGAGTTGAAGAAGATTTGGGCGCCTGATGCAGAAGAAAAGATAATGAAGTGGAACCAGATACGTCCAGAATGGCCTGATAAAAAGATTAGCCTCTTTGGGCCCGGTGTGGATTCAGGTACATTTGACTACTTCACTATGGCCATTTGCGGAGAGTCCGGGGCCAGCAGGGGTGACTTCACGCCCAGTGAGGACGACAACGTACTTGTCCAGGGTATTGCTACCGATGAGGGTGCCCTGGGGTTTTTTGGGCTTGCGTATTATGAGGCAAATGAGGACAAACTCAAACTGGTAGGCGTTGATGACGAGAATCCGTCTAACGGAGATGGGCCCATTAAGGCCACCGTAGAGACAGTGACGAACAATACTTATCAGCCATTGTCTCGACCAATCTTTATCTACGTGAACAAGAGAGCGGCCGAGCGTCCGGAGGTAGCAAGGTTCATCAGCTTTTACATGAACAGCGGCGGGCCCCTCGTCGAGGAGGTCGGCTATGTACCACTTCCTGACAGGGCGTATTCCCTGGCCTACGACCGCTTTAAGAGGGGTATCACCGGGTCTGTGTTCGGTGGTAAGGGCGCTATTGTTGGTGTAACAGTTGAACAGTTGCTTAGCGACGAGCAGTGACCACCGGTAACTATAAAAAGCGGGAAGTCCATCCTGTTGTGCACAGTATTAGGCGACAGAAGGGGGGCTCTCGCATTAGGGAAACAGCAATCCACGTAGCGCTCCTCGCCTGCGCCATCTTGTCCATATTCACCACCTTCGGGATACTAGGGATACTGGTATACGAGACAGTTGAATTCTTCCGCGAGGTCTCATTTCTACAGTTCTTTGGCGACACGAGGTGGACGCCCCTGTTTGTGAGCAAGCACTTCGGTATATGGCCGCTCTTATGTGGGACGTTGCTTGTGACAGCAATAGCTATGGTGGTTGCCCTACCTATTGGGCTGTTATGTGCGGTCTATCTCAGTGAATACGCCCACCCCAATGTCAGGAAGGTAGTAAAGCCCGTGCTAGAGATTCTGGCGGGCATTCCCACTGTAGTGTACGGCTATTTTGCCCTACTATTTGTTACGCCCCTCTTGCAGAAGGTAATCCCTGGCATGGCCGGGTTCAACGCCCTGAGCCCTGGCATAGTCATGGGGATTATGATACTCCCGATAGTCTCTTCACTCAGCGAGGACGCAATGTATGCCGTGCCGCAGAGCCTGAGAGAGGGGGCATATGCGCTAGGCTCCACCAAACTTCAGGTGTCATTCCTGACCGTGGTGCCAGCGGCCTTCTCCGGTATCACTGCCTCATTTATATTAGGCGTATCAAGGGCCATAGGTGAGACTATGATAGTTGCTATTGCTGCGGGTCTGCAGCCGCGACTTACCGCTAACCCCCTTCAGTCTATTGAAACGATGACTGCCTACATCGTTCAGGTGAGTCTGGGGGATACCCCTCATGGGACTATAGAATACAACACTATCTTTGCCGTGGGCATGGTACTTTTTGTAACCACGTTTATTCTGAACATCATTAGCCAGTGGCTGCGCGAGAGATTTAGAGAGGTTTACACCTGATGGCGATACGGACCCAAAACCCGCCCCTTCGGCGCATACATCCACCTAAAAGAAGGCCCAGACGCCGATGGGGCCATGTCCTATTCCAGGTGGTAGCCATAGCTGCACTGGTTATGACTGTCTCGGTGCTAATACTCCTCCTGGTAGATGTCTTTTCGGATGGGGTAAAACGCCTAAACTGGACCTTCCTGTCGCACTATCCCTCGCGTAAACCCGAGATGGCAGGTATCCTCTCGGCCCTGGTAGGGAGCGGTTGCCTCATCTTCATGACTGCCATTATCGCATTTCCGATGGGCGTGGGCGCAGCCATATATCTTGAGGAATACGCCAGTAAAAATTGGTTCAATAAGATAATCGAGGTAAACATTGCCAATCTGGCCGGTGTGCCATCCATCATTTACGGTCTTCTCGGTCTGGAGGTCTTTGTACGCCTGATGCGCATGGACCGTAGCCTCCTTGCAGGCGCCTGCACCCTTGCGCTTCTCGTACTGCCCATGATAATCATAGCGAGCCGCGAGGCCCTGCGCGCCGTCCCTGTCTCCATCCGCGAGGCGTCATTCGCCGTTGGCGCCACCCGTTGGGAGACCGTAAGATGCCATGTCCTGCCGCTGGCATTCCCCGGGATATTGACCGGCACCATACTCGCACTCTCTAGGGCAATTGGGGAAGCAGCACCCTTAATCGCCATTGGTGCCCTAACCTACGTGGCATTCTTGCCAGACGGACCACTTTCCTACTTTAGTGCACTGCCAATACAGATATTCAACTGGATCTCGCGCCCCCAGAAAGGCTTTTTTACAAACGCCGCTGCCGGGAGTATCGTCCTTCTAATAGTGCTACTACTCATGAACGCAGGGGCTATATGGCTGCGCAACAGATACCAAAAGAAACTCTACTAATTTTAAAGGGAGATCTTATTAGAAATTGAGGGGGGTATCGCAAGGCGATGTAGTTGCCCCATTTATGGGGCATTGTAAGCTCGATAAATCGAGCAACTACAAAGGAAATTGTAGCTGGTAGACAATACATTTATGGCAGTTGACTTAATGAAATAGACAAAAACACGCAGTTTGCAGAGGTCTTCAGATGATGACACCGATTCAAAATCCCACATCACTTGCAAATAAGATTGACTATAATAAGATAGCCAGTGAAAAGGTTTCTTCAGGGCCCAAAGGGGTTACCGGTATGGCACCTGTGTCAAACAACAAAGAGGTCGAGGCAGTAGATCTCAGCGTTTATTATGGCAACACAATTGCCGTCAAGAAGGTGACCATGCCCTTCTACGAGAAGCATATAACCGCAATAATTGGGCCTTCGGGTTGCGGTAAGTCCACCCTCATAAAGTCCATAAACCGAGTCTGCGAAATAACCAACAAGATGAAGGTTGAGGGCAAGGTCCTGTTTAAAGGAAAAAATGTATATGATAGAGACGTAGATGTGGTAGAATTAAGGAGGCGCATAGGGATGGTGTTCCAAAAACCCAACCCGTTTCCCAAGTCTATCTATGACAACGTGGCCTTTGGTCCGAGGCTCCACGAAAGATACAGCAGAAAGACATTAAATGAATTAGTGGAAAGGAGTCTAAGGCAGGCTGCGCTGTGGAACGAGGTAAAGGACCGCATCCAGAAGAGCGCTATGGAGCTTTCTGGCGGACAGCAGCAGAGGCTGTGCATTGCCAGGGCCTTGGCAGTCGGCCCGGAGGTCATTCTTATGGATGAGCCCTGCTCGGCCCTAGACCCAATTGCAACAGCAAAGATTGAGGAACTCGTATTAGAGCTAAAAAAGCAATACACCGTCATACTGGTGACGCATAACATGCAACAGGCCGCAAGAATATCAGATTACACGGGCTTCCTGCTTATGGGCGAATTGATAGAATTTGGAGAAAGCTCCCACATCTTTACCACCCCAAAAGAGAAACTTACTGAAGATTATATAACCGGCAGATTCGGCTAGAAATAGTAATGGAAAGACATTTTGACGAAGAACTGGCAAGTTTAAAGAAAAAAATCCTCCACATGGGCTCTGTTGCCCAGGAGATGATTCACCTGGCAGTAAAAGGTCTGGTGGAGCAGGACGAGTCCATGGCGAAGACAGTCTTTGGTATGGAAGATGAGGTAAATAGCCTCCACATCGAGATAGACGATATAGCTATGAGACTGATGGCCCTTCACCAACCCATGGCAGCGGACCTCAGGCTCCTGGCCACAGTTGTAAAGATAAACAGCGAACTCGAAAGGGTTGCAGACCTGGCAGTAAACATGTGTGAGAGCACCCACTTTCTCTTGGGCAAGCCTCCGGTTAAACCCCTAATAGACCTCCCTGAAATGGCAAAGATAGCCGAAGGGATGGTAAGTGAGAGCTTAAGGTCATTTACTGGCAAGGACGTGGCCCTGGCGCAGAGAGTGTTGAACGAGGATGACAAAGTAGATGACCTCAAGGACCAGATTTTCAGGGAACTCCTTACCTATATGATTTCTGACCCGAGTACTATCGATAGGGCCATCTCACTCATCCTTATATCCAGGAACCTGGAGCGAGTAGGCGACCATGCGACAAACATTGCCGAAGACGTTATCTACATGGTACAGGGCCGTGATGTAAGGCACAAGACCCTGGAGATGGAGAAGCATAAATACAAGGTGTAAAGCACCAGTAGTAGGTTGCTGATTAGGGCTCGTAATAATTTTTCTTCCGCCTTAAACTGTCCCAAATGCCTTGAAACCAAACGTCCTCAGGGAAAGGGGTATCTTTGTCACAGGTACAGATACCGGTGTAGGAAAGACACTGGTGGCTGCAGGTATAGCCAGCCTCCTGCAGAGCACGGGCATGGACGTGGGTGTAATGAAACCTGTTGCCACGGGTGGCAAGCGATTGTCTGAGAAGCTGGTCTCAGAGGATGCAATATTGATGATGGAGGCTGCCCGCTCAAAAGATGCATATTCCCTGATTAACCCTGTATGTCTTCCTTCTCTGATGGCACCCATCGTGGCCTCTAAGGTGGACCGCCTACACGTCGAGTGGGAAACGATCTGGTCGGCATATAAGACACTTAGACAAAGGCATAAACATCTTATAGTAGAGGGGGTAGGTGGACTTCTTGTCCCTATAACAGACAGCCTGTGTGTGGCTGACATGGCCCACAAGATGAAGCTTCCTGTACTAATCGTCTCCAGGCCCACCCTGGGTACTATAAACCATACCCTCCTCACAATAGAAGTTGCAAGGAAACGGAGGTTGCGAATAAAGGGAGTTATATTCAACAGCACCAGAATGGGTAGCGATACCTTAATGGTAGACACCAACAAGGCAGAAATAGAAAGACACTCCGGCGTGCCTGTCATTGCCACCATCCCCTACATGAACACCCCCACGCCGAGGGACATTGCGGCCTTCTTGAAAAACAGTATTAAGCTCCAAGACATCCTCTAATCCTGGGTTAGTAATCATCTCAGACATCAACCACCTAACTTTATATATCTAGGGAACTTACCTTGGTTTTCTAAAGCTCTTGACAAAACCTTCTTACTTTGTAAAATTAGGGTTTTGCTTTTCCTGTGGAGATTTCACTTTGTCCCCAGTAACGAATGACTTAACTACCAGTAGGTCTACTGAGGCCTTTGAAGAGGCATCAAAGCACATTCCCGGTGGGGTTAACAGCCCAGTGAGGGCCTTTGGGCCTGTCGGGGGCCATCCTGTCTTCATACACTCCGGCTCGGGATGCCACATAAAAGATATAGACGGTAATGAGTACATCGACTACGTTTGCTCTTGGGGCCCCCTAATCCTGGGCCATGCTGATCCGCAGGTGACAAAAGAAGTTACGACCGCTTTAGGTAGGGGCACAAGCTTTGGGGCGCCTACGGAGCTAGAGACCCGACTGGCCAAACTCATAAAAGAGCTAATGCCGTCCATTCAGAAGGTAAGGATGGTAAACTCTGGCACAGAAGCTACTATGAGTGCCATCCGACTTGCCAGAGGATTCACCAAGCGTGATTTAGTCATAAAGTTTGAAGGCTGCTATCACGGTCACGTGGACGGACTCTTGATAAAAGCAGGGTCCGGGGCCACCACATTAGGCATACCGACGAGCCCCGGGGTTCCTCAGGGTTATATTGATAGCACAATCATCCTTCCCTTCAACGACGGCGACGCTGTAGAGAGATTTTGTAAGGAGAGGGGCGAAGAGGTTGCCTGTATAATCCTTGAACCGGTGGCAGGAAACATGGGTGTAGTCCCGCCCAGGCCTGGTTATCTAGGGAAGTTGCGGGATATAACACGACGCTACGGTATTGTCCTCATCTTCGACGAGGTCATGACAGGGTTTCGCGTCTCGCCTGGAGGTGCACAGGAGCTATACGGTGTAAAGCCAGACCTTACTACACTAGGAAAGGTGATAGGTGGTGGCCTTCCGGTGGGCGCTTATGGCGGGAGTGCGGAGATAATGGACCAAATAGCTCCACTTGGCCCAGTATATCAGGCTGGCACCCTTTCTGGTAATCCTGTGGCAATGAGTGCAGGTATAGCCACCCTGGAAAGGCTAAAGGATGGGAATATTTATAGGCAGCTTGAAGAGAAATCACAGAGGCTAGCAGATGGATTAGAGAAATCAGCACGTGCCGCAGGGGTCAAAACCCATCATACAAGGGTAGGTTCCATGCTCTGCACTTTTTTTACAGAAAATACCGTTTATGACTATAAAACGGCAATGACCTCTGACACGAAGCGTTACGCCTGTTACTTTAATGGCATGTTGGAAAAAGGCGTATATATGGCGCCTTCCCAGTTTGAGGCGGCTTTTATATCTACAGCCCATAGTGACTCAGATATAGAGGCTACCATTGAGGCAAGCTACCAGGTGATGAAAAATGTATAATAGGTTTGAAGTATGAAATCTGACGTAGATGGGGACAGACTACGGGAAGTTTCCCAGAGACTTAGCGCTATATGTCTTAAGGCAGAGAGGATGTTGGACACTACTATAGATGGGTTTGTACGTCACAGCATGGGAAAGATAAAACAGGCTGAAGAGTTTGGAGATGAGATACTCGAAGATGGAAAGGAACTAACAGGTTTCCTGGTTGAAACTTCTGGTGAAGTGGAGGAGGATAAAGAGCGACTAAAGGACCTTGTTGCGGTAGTAGGCCAGCTTCAAATGACCGGAGAGGCCTTGAAGAGTATGTTGCCCATTGTTAGGAATAAGATAAAGGATGATATCCTTTTCAGCAACAAGGCAATAGAAGAATTAAAGTACCTTTTTGAGAATACCCGTAAGGTACTCAAAAGTGCAGGAGATGTATTTCTGACCAGGAATCCCCTTCTGGTAAAGTACGTGTTAGAAGAGGGGGCATACCTGAATGAGGTTGGTGATAATTACGCTATGGAACATGAGGACAGGCTCATTTCGGGGGTATGCGTGCCAAAGGCCTCTCCGTTATTTATAAGCCTGCTTGATTGCTTGGCTAGGGTTAACCGGCATACAATGAGGGCTGTTGACGCACTCTTCTCCACAAAGGAAGGCTGAGATGGGTAGCCCCATGTATGAGGACCAAGCTAAAGGAGGACACCCCCCTCAACGATAGGGTGCTATCCGAGCTAAAGCATTTCTCCAAGAATACTCTATCGAGATGCTGAAGAGAACTGATGATGAGGAGAGGGAATTGCCCTTTTTAATCACTCATAGTTGTGATAAAATAAATTTTTATGCCTGAAAACGGCAAAGACTCAGTTCGTCTCTTAAGTAGGACGGCTGGCTTAGGTTTTTTTATGGCAGGTTCAATTGTAGGTGGTTATCTAGTAGGAAGCTATTTAGATTCCTATCTAGGCACTTCTCCCTATCTGCTACTTGTCTTTCTCCTGCTGGGGATTGTGGCTGGCTTTTTGGAGTTCTACAAGACAGTAAAAAATTTGGTGTCTGAGAAGAAGAAATGAAAGAGTTCCATCTGGATGAAGGTTTTCCCGGGAGGGTCTTTTACACATCTTTGGCCTTAGCGGTGGTAATGGTCTTGGGTTCTACCTCCTTGCAGTCTTTTCCCTTGACGCTTAGTCTGGTCTTGGGGTCGGCGATGAGCCTTATTTTGAGTGGAATTCTTTGGTGGACAATACTTCGCTTCTCTTCAACAAATAGAAAGGAAGCCAAGCGTTTCTTCCTCTGGGTGAGTCTCCTTAAATACCTTTCTCTGGTAGGGGTTTTGTATCTTATCTTCCGTTATTTACAGGTTGTTCCTGTAGCCTTTTTGGTAGGAATTGGCCTGGTGCCGACGGTGATTCTTTTGAAGTTGGTTGGAATGGTTCTTGTAAGCTATCTAAAGAATTCCGTTAGGGTAGGTCCCAAGATTTAGGAGGAGAATATAGGCATGGCAGCACCACAGTCTGAAGGGGCGATTAAAGAATTGCCGACCTTCCTGGACCTTTTTCTTCTAGATATGGACCAAACGTTCTTGGGCCTCTCACTTCACCAGTGGATGCCTGTGATAATGTCGGGGGTAGCAATCACCTTCCTGGTGCTTTTCTGCTACCGAGTTACTCGTAGTCTTAAGAAGGTCCCCGGATTACAGCAGGCCTTACTAGAGCTAACAGTAGAGGGCCTGGAGAGCTTTGTTGAATCCCAGATGGGGAAGGTAGGTGGGTCCTTTGTAGCCTTTATAGGGACATTATTTATCTACATCTGGGTGATGAACCTTATGGGCCAGGTTCCCCTATTTCACTCCCCTACTGCCGACTATAACACTACCCTGGCATTGACCCTGATAGTCTTCTTTCTTACTCATTATCATGGGTTTAAAAGTAATGGGCCGATAGGCTATCTTAAGCATTTTCTGGGAGAGCCCAGGTGGTTGGCCCCATTACTGCTTCCCATCCACCTGGTGCAGGAGCTAATTGCCCGGCCCCTGACCCTTTCCTTGCGACTTTTTGGAAATTTAATGGGGGAACATACTATCCTGGCCATTGGCATAGGATTTTCCCCTTTACTTCTTGGCTTCATCCCTATACCAGTACAACTCCCTGCCGTACTCCTGGATCTCCTGTTGGCTACACTTCAGGCGGGTATCTTTGCCGTACTTGCCTGCTTCTATATAGCGGGTGCCATGGGCGCCCTGGAAGAGCATTAAAAGAAAGGAGGATTTTAGATGATATATTATGCGGGATTAGTCCTGGCCATTGCCTTTGTGGCTATAGCAGCAGGGGGGTGTGGCGCAGGCATGGGTGTCACAGTAGCAGGGGCCCTGAATGCCATGGCCAGACAGCCGGAGTTGATGAGCCGCTTCCAGTTAACGATGTTTATAGGCCTGGCCTTCATTGAGTCTCTTACTATATATTCCTTAGTAATCTCTTTCATCTTTTTAGGAAAGCTACCTGCACCCGAGGTTCTCCTTGAGTTAGTCAAACAGGGCACCAGGTAGAAGGAGGATAACCTTGGAATTCCTTCGGGCCTTACACGTAGATTTTAAATTAGTTCTCATCCAAGCCGCTGGTTTTCTAATTGTCCTCTATCTCCTCAAGAGGGTCCTCTTTGATAGGCTCCTTGCCTTCATTAAGGCCAGGAGAGAGGAGGTTCAGGAGACCTACGACAAGTCGGAACAGTACCATAAAGAGGCAGCAAATCTAAAGGCAGAGTACCAGAAGAAGGTGGCTGAGGCCGAAGAAGAGGCTGAAGAAAAGCTCACCGCCGCCGTAAGAGAGGCAAAGGCCTTGAGCACCGAGATAATCGAAAAGAGCCGACAGGATGCTGAGGCGGTAAAACTCAAGGCTGAGGAGACGCTTGAGTTAGAGAGGAAAAAGGCGGCTACGGAGATTCGGAACCAGGTGGTAAGCCTTTCCATGCTCGCCACCTACAAACTTGTCAAGCAGTCTATAAGCAGGGACAAGGCCGAAAAATTGGTGGATGAGTTCGTTAGAGACGTGGAGGGTCTTAGGTGATAGATAAGACACTCGCCATTGGGTATCTTCAGGCCCTTTTCGAGCTTGCAACGTCCAAGAATCAGTTGCAACAGGCCGCGAATGATTTGAAGACCGTGGCTGAGCTTTTTAGGGAAAACGTGCAGCTGAGAAAAATTATTCTCCACCCCTCAGTTACCAGGGAGGAGAAGACAAGGCTCATCAAGAGCATCTTAGGTCCGCACCTGAGTCCTCTGGTCAGGAACTTCTTGCTGCTCATCGTGGCAAAAAGGCGAGAGAGGATACTAGATGACATCCTGGAGCGGTATCAGGCGGTGGCTGATTCAGTCGGTGGTACAATCAGGGCTACTGTCCAGACGGCTATACCACTGACAGATGAGAAACTCGCCAGGCTTAAGGAGGCTCTGGGGATGATTACGAGGAAAACCGTGGAGGTAGACACCAAGGTAACTCCAGAAATACTTGGTGGAGCGATAGTTAAAATAGACAACAAGGTGATTGACGGAAGCATTGCCGCCCGCCTTAATAATCTAAGAAGGAGGTTGGTTGAGGTGGGCGTTAGCTGACTCAGGCGGTCCGTACTCACCTTTTTATCAGAGATGTCGGGATTTTCAAGAATAGGAGTGTTCGGCTATGGCGTTAAGACCTGATGAGGTTGCATCTATACTTAAAAAAGAGATAGAGGGATATGAAGAGAAGCTCCAGATGGAGAGCGTGGGAACGGTGCTCCAGGTTGGTGATGGTGTGGCAAGGATCTATGGTCTGGATGACTGTATGTCCGGTGAGTTACTAGAATTTACAAACGGATTGCATGGGGTTGCACTCAACCTGGAAGAGGATAGTGTAGGGGCCGTCTTGCTAGGATCAGATGAGAACGTAAAGGAAGGGGACACAGTAAAGACAACCGGCAGGATAGTCCAGGTGCCGGTTGGGGAGGCCCTTTTGGGCAGGGTTGTAAATGCCCTGGGGCAACCAGTAGACGGCAGAGGTCCGATTGCTGCTGGTACATTCAGACCGATTGAGGGGCGCGCACCGAGTGTGGTGGAGAGGACTCCGGTAAAGGAACCCCTCCAGACTGGTATCAAGGCCATAGACGCCATGATTCCCATAGGTAGGGGACAGAGGGAACTAATAATAGGTGACCGACAGACGGGGAAAACAGCCATCCTTATAGATACTATTATCAATCAGAGGGAAACGGATGTCCATTGCATCTATGTGGCTATTGGCCAAAAGATGTCTACCATTTTGGATATGATTAAGACACTTGAGGAATACAAAGCTATGGACTACACCACGGTTGTGGTGGCCTCGGCCAGCGACCCTGCACCATTACAGTATATTGCACCCTATGCAGGATGCGCCATGGGAGAGTATTTTAGGGATAATGGCAAGCACGCCCTGGTGATGTACGATGACCTCTACAAGCACTCCCTAGCATATCGTCAGGTATCGCTCCTCCTCAGGCGTCCCCCTGGCCGGGAGGCATTCCCTGGGGACATATTCAACCTGCATTCCCGCTTACTCGAACGGGCGGCCAAGCTGGGCGATGAACGTGGCGGGGGCTCACTCACGGCCCTGCCTGTTGTAGAGACCCAGGCTGGTGACTACTCTGCATACATTCCCACCAATGTAATCTCCATCACTGACGGACAGATATACCTGGAGAGCGACCTGTTTTATTCGGGGATTCGGCCGGCCATCCACGTGGGGCTTTCAGTATCTAGGGTAGGCGGCAACGCCCAGATACCCGCAATGAAAAGGGTTGCAGGTATGCTCAGACTTACAATGGCGCAGTACCGTGAATTGGCCGCCTTTGCCCAGTTCGGCTCTGAGCTTGATAAGGCCACACAGGAACAGCTCTCAACGGGAGAGCGTCTGGTAGAGATACTGAAACAACCGCAGTACCAACCGGTACCCGTAGAGAGACAGGTAATGATTATCTTCGTCGGAGTCAATGGTTACCTGAGCGATGTGCCTGTGGACAAGGTCAGGGAATTTGAAGGCAAATTCCACAAATTCATGGCCGAAAAGTACCCTGCTGTGGAAGAAGAAATAAAGGAGAAGAAGAGAATAGGCGGGGACGTTGCCCACAGGCTGACCAGGGCCATCGAAGAATTCAAGAAGGTATTCGCCGGGGAGAAGCAAGGAGGTGCTTAGCACTCGGGAGATAAAACAACGAATACGCGGCGTTACTAACATCCAGCAGATAACCCGTGCCATGGAGATGGTGGCCGCAAGCAGGCTGAGGAAGGCCGAGGCACGCATCATTGCCGCAAGACCATATAATGAAAAGATGACGGGCCTTCTAAACTACCTTGCAACCACCGCCGTTGGAAAGACCCACCCACTGCTTAGACCCAGAGATGTTAAGGTTATAAAGATACTTCTCATAACAGCTGACAAGGGCCTATGCGGCGCCTACAACGCCAATATCATCCAGCATACACTGAGGTTCATGAGACAGAATCCCGACAAGGATATAAGACTCATACTTATTGGTAGAAAGGGTAAAACCTTCTTTGGCAGAAGGAAGTACAATATAGAAAAGAATATCCCTGACGATGTGGAGAAAATTGGAGAAGAACGGGTAGTAGAACTTGCAGGACAATTTATTACAGACTTTGAGGCTGGCGCATGCGACCAGGTACAGATATTCTTCACTAAATTCGTCACGATAATGCGTTGCACGCCTACAAGTATAAAATTGATTCCCGTAGAGACAGTTGCCACAGAAGAGGTGAGGAAGGTTGCATTGCAAACTGACTACATATTTGAACCATCAGCCGAGGATATATTCTCAAAACTTTTCCCAAAATATGTGGAGTCCTCTATCCGCTGCGCTTTATGGGAGTCATCCGCATCGGAGTTTGCGGCAAGGAGGGTAGCAATGATTGCTGCCTCTGAGAATGCGGAAGAGATGATAGACGAGCTAGTGCGCTCTTATAATAGGGCCAGGCAAGAAGCCATTACCAAAGAGCTCCTTGAGATAGTCTCTGGCGCTGAAGCCCTTGAACGCAAATAGAATATAAATTAAAATGTAGTATAATATAATTAACGTCTTAAAGAGGAGGCCAAAAGAGTTGAACATAGGAACTGTTGAGCAGATTGTAGGCCCTGTGGTTGATATAAGATTCGACCCCAAGGGCCTTCCGGCCATACATAATGCCATAAAGATTAAAGACACCAAGAAGGGTATAGACCTGACGACGGAGGTAGCCCAACACATAGGTAATGACACAGTGAGGTGTATTGCACTGGCCTCCACCGACGGACTCGTTAGAGGAATGAAGGCGGAGGACACCGGTGCACCTATAAGTGTGCCAGTGGGTAAAGCCACTCTCGGTAGGATATTCAACCTGTTAGGAGAGCCTATAGACAACCTTGGCGAGGTAAAAGCCGAGGAGAAACATTCCATACACCGACCGCCACCGTCTTTCGACGAGAGGGAGACAACCACCACCATATTCGAGACGGGGCTAAAGGTTGTAGACCTTCTGGCGCCTTTTGCGCGCGGCGGGAAGGTTGGTATGTTTGGCGGTGCAGGTGTAGGTAAGACGGTGCTTATCATGGAGCTTATCAGGAGCATCGCCACCGAGCATGGCGGGTTCTCTACCTTTGCTGGTGTAGGCGAGAGGACCAGGGAGGGTAACGACCTCTGGCTTGAGATGAAGGAATCTGGTGTCATAGACAAGACTGTCCTGGTATTCGGCCAGATGAACGAGCCGCCAGGTGCACGTTTGAGGGTTGCGCTAACGGCCCTCACCATGGCAGAGTATTTTAGAGACGTAGAGGGACAGGACGTACTGTTGTTCATCGATAACATCTTTCGCTTTGTACAGGCTGGTTCAGAGGTATCTGCTCTGCTTGGTCGTATGCCCTCTGCGGTTGGTTATCAGCCCACCCTCGCCACCGAGATGGGAGACCTCCAGGAGAGGATTACTTCCACCAAGAAGGGCTCTATAACCTCCATGCAGGCCATTTACGTCCCGGCGGACGACTTTACAGACCCAGCCCCCGTTGCCACATTTCCTCACCTAGATTCAACTATATGGCTCTCACGTCAGATTGCTGAGCTTGGAATATACCCTGCAGTCGACCCACTGCGCTCCACATCGAGGGTCTTGGACCCAAAGATTATGGGAGAGGAACACTATCGGGTAGCCAGAGAGGTGCAGCGGATTTTACAGAGAAACAAAGACCTTCAGGACTTCATAGCCATATTGGGCATGGAGGAGCTGACCGAGGAAGACAAGATATTGGTGGGGAGGGCCCGCAGGCTCCAGAAATTCCTCTCACAGCCCTTCTTTGTTGCAGAACAGTTTACAGGCATTAAGGGCAAGTACGTTACCATTCAGGACACTGTTAAGAGCTTCAAAGAGATAATAGAGGGAAAGCACGACGACCTTCCTGAACAGGCGTTTTATATGATGGGGGCCATCGAGGATGTTGTAGAAAAGGCCAAGGAGATGACCGTACAGGAGAAGGCATGACAGACGAGAGGACGTTCAGATTAGATGTAATCTCTCCCAGCAGGATAGAGTATGAGGGGGATGTTGTGAGCGTGGTAGCCGTGGGGACAGAAGGCTCAATGGGTGTACTGCGGGACCACGCCCCATTACTCACTGGGCTAAAAAAGGGCACTATGAGAATCAAAGAGCCTGGGGACAAGATGGTCTATCTGGAACTGGAGGGGGGCTTTATGGAGGTCCGAAAAAACAATGTGGTGGTCCTTACAGAGACTTACGAGAAAAAGTTGGAGGTAAGCTGCCCCACATAATAGCAGCCTCAGGCCTTATGTTTAACTGCCCTGCATCCTGCGTGCCTCCCATTTCTCCTCTGCCTCAGAGACCCTCAAATAAAGTGGCTGAAGCAGGTATGGGTCACTAATCTCTCCTTTATCAAAGACCTTTTTACCTAAACGAGCAACCACACGCGCCCTTGCTACGCCCATCTCATCACCTCCAAAAGTCACCCCATCGGCGGTGAATACCTCTTTATACACCGTCGTACCGTCTCCAAATGTGAGGACCGGCCGAGGCAGCATCTCCAGCAGTTTCTGCGGATAGATGACCATAGGCTTCGATGACCGCTGCCACATGGCTCCCGAACGCTTATAGATACATGCGTAGACCTGTTTTCTCCTTGCATCTAGTACCGGACAGATGGCCATCTCCTTTGGTGGGGCATTTTCTGCCAACACGTCCAGGGTGGGAACAGCTACCAAGGGCTTTCCAAGCGTATAGGCCAAGACTTTTGCACAGGTAACGCCTACCCGTAGCCCCGTGTATGAGCCAGGGCCATGACTTATTGCTATAAGGTCTATTTCCTCCGGCTCGAGCCCCAGCCCTTGGAACATATCTTCTAGGGAAGATACCAATGCCTTCCCATGACGCATGCCCTTCTCGAAGCTCTTCTCTGCGAGTACACCTGAGTCCTCACAGAGGGCCACGCTACCTACCAATCCCGATGTCTCTATGCCAAGGACTTTCATATTTGTAAGATTAACTCCTTCTTTTGCAACACCATTACCTACCAAAACTGCAGCGTGCGAGC
>JBHIBD010000026.1:0-30134 GCA_046758865.1 Candidatus Brocadiales bacterium | reverse complement strand
ATAAGACACACTTATGGAGGTAGTTTATCACATAAGATTTACTACGTCAACTGTATCGGTGACTTGCTGAGGGAGAGAGCGATAACAGTCTAGGCAAAAAAGGGTCTTGGAACACCTTTTACATTGCCTAATGTGTACAACCTCTTCCGTACCCTACAAAAACCCGATTTGCCCGCAGTTTTTGGAGGGCTCTTTATATGTTATCCTGCAGGTCAAAGACTCCCTCTGCCCATTTTGGGAATGCCCCCTGCCTATTTTTGAGCATGTTTTTGAGGGTGACTGTTATTCCTAATGACGAGACTTCTGAAAGGGTAGTGTAGGAACGGGTTTTTAAATCGTGTCTTAGGCAGACCTACCATCTGTCGGGCTTACACAACCCTAAGAAGCCATGGTCGCGCCCTTTAGGAATTTTAAGGAAAGTTTTAGAACACCCGGGTCCCCTACTATCTCACGATAGGTCTTGCCGCCTGAGAGGAAGTCTATCAATACGTTTACCAGGGCCCTGTCCTTAGCTGCTGTCTTGAGGGCGCCTGGCATCGTACCGTATCTCTCTCCAAGTACGGTCATATGCCTCACCGTACGGCCATAGGGGAGGTCCTCTACTATATGTGAGAAGGCACCATAGTACTGTCGCAGGGCCTGGTGGGATATTCCAACCTTTAACATCACCTCTGCTGCCTTGGTCCCGGTTTCGCAGGCAGAGTTGATGCCGTTGCCTTTGTAGGTCCTGACAAGCCCAGAAGTGTCTCCTACTGTAACAAACCTGTCGCCAAAGCTGTTTCGTGCAGGCTCCAGGGGAATGGGCAAAGGGCGGGAGACTATCATGCCACTTTCTTCGGAGATATGTACAGGGATTAATTCCCTTATCTCTGGCAGGGAGAGGAATCTTTCCAGAGAGTCTCTAGTTACATCAGGCCCTGCCACGTTGACGACAAAGTTGGTAAGTTTTGGGGTAACCACGCCGAACTCTATGTCCCCGAGGGTAGTAGGCAAGAATACATGTACATAGTCCTCACATTTCTTCAAGTATTCAGGGTCAGCGGGGATCTTGGTCACAACGGAGAACAGCGCCTTGGGAGGCTTGTAAGGTGTGACCCGTTCCAGAAGGTATGCCGTTTCTGCGTCCAGTCCAAAGGCACCTACCAGGACATCTCCCTTTGCCCCCTTTGCGCCCTTCAGGTCACTTTCTACTGCAACGCAGTCGGGATAGAATTTTATATCTTTTACCCTCCCCGGGATAACCCTTACACCCAGCTCTCTGGCCTTGTCCAAGAGGTAGCGGTCAATAGCCACGTTTTGCCCCACAAAGGAGAGTTTCCCCCCCATGTAAAGCCTAATCTTAGCATCACCCGAGTGTAGATAGTATCCCACTATTTTTCTCTCAACCACATGACAGGGAAAGGGTATACCCATGACCTCTTCCAGGGTCTGGACCAGGGGCGGGGCCAATACCCCTACCCTCTTAATACAGCCTTCGTCAAACTTCTTTCCCTCATATATGACGACGTTAATCTCCCTGCCCAGTTTCCTACCCATCATCTTGAGGGTAATGGCGCAACTTGAGCCGGCGGGACCGCCTCCCATTATGATTGCGGTTTGACCGTCCTCCAGAGGACCCAGGGAACTGCCCCCCCTTAGTATGTTCGGATGAGCATTACTGAAGCTGTTCATAGCATCCTAAAATTTTGAAAAAGGTTTCGGGGGACAATGATAGCAATTGTATCTTAAACAGAAGGGTCAACTACAACGAAATTAAAGGCAGCTCCCCAAGTATTTAAAGCCCCAACCTTATAAACTAATTAATATATAAAGCAATCTTTCTCGCCAATTGGGTCAAAAAGCCCTTTTACTACAGGCCTATTTGCATCCTGTCTTAAGGAAACCGTCCCACCGCATGCTTATATCAAATTTGCCCACGAATCTAAACTGCTCTTCGAAGACCTTCTGAAAGTAACAGTCTACGCTGAAATCGTTCTTAGCGTCAGATTCCGTCTTACCCATTAAACCACTCTCAACAAGGCTGAAGACAATTTCTCCAAAATCCTCCCCGCGAACCGTGCCCCACTGCTCAAAGACTGTCACGGCCATGTAGCCGAACTGGTCGAGGGCGTATTCCTTTATTCCCTCCAAGAGCTCCTGTCCTGTAACGTGCCGTTCCTGCTCCGAGGGGCTCGATAAATTCTTTTTGAGCCTGTGTACAGTGTACTCCAGGGCCTCAAACACAAATTGATAGGCCTGAATGGGATAGCGTCGGTCCTTTTGGGTAAGGTTGTGGAGTTTGTCCCACCAGGTCTTAAACGTAGTCTTCTCACTCAAGGCCCGTACCTCTTAGTCATGTTAGTTGCGGAGACATCTCAATCCTGGGGAAGAGTGCCTTACCTCTTCTTACCTTGGTCAAAGGTTTGAGTATTCCCCAACTCCTTTCTGACCTCTGGAGGTGGTCCTCCTCAGTTATGCCCAGCTGGAAGAACATCTCCTGAGAGGTGTGAGGCATGAAAGGAGAGATATAAACGGATATAAGCCTCAAGGCCTCCGCCAGATTGTATAGCTTTATGGATAGTAAGGGTCTGTCCTTTTTGGCCAGTACCCATGGTTTCGACTCCTCTATGTATTTATTGGCCTGGGCTATAAATCCCCAGATGGCCTCTAGTGCTAAGCTAAACTGGAGTGCCTCCATCTCCTCTTCCACCTTTGCCTCGAGACGGGCAACACTTTCTATGAGGTCTCTGTCCTCTTCTCCGGTGCCTTGGGGTGATGGAACCTTGCCATCAAAAAATTTCTCTATCATGGTAAGACTCCTCATGAGAAGGTTGCCCAGGTCATTTCCAAGGTCGCTATTTATACGGTGGACCAGCATCGTATAGGAGAAATTACCATCCATGCCAAATGGTACCTCACGTAGGACAAAATACCTATAGGCATCTACCCCGTACAGCTCCGTGATTCTTAGGGGGTCAATTACATTACCCAACGATTTTGAAATCTTTTGTCCCTCTATGGTCCACCATCCATGGGCAAAGACCTTTCTCGGGAGTGGTACGTCCAGGGCCATGAGTACTGCGGGCCAGATGGCGCCATGGAACCAGAGTATCTCCTTTCCTATGAGGTGCACGTCCGCCGGCCAGTATCTATTAAACTTCTCCATCTCGCCGTCGTAGCCTAAAGCGGTTATGTAATTCAGGAGCGCATCTATCCAGACATATATCGTATGCCCGGGGTCCATTGGGACAGGAATACCCCAGGGCAATCCCTGCCGGCTTACACTAACGTCATCAACGCCTGCCAACAGACGGTTCCGGAGTTCGTTTCTCCTTGACTCGGGTTGTATAAATTCCGGGTTCGTGTCAATGTGTTTTAGAATCCTGTCCCTATATTTGGAGAGTTTGAAGAAATAGTTTGCTTCCTTCAGCCTTTCTACGGCGCGGCTGCATTCGGGACAGCTACCTTCGACTAACTGGCCAGTGATCCAAAAGCTCTCGCAGGGTACACAGTACCATCCCTCATATTCCCCGAGATAGATGTCACCCTTCTCGTATAGCCTCTGAAAGATTTTTTGTACCCGCTTGGTGTGCCTAAGCTCAGTGGTTCTAATAAAATCATCGTTTGAGATGGAGAGGTTTCTCCATAGGTACTTGTATCTCTCCACCACTCGATTAACGAGTGTCTCAGGTGTTTCACTACCAGCGTGGGCAGTCCTATGTATCTTTTGCCCATGTTCATCCGTGCCCGTAAGGAAGAATACATCTTTTCCTTTCAGCCGCTCATATCGTGCCAAGGCATCGGCAGCGATTGTCGTGTAAGAGTGCCCTATGTGAGGTACATCGTTTACATAATAAATGGGAGTAGTAAGGTAAAAACTTCCTTTACCCAACAGCCTGTATATCTCCTTCGCCTGGTTCCAGGATGTCCTTCGCATCAATTGTCAGGACGCGGTCATCCTTCGTTTCAATGGTTACCCTCTGTCTGAGTATCTCATAGTCGATGACCTTTCCCTTACCATGGGGCGTAATCACCTGGCATCCCTTTTTTGGCAGAGAGGACTTTAGTTCTTCGTAAACCTCGTTTTCGTAACGGAGGCAGCACATGAGTCTTCCACACCTGCCCGAAATCTTTGAAGGGTCCAGGGTAGCCTTCTGGTTTTTTGCCATTTTCATTGTGACGGGCTCCAGGTCTTTCAGCCAGGTTCTGCAGCAGAGTTCTCGGCTGCAGCGCTGATAGGTGGCAAGGAGCCTTGCCTCGTCCCTGACCCCTATTTGCCTCATCTCGATTCGTGTCTGGTACTCCTTTGCCAGGTCCTTTACCAGTTCCCTAAAGTCAACCCTGCCCTTGGACACAAAGTAGAAAATAATCTTCTTTAAGTCCTGGAGATGCTCTACGGTGGTAAGCTTCATGGGCATGTTCCGCTCACGTATCTTCTCTCTGCAGAACTTATACTCCTGGGGTACCAGCTCTTCTTCTATCTCTGTAAAACGCTTTTTGTCCTCATCTGTGACCTTGCGCACCAGTTTGGGACACGAACTACAGTCGCAGCCATGGGCCTCCTCGGGGCGCGTTACTACTTCCCCCACCTCCCGACCCCTCTCGGAGTTTACCACCACTTTGTCACCTATCCTAAAGTCCAGCGAGTCTGCATAAAAATCCTTAACAAACCTCATACAACCGTAACGCACCTTTGCCTTGTATGGCATGGTCTTTGGTTCCTCTCTATTATACGCGGGTAACGCAGGGCTTAAGCCCTACGGCACCCACACCGGCTTTCTAAGGTTTTTGAAGATTTATAAACTCTATTAAACTGAATCAACGTCCATTGTCAAGGGAACAATGGTAGCCGCATGAAGGTGTGGTAAGCGTTGGAGAGTGCCAGTACCCGGGGAATTCTATTGCTTTTTAACCATGAATCTGTTTCATTTATAGAACAAACTAAGGGCTTATATCAAATCATGGTAAGTATAAAGGAAAAAGAAATACAGGAACCGGGGGTAAAGGGACACAGGAGCCTGAGGGATAGCATCTTTGACCTCTCAAGTAGGGTAATGGGCGGAGAGGCTACCAAGTTCCTCTTCAAGGTTTATGACCTTACACGTTTTGACGTCTTTGGTAAGCCCAAGGGGGCGATAGGCTCGATAGACGTCACCAACCGCTGCAACCTACGGTGCCGCCACTGCTACTTCTACGCCCACGACTATGAGTCAGAACCCGAACTGACGGATGATGAATGGATAGAGAAGTTTGAGGGGCTGAAAAAGGAAGGTTTCCCCTTTTACCAGTGTTCCTGGATTGGTGGAGAACCGCTTCTTAGAAAGAGCTTAATCGAAAGAGGCATGGGGTATTTTAAATCGAACCTGGTCACCACTAATGGGACGATGGAGCTCCCTTACTGGCCGGATGTAAATTTTTATGTATCTATGGATGGTCCTCGTGATATGAACGACTCTATTCGGGGTAGGGGCACGTATGACAAAATAATAAAGAATGTAAATAGACCAGACCTGAAGATATTACTGTCTATGGTGATTACCAGGGAGAACTATACGGGTGTGGAGGCCTTTGTGGATGAATGGCATGAGAGAGGTGGTGTAAAGGGGGTGCTCTTCCAGTTTTACACCCCGGTAAAGGGCCTCGATAACGATGACCTATGGCCACAGTGGGAGCTAAGGGATAAGATTATAGACAACCTTATAAGGTTGAAGGGTATACATAATGACTTCATATTTCTCCCCACCGAAGTATTTGAGATGATGAGGTCTGACAGGTGTCGGGCCATAACCCGCGACTGCCTCTTTCGTCAGGTTTCCTTTTGTTTCGACCCCCAAGGCCGTGTAAAAAGGCCCTGCATGATGGGCCCCATGGCCGACTGCACCCGCTGCGGCTGCGTACTACCATTCCACCTCAAGGCCTTAGAGGACAAACGCCTAGTCCTGAGGGAGATTCTCATGTCTCTGAGGAGGGCACTTGGGAGAAAGGC
Organism: Candidatus Brocadiales bacterium; assembly: GCA_046758865.1. Classification (GTDB taxonomy): domain Bacteria; phylum Planctomycetota; class Brocadiia; order Brocadiales; family Bathyanammoxibiaceae; genus JBHIBD01. Next base: position 24,169 of record JBHIBD010000026.1, on the reverse strand, counting down.
CTTGCGCTAGCTTAGTCCAACCTAGTCCAACCAATGTAAAATGTTATAATCCCCCAAAAATATCCAGGAATGTTTCTTTAGGAGTTTTTCCTCCTTGACACTTAAATTTCTTTGTGATACATCTTTAGGTGCCCTTTTGGGCGATTAGCTCAGCTGGCTAGAGCGCTTGCTCGACAAGCAAGAGGTCACTGGTTCGAGTCCAGTATCGCCCACCATGCAGAAAATTTTCGTGGTAATATGATAAAGGTAGTTCTACCGGACGGCTTAGAAAAGACTTATAGAGAGAGCATCACTGTCGGAGAGGTTGCCGAAGACCTGGGTGGCCCCTTCAAGAAGAAGGCCATTGCAGGTAAGACCAATGGCACATTGGTTGACTTGAGCTTTCCCCTCACCTGTGACACCTCCCTGTTCGTAATAACTGAGGACTCTCCAGAGGCCTTAGAGATACTCCGCCACAGCACCGCCCACGTAATGGCACAGGCCGTGTGCAGGCTCTTTCCAGGGGCAAAGCTCGGCGTCGGCCCCACTATAGAGAACGGGTTCTACTATGACTTTCATCTTGAGCGGCCGCTGACGCAAGAAGACCTGAACGCTATAGAGGTGGAGATGAAAAAGGTCATAAAGGAGAATTTAACCTTTAACAGAAAGGTCCTGCCCAGGGATGAGGCCATAAGAAAAATGGAGGAAGAACGTCAGCCCTACAAGGTGGAGCTGATAAAAGACATTGAGGAGGGAGAGGAGGTCAGCTTCTACACCCAGGGGGAGTTCTTGGACCTCTGTCGCGGCCCACATATACCTAGTTCGGGCCGCGTCCCTGCGTTTAAGCTCCTCAGTGTGGCTGGTGCGTACTGGAGGGGCAAAGAAACAAACCCGATGCTCCAGCGCATCTATGGCACGGCATTCTTCCGACAAGAGGAGCTGGACAAGCACCTGGAGTTACTTGAGGAGGCAAAGAAACGCGACCACAGGCGCCTGGGAAAGGACCTGGATTTATACAGCATCAAGGAAGACGTGGGCCCTGGACTGGTGCTCTGGCACGCAAAGGGTGCACGCATACGCAATATAATAGAAAGATTCTGGTGTGAGGAACATTATAAGCGGGGCTACCAGGTAGTCTACAGCCCACACATAGCCAAGTCTGGACTCTGGCACACCAGCGGCCACTGGGACTTTTACCGAGAGAGCATGTTCAGCCCCTTTGAGATGGAAACCACTGAGTATCTGGTAAAACCCATGAACTGCCCGTTCCACATCCTTATCTTTAAGTCTGAAATGAGGAGTTACCGCGACCTTCCATTGAGATTTGCAGAGTTGGGCACAGTCTATAGATGTGAACGTTCCGGGGTCCTGCACGGGCTCCTTAGGGTCAGAGGGTTCACCCAGGACGACGCCCACATCTTCTGCACCCCTGAGCAGTTGGAGGGTGAAATAGTAGGGGTGTTAGACTTGGCCAACTACATGCTCTCCTCTTTTGGTTTTAAGGAATACGAGATAGAACTCGCCGTCAGGGGCAGGGGCGAGAAGGAAAAGTATATAGGCACGGACGAGACCTGGAACATGGCTGAGCAGGCCTTGAAAAAGGCCCTCGAGATAAAAGACCTGCCCTACTACCTGGGCGAGGGTGAGGCCAAGTTTTACGGCCCGTCCATAGATATTAAGATAAAAGATGCCCTGGGCAGGGGCTGGCAGGGGCCGACCATCCAAGTAGACTTTAACCTCCCAGAACGCTTTGACGTGCACTACATAGGTCCCGATGGGAAAGAGCACGAGGTGGCAATGGTGCACCGTACCGTCCTTGGTGCTATGGAACGCTTCCTCGGCACCCTCATTGAGCACTATGGGGGAGCCTTCCCGCTGTGGCTTGCACCTATACAGGTAAGGGTGCTGCCCATCTCAGATGCTATCAATGATTATGCCTACAGCATAAGGACAAGACTCGAGGAGCGTGGCCTGCGAGCAGAGTGTGATACCAGCAACCAAAGGATAAGTTACAAGATAAGACAAGGAACCGTAGAAAAGGTACCTTATCTCTTGATAGTCGGTAACAAGGAAATGGAGAAGGGATTAGTATCTGTCAGAACTCGAAAAAATGGCGACGAGGGGCAATGCACTATAGATGACCTTTTGGCGCGCCTGGAGAGGGAAGTTAAAGAGAAGGCGCAGTAATCCTTTAAGAACTTTTTGAAAGAAAGCGAGGTGGTTGTCTATTACACAGGCACCTAAGACAAACGAGCGTATCAGGGCAAAAGAGGTAAGACTTATTAGTGAGGCTGGCGAGCAGTTAGGGATTGTCTCCCGTGCGGAGGCGTTAGAGAAGGCAAGGGCGCTGGAGTTGGACTTAGTAGAGGTGGCTGCGCAGGCAACCCCACCTGTCTGCCGGCTAATGAATTATGGCAAGTTCAAGTACAAACAAAAGAAGGCCCACCACAAACCGCATAGTACCCATATGAAGGAATTGAGGTTGAGGCCCAAGACCGACCCCCACGACCGGGAGACAAAAATTCGTCAGGCCAGAAAATTCCTTGAAAGGAAGGACAAGGTTTTGGTAAATATGATATTTCGTGGCAGAGAGAGGATGCATGCCGAGCGCGCTAAGGAGATATTGATCAAGTTTGCCGAGGAGTTGGAAGACATCGCGAAGGTGGAAAAAACGCCGACCATGGACGGGCGCCGCATGGGAATGATCCTGGCCCCCAAGTAACAAATTAAGAGGTCTCTCTCAAATGCCGAAGGTAAAGACCCACAGGGGACTATCTAAGAGGGTAAAGATTACTGCAAGAGGTAAGGTTAAACACAGCAGACCCTTTAGGAGTCACCTTATGTCCAGCAAGAACGCTAAGCAGCGTCGGCAGCTCAGGAAAAGGGTTTTACTCACGGGTGCAAAGGTCAGTACAATCAAACGGCTTTTAGGTCACTAACCCGGTGGCCGTCACCGGGACTGCAGGCCAGTAAATGCAGGTCTTATGGATTAATAGATGTAGGGGCATCCGCCTAAGGCGGACAACGTGCCCCCTACTAGTTGAGACCTCTAAAAAAGTGAAGAAAGAATGTATAATAATGCAACAATCTGTCATTGCGAGCGAAGCGAAGCAATCTCATGTTGTTTAGTTACAACCACTAACGAGATTGCTTTGTCGCTTTTGCTCCTCGCAATGACGGCTCTATTTTGCATTTTTCAGAGGTCTCCAATTAATTAAAGAAGGGGAATTTGTCAGATGCCAAGGGCGCGAAAAGGAGCGGCCAAAAGACATGCCAGGAAAAGGCTCTTAAAGGAAGCGGAAGGCTTCTGGGGGGGCAGAAAGAACCTATACAGGAAGGCAAAGGAGACCCTCTTAAGGGCGGGGGCCTACGCCTACCGCGACAGGAGGGCCAGAAAGCGCCAATTCCGCAGCCTCTGGGTGGTCCGCATTAATGCCGCCGCCAGGGAGCGGGGGCTATCTTACAGCCAATTCATGGGCGGACTCATAAAGGCGGGTGTGGAAATAGACCGAAAACAACTGGCCGAGATGGCCGTAAACGACCCGCAGGGATTTGACAAGGTCTTCGAGACCGCCAAGGCACAGATACAGACCGCCTGACAGCTAACCCAAAAATCATTTTTGGTAAAGTTTTCTCTGTCGTATTAACTTGTAGGGACAGGTTTTTAAATCGTGTCTTAGACAGACCTAAAGAGCCGTCCCTACGAAAGAATTAACCCACCAAACTTACAAAAATTACTCCGGACTTTAGTAGAATTCCCTAAGCAGCTTGCCAAACCCAGAGCGGTCGGTGGGCTGTTTTACCAGCGGGCCTTTAGCAAGCGCTGGCTCCTGGTCTTCCATAGTGGGGCGCTCCGAGTGGTAGATTAGCCCTATGGGTATCCTGTCGCCCCGCTCCTGGGCCTTCTGGAAGGCCCTCATCCTGTCCCTGGGGTCGTAGCCAAGCTCTTCATCCTCTATTTTATAGACGCGGTCCTTATACCACTTAAACGTGTTCAACTTATTAAAGCTGGGGCATGGCTGCAAGATATCTACCATGGCGAAGCCGTTGTGCTGGATGGCCCTCTGTAGCAGGGCCACCAGGTGGTCCTTCTCACCGGTGAAGCCCCTGGCAACAAAGCTGGCGTCGAGCGCCACGGCTACTGAGATGGGATTAAACGCAGACTCAAATACCCCCTCCGGCTGTACCTTTGTTACAAACCCCACATCGCTAGTGGGGGATGCCTGACCCTTGGTCAGGCCATAAACCTGATTATCATGTACCACCAGTGTGATGTTGACGTTTCTCCGTATGGCGTGCATAAAATGGTTTCCGCCCTCACCGTAGCAGTCCCCGTCGCCCGCCACGGCAATAACGGTCAGGTCATGATTCGCAAGCTTTGCCCCGGTGGCGGGGGGGAGGGTACGGCCGTGGAGGCTGTTAAAGGTGTTGCACCTCATATAGTGGGGCAATTTTCCTGACTGGCCAATCCCTGATACGAGGAGCACCTCATGTGGCTCCATCTCGAGTCCCACCAGTGCCTCCTGCACCGCCCTCAGTATCATAAAGTTCCCACACCCCGGGCACCATGCCGTCTCTTGCCCCTGGTAATCTTTTAGCTCGACCATGTCTGCGCTAACCTTTTCCTTTTTGTATTGTAATACAGGACTGGGGCTCTGTCCCCAGTCAAACGTCAAACTAGATAGTGTGGTACTAAACATGGATGGCAGAGCACCCATACTATACATTACATTTTACAATTCATGGATGCTCCAGGGCTTTAGCCCTGGGCAAATCACACAAGGTTAAAACCCTGCGGCACCCGCATCCAAACGCACTCTACCTCACATAACATGTCATTGCGAGCGAAGCGAAGCAATCCCTTGAACATACAGGAGATTGCTTCGGGGCTACGCCCCTCGCAATGACAAAAGGGGAGGCGACACACCTTACAATAACTGAGACGTAGGGACAACCTTCAGGTCTGTTCACGGTAAAATGCATCGAGACGCATCCTACAACTAGATTATTTTAGGCCGTTAATTATATACTCCGGGCTGAAGGGAAGGCCGTCGAATTTCAGGATATTTCCAGTGACGGCCTTACCCGTCTCAGCCCTTATTATATGCGCCAACTGGCCAGTGGCATTATTCTCCACCACGAAGCACTTTTCAGCCCTTTCCAGTGCGCCAGTTACGTGCACCGAAGGGAAGGGCCAGAGCTCGCTAATGTGCATCACCCCGACACTAGCACCGTCTGCGTTCAGCATGTCCACCGCCTCCTTCATGGCCCCATAGGTAGAGCCCCAACCAATCAGTAGCGTTTTTGCACCATCGGCGCCATATGTCTTGGGCGGCGCAATCTCGCCCCTCAATCCCTCCAGCTTCTTCATGCGTTTTAGTACCATCCGGGTTCGTATCTCGGTGTCCTCGGTGAGGTGGCCTTCTTCGTCATGTTCGTCGCTGTCCGTAACTACCACCACACCGGACCCTCCGGGCAATGCCCTAGGGGATACGCCAGAGTCCGTAAAGGCATGTCTCTTATACCCATCTGTCTTTGCCAGGTCTTTTGTAGTGAGGAGTTCTCCCCTATCAATGGTTATTCCGTTTACATCGAGGTTGTCCACAGTCCAGTAGGAGTCGGCGAGGTGCTGGTCGCTCATGATTATCACAGGTGTCTGATACCTCTCTGCAAGGTTAAATGCCTTGCCCATCAAAGAAAATGCCTCCTCAGCAGTGCCCGGTGCCAGTATCGCCCTTGGGAACTCGCCGTGTGAGGCATGTAGTACGAACTCAAGGTCCGACTGCTCGGTTCTGGTGGGAAGTCCGATGGCAGGCCCTGGGCGCTGGGCCTCGACTACTACAATGGGGGTCTCGGTCATGCCTGCAAGTCCCAGGCCCTCAACCATAAGGCAGAAGCCGCCACCCGAGGTGGCAGTTAGGGACCTCACCCCTACATAAGAAGCGCCAATGGCCATACTTATGGCAGCTATCTCATCCTCTGCCTGTTCCACTATCAGACCCCAGTCCTTGGCCTTTCCTGCCAGGTAGGTTATTATTCCAGTGGATGGGGTCATGGGGTAGGCGGACATGAACTTGCAGCCGGCCGCCAGTGCACCCAGTGCGAAGGCCTCATTGCCATTTATGAGCATCCTCTTTTTATTGCTAAGTGGACTCAACTTCCAACCGAATTGCTTGGAAAAATTTTCATGGACGAAGTCATACCCTGCCCTTGCGGCCTTTACATTGGCATCGGCCGCTGTCCCCTTTTTGCCAAAAATCTCCTTGAGCATATCGGCCAGTGGCTGGAAGTCATAATGTATGAGGCCAAGGGCAGCACCCGCTGCCACGGAATTACTGTATATCTTATTGCCGCCCTTCTCGCTGGCAAGCCGGTCAAGGGGCACGTTCACAAGGCCTGGGCCTCCCTGATGGGAGGGGAGACGTATCTTCTCACCGTCGTATATGATTGCACCACCCTGCAGCACCTCTTCTGTGTGGAGGTCAATGGTCTCTTTATTAAGGGCTACCAGTATGTTTGCCCCTCGTGTCATGGCGGATACGTACCTGTCCTGTATCCTTACAGTAGAGGTATTATGCCCGCCCCTGATACGCGACTGGTAGTCCTGAATTGAAAATACGCAATATCCGCCCCGAGTAAAGACGTGAGAGAGGATGTGGCTGATGGTCTGCATCCCCTGGCCAGCCGCGCCACCTATCTTTATCTTAAAATCTACGGGCAAGAACCTCCTCCTTGGATAGCTTGAGACCTCAGCAAAACCGGGTATCGCAGGGCTTCAGCCCTGCGGGAATTAAATATCTACGTTATCTATACCCACCTGTGTCATCCTGAGTGAAGCTGTAGCGTGGCAGCTTGCTGCCACGCTACATTCTTTCCGCCTCAGGTGGATTTCACTTCACGCCATAGGCGGACTCGCCACGTTGTTGGGCGAGCCTTCAGAATGACATTTGTGTATGATCTTTCAAAGGTCTCGATTTGCAATTAATCCTATCTTAGCCTCTTTGTTAAAGAGGTGTCAAGCAATAAGAGATCGCCGCTATTCGCTATGTCGGGGAGATTCCTTGACAATTGTGCGTGTTATGATATTATCTGGCTTCAGCATAATTTCTTTACTTCATTAGATTTGCGAAGTTCTGCGCTAAAGTCAGCAACCTCTGGAAAAATCGCCTCAGTACCATGTGTCATTCGGAGCGAAGCGAAGAATGACAATTGTACGGGGTTTCGCAGGGGTCTCAATCAGTTTACTATGAAAAATGACCTCCAAAAGCTAAGAGAAAAGGCGCAAGATGAGTTAAATGCCATCAGCTCACCTGATGAGCTGGAGGCGTTCCGCATAAAGTACCTGGGCAGGAAGGGGCTTTTGAGTGAACTCATCGCAAAAATTCCATCCCTGCCGGTCGAGGAAAGACCCGAAAGGGGGCGCCTTCTTAATGAGCTGAAGAAGGATATATCCAGCAAGTATGAAGCGATAAAAAATGCCTTATTAGAAGAAAGGCCACCTCCTCAGTGGATCTCTCCCGAAAGTATTCCCTCTGAGGAAGCATTTGGCCGTCCCACCATAATCCAAGACGTTACGCTTCCTGGGCGGCGTCCGCCACTCGGCCATAGGCACCCGTTGGTTCAGACGATAGAGGAGATAAAGGAAATCTTTTCGAAGATGGGTTTTCAAGTGGCCTTTGGACCAGAGGTGGAGCTTGAGTATTATAACTTTGAGGCGCTCAACATACCCCCAGACCACCCTTCCAGGGATGATTTCGACACCTTTTATCTGTCAGACGACGTCCTCCTGAGGAGCCAGACATCGACTGTGCAGATTCGAGTGATGAAGAAGCAGAAACCTCCTATACGGATAATCGCCCCTGGCAAGGTCTTCAGGCCCGATACGGTGGACGCCAGACACTCTTTCATGTTCCATCAGATAGAAGGCCTGATGGTGGATGAAGGTGTGACTTTCGGACACCTGAAGGGCGTACTAACACTTTTTGCCCAGGCGTACTTCGGGCCGGATACACGGATGCGCTTCAGGCCGTCCTTCTTCCCCTTCACGGAGCCCTCGGCGGAGGTGGAGATATCCTGCTCCCTATGTAAGGGAAGGGGTTGCAGCGCATGCGGTTCAGGATGGATGGAGATACTAGGGGCAGGTATGGTGCACCCCAATGTCTTCGAAGCGGTGGGCTATGATGCGGAGAAATATACAGGCTTTGCATTTGGCATGGGTGTGGAAAGGATAGCTATGCTCAAGTATGGCATAGATGACATAAGGCTGTTTTTTGAAAATGACATGAGGTTTTTATCTCAGTTTTAACCAATTCGGCAATCCGCCTCTGGGATAACTTTACGCTACCCCTTTGTAGTTGCCCCATTCATGGGGCCTTACAAGTTTTGTAGGGGCACGGCATGCCGTGCCCCTACCACTTGAGGATATATTCCCACAAAACATGAAAGTAAGCTATTGCTGGCTAAAGGAATATCTTGGTGATTTTGACCTCTCACCACAGGAACTTGCCGACGCCCTTACAGACGTCGGCCTGGTGGTGGAAGAGCTCAAGCCCCTGCAAGACGACTACTGCCTAGACATAGAGGTAACCTCAAATAGGCCAGATTGTTTAGGTATTCTGGGCATTGCCAGGGAGGTGGCCGCTGTAACCGGCAGCAAACTGCGTCTTCCAGAGGTGGACTATAAGCCAAAGAAGGCGCCGATAGACTTTGAGGTTCAGGTGGATGATGCGGAGCTGTGTCCTCGTTACACCGCCCGTGTAATCCGCGGGGTGAAGGTGGGCCCCTCACCCTCGTGGTTGCGGAAACACCTTGAGGCAGTAGGGCTCAGGCCAATAAATAATGTGGTGGATATCACCAACTACGTACTACGTGAATCAGGTCAGCCCCTCCATGCCTTTGACATGGACAAGCTGATAGGCAAGAGGATTGTGGTGAGATGCGCCGTTAAGGGAGAGGCACTCAAGACTATTGACGGGACAAGATGTGACCTTACACCGGAGACCCTGATTATCGCTGACGGGACGAGACCCGTGGCCATCGCCGGTGTTATGGGTGGCAGTGATACGGAGGTGGGGGAGGCGACAAAAAATATCTTACTGGAATCAGCCAGGTTCAGGCCCTCTGTGGTGAGGCGCGCGGCGAAGAGGTTTGCGCTGTCTACTGACTCCTCATACCGCTTCGAGAGGGGGGTTGACCCGGAGGGTGTGGACTGGGCATCAAGGAGGGCTACTAAACTGATACAGGAGTTGGCCGGTGGCGAGGTATCAAGAGATGTAATTGATGTCGGCCCTAAAAAGGTTGAGAGGTCTGTCATTCCTCTAAGGATGTCGCAACTTAACGCCGTCTTGGGCACGCAGATAGATGCAGCCACAACAAAGGACATCCTGTCCCGGCTTGGGTTTGAGGTCAAGGCCGCCGGCAAAGAGAAGTTGAATGTGACCGTGCCTACCTTCCGCGGTGATGTCTCCAGGGAGGTGGACCTCATAGAAGAGGTGGCCCGAATCCATGGCTACAACAATGTTCCCGCCGACACTCGCCTGAGTATTCAGGTAAGACAGCAGAGCAGGTACGAACAGGTGGAAGAGAGGACCCGGGAGCTCCTGGTGGGATGGGGCCTCACGGAGGTAATAACCTATAGCATTGTAGATGACGTACAGCACCAGAGGTTTAGAACGTTTTCCAGTGCCCAGGCACTTACTATACGAAATCCTATAAGGAAAGGGGAGGACCGTTTGAGGCAGACGCTCATGGGCAATCTCCTTAAAGTAAAGAAGCACAACCAAGACCATGGCGTGCCCAGGGTCAAGATATTCGAGATCTCTCGCGTCTATCTCCCAACAAACTCAGATAAACTGCCTGACGAAAAAACCAGCCTCTGCCTCCTCTGGGAGGAAGAGGGCGTCGGGTCGGAGAAGGCGTTCTATGCGCTCAAGGGTGTAGTAGAGGGCTTGTCCACCGCCTTTGGCCTAAGGGGTGTCCCACGATGGCAGGGGTACTCCGGTGGACCCTTTGATGAAAAAAGGTCTTGCAGGGTGGAGCTTGAAGGTAAGGTACTTGGGGTGTTGGGAGAAATAAAGAAAGAGATTGTCGAGGAGTATGACCTGGATTCTTCCCCCACCATGGCTGAGATAGATTTTGACCTTATCGTGGAAAAAGCTGACCTTGCAATGGCCTTTAAGAAACTTCCCCTCTATCCACAAATTGTCAGGGACATGGCCATTGTGGTGGAGGAACAGGTGGGCTGGGCAGATGTTGAGAAGTGCATAAAGGATGCAAGATTGAAATTCCTGGAGGATATAGAGTTCTTTGACCTCTATAGCGGCAAGCAGGTTCCAGCGGGCAAAAAGAGCATGGCCTTCAGGCTCTACTTCCGCGCCCCCGACAGGACCCTGAGGGGTGAGGAGGCCGATGAGATGCAGAAGCTGGTGATAGAAAGACTTGGCAAGGAATTAGGTGCGGTGCTGAGATAGCCCGCAGGGTGCATCAAAATGCACCCTACAATCTACTCCGTTGAAAACATCAACAACCATAAAGGTCTGTGTACCACAAAACATTTGAAGACCAACGGTAGACAACGAAGTTCACTTCGTTGAGATTGAATTCACAAATGCGGTAAATTTAAGATGCCTTTATATCCAAAACGAAAGAAAATAAGACTCGAAAGTACGCTGTACCGGGGTCCTATTGTTTTCGCTCTTACGATGTGTTTTTACAGGGGTGTTGATGCAGTAAAAGGTGAATTAGCAGATACAATTATAGAAAGACTTCTTTATCTACAAGGCCGTTACAAAGCGACAATTTATGCCTATTGTTTATTACCTGACCACATGCATATTTTGCTAGGACTTCGGGATAGTAATCATAATGTGCTTGATTTTGTAAAACATTTTAAGAATGCTGTGTCATATAAATTAAAAGGAGAATGTACTCAAAAACAATTGTGGCAGGACAGGTTCTACGACCACGTTTTACGTAGAAACGAGGATGTAAATAAACACGCACGGTATATTCTGGAGAACCCAATACGCAAAGGTTTGGTTAGGGACTTTCTTGAGTACAAATATATCGGTGACAGTTACCTGCAATCATTAAAGCAGAATCAACGACCATAAAGGTCGTTGTCTACCAGAAACATTTGAAGACCAACAGTAGACAACGAAGTTTACTTCGTTGAAAGAAAGTCCGCTAAGCAAGGAAAAGGAATTGGGTGCGGTGCTGAGATAGCTAGGAATCAAATTAATTTTATCTGCCCTTCCCCACGGCCTTTTCCAGGGGTCTCAGTTTGGCCTCCACAAAGTTGTTCCAGCGGGTCCTCTGAGAAAACGGCAGTCTGCTGTAGGCCTCCAGTTCTGCGCCCATCGAGTAGATGGCAAGACCGCTGAGCGAGAGCTTGCGGTCAATCAAGTCCTGATGTCTCTCTTTTATAACCACCTCGGCCAGGGCCTTCATAACACCCTCTGCCTTGGCACATAGGGAGGGGTATCTGTTAAGCTTGATTACCAACGCCTTGAGAAATTCTCCAAGGTCGTAGTGCACGCTGTATGGCACGTAACGGCCGGCTATATGGGCGCTGACGGTAAATGTATTAGTGAATCGGTCTACCTCGAATATATCTTCTATCTTGAGAGGTAACAAATCGCTTAGCTCGAGCGCTAATGCCCCCAGTGGGGGTATCAGCTCTTTAAAGCCCTTCATATCAATTAGCGATGCAGTCAGGATGTTATTTATCTTACGGGCCTTATCGTCCTGGACGGGGTCTACGTATACGTCTACAACGGAGGAGGCAAGCCCCCGGGCAGATCGGGTGGGGTCTTGAATAAAGGCCCCAATAACCTTATCGTATGGCCAGCCGTCAAGGGCCTCCTCGTTCTCAGAGACGATTACATATCTGGCGCTGTCACCTATTTGATACAAGACCTCGACCATGCCCATATAACAGGTATCCAGTCCAAGTATGTCTATACTGTCCTTACCATTGGTCTTCTTTATGCTCTTTGTAATATTGACCAGGGCCTCTTCCATCTCGTCGAGACTAAGGATGTCCACCTTGCCCGTGCTGTCATCAAAGTCATGCAGTAGCCCCGTCCATCCCTCGCCGTATCCCCCCAGGAGGAGAAAATAATTCTCTGCAGGCAGGTTCTCAACGGCCCACGAGGCAAATGCGGAAAGCGTTCTGGGGTCTCCTGTATTTATTTCCTTGTCCTTCCAGTCGGGCCTCACTGCCTCCAGGGGCAAATTGACCAGATAGTCCTTTCGCACCTCATAAAGGTGGCCATGTTTGTCCATCCTGTCTGCCAGCACCACCACCCGGACGTCGTAGTTGGAGCCTACCCTTTTCATCTCTTCGAGGTTCTGAGCGGTGAACCAGTCAAGGAAGTTATCGCCTGCCAGGTAAATTATGCAGGTCCATTTTGCAATATGGCCCTCACCGCAAAAGCCCCTTGTGGAGGAAGTGCACAAGATGAGAAGGCTAATAAGTAGTAGCCTGCGAAGATGCATGACTAGACTGGTCCAGGGTGCTCGATGCTCTGCATCATGGAGGTTTCAAGGAGCTGCATCCGCATGACCAAGTCCTTTACCATCTCCTGCGTGCGGGCCATTTTCACAACCATCTCGTTTGTCTGGTAAAGCCTGGTGGCCATTCGCTTTAGCATATTCTGGACGAATGGGGGGAGGGCCTCGCCATACTTCCTGCACTGCTTCTTATCTATCATTACCACTTCGCAGTCAGTGTGTGCCTCGGCCGTTGCAGCACGGGGAAGTCCTTCGCCAAGTACGGCGCGTTCACTAATGAACTCTCCAGCACCCACTTCTCCCAATTTTATACTCTTATTGAGTACACGTTTGGTTATATTCATCGTACCACTTTGTACGTAGTACATCTCATCTGCGGGACTACCCTCATAAAAAAGGACGTCCCCCTGCCTGAGAGTTATGGTCTTAGCGCCCTCTAAGCCGAGATCAGGAACAAAAGTCATCTCTTATCCTCCTGCTTCCAAGATAGTGAACACCTCAAACCAGGTCCAGGTGGACCGTTGTAGCCTTAAAAGCTTTTACAACGCTTCAGGGCTACGCTGGTTTGTATTACGTCCGCCGAACAGCCTTACAAAATTATACATGGCAAAATACTCCCAGGCAAAGGGTCCGAAGCCAAGGAAACCTGCTAGGGGCATCTCGAAGATTTTTATATTCGGTGTGAAAGGGGCGGTGTAGACCCACTTTGCTGCGGCCCAATAGTTCCAGAATTCCCACAGGAAACCACAGATGTAGCCTGCTATAAATAGGCAGAGAATCCTCTCCAGGAGCCCTTCTTTTAGGTCCCTGAGCAGTGATTCCCCGCCGCTGGAGTATGTTATCGGGTCCAACAATACCACAAAGCCCACCCACACAAATGCAAAGAGATAGCGAGCGGAATGCTGGCTCACCAAAAGCGGTGTCATCACAAAAAGAAACCCGAGCACTACACCACCGTATATTATCCCGTTTGTCACCTGAAGCTTGGATATCTTAAACCTCTGGAATACGCCAAGGGTCATCAGTAGTTCTGCCGTCAGAAACATCCCCGGCATTATGGTAGCGAAGGATAGGCCTAGCCCCAGGTTACATACTATGGAGTTCTCTGGGAGACCGTGATACTCCCAGTTCTGAAGGTGCATGTTATAGACCTCAAAAACCAGCCAGAACGCTACTGAAAGCGGCAGTTGCAAAAGAAACTCGTTTCTTCTTGTACTGATGAGCGAATTGCCCTTGAGTTTGAAGATGAGAGCGTCCATAAAAAGTATGTAGCCCCACCAGCAGAGGGGAGTTGTCCATATGCTCACTGACCTAGCCAAGGGGTATTCGCTCTGTAAGACCAGTGCTGACTCGGCCGTTAGTATAAAGCCGAGGCCAACCCACCCGTAGCCTCTGAAGAAGCGCTCCCTGGTGATGGTGTATGTGGACTGCTGCACCTCTAGTGACCCTTAAAGTTGTGGTGTTGCTTCTACTTGTTTCAGCTCTATTGTATTGACCTCTCCAAAGCCACTTAGGGGTTGGCCAAACCTCTCCTCGTCTCCCACCACTAGGAGCGTGGCTTTATCGGGATGAAGATACTTTTGAGCCACTCTCTGCACGTCCTCTTTGGTAACAGCCTGAATGTTTTCCACGTAGGTATCGAGATAATCAAGGGGCAGGCCCCTGTACTCAATATCTACCATGTGGCTTACGACAGCGGCACTGGAGGTAAAAAGGAAGATAAACTGATTTATAAAGGTGTCCTTTGCACCCTTAAGCTCATCGTCATCCACGGGCGTTTGTTTTATCCTTTGAACCTCTTCCAAGATGAGTGATATGGCCCTTGTGGTGGATTCGGCCTTGGTCTGGCACGAGACAAAGAAAAATCCAAGGTCTCTCGGGGTATGAAATGCGCTGTAGACAGAGTAGGCAAGTCCCTCCTCATCCCTTACCTTTCTTTGTATCCTGGCCGTAAAGCTCCCACCACCCAAGATAAAGTTCATTATCCTGACGGGGAAGTAGTCTGGGTTTGTCCTCTCAATCCCTATGTGACCAAGGAGGATATTGGACTGCTCTATGTCCTTGTGCACATAGTTTACGGAACGTTTCATTTTGTTCTCTACCTTTGGCACATCCGGAAAGTCTATCTCCTCTTTCTTCCACCCCATGAAGACCTTTTCAAGCTTCTGGAGCATCTCCTGTGTACTAAAGTCACCAGAGATGCCCATAATCATGTTGTTAGGATAGAAATACTTTTTATGGAAGGCTATCATGTCGTCCCTGGTGATACTGGCAATGGTATCGGCATAGCCGTCGACCTTCCGGCCGTAAGGATGTTGCTCATAGAGGAGCTTGCGGAATTCCCTGAATGCTATCTGGCCTGGATTGTCGTTCTCTCTCCTTATGGATTCAAGGACCTCGTCCTTTCTCTTTTTTATCTTGTCCTCTGGGAATGCGGGATTCATCAACACATCTGCAAAGATTTCGAGTGCCTTGTCCAGGTCCTTTGTCAGCACGGAGAGCCCGGCAGGGCCTGACTCCCTGCCGATGCTCGTCTCCACGGAGGCAGCGATGTATTCTAGTTCCTTATTAATCTCCTCAGCACTCCTGGTCAGTGTCCCACCTGAACGCATCACGTGGCCAACGAGAGACGCCAGACCGGCCTTCTCTTTAGGCTCATAAATAGAGCCTGCTCTAACGGTTGCAGTTATGTTCACCAGGGGAAGCTCATGGTCTTCCAAGAGGTAAAGTACCATGCCGTTCGAGAGCACCCTGCGCTCTGCCTTGGGTGGTGTAAACTCTAGTGGTTTATACTTGAATTTTGAGACTATTTCCGCACCCTTGGACTGGGGTTTTGTAAGGACTGCACTCTTTCCGGGCATCCCGTGCTGGGCGTATACATAGCCACCGGTGGCAACTGATAAGACAAGGGCTATGACCAGGATGTTCCAGAACCAGTCTCTTCTCATCTCTAAGCCTCTTCTTTCTTCTTAACCAATATGGCCACGGTGCGGTTCACTCTGGTGAAATACTTCTTTGCCACCCTCATGACATCCTCCGCGGTTACGGCCTTTATCCTTTCCACGGCGGTGTTTATATAGCGCCAGCCGCCGGCCACGGCCTCGTAATAGCCTATCTCGTCGGCGAGGCCTGAGTTAGACTCTAAGCCGCGGATAAAATCGGCCTCAAGCTGGTTCTTTATCTTCTGAAGTTCCCAATCTGTGGGGGGTTCGCTTTTCAGCCTCTCCAGTTCCTCAAATATCACCTGTTCCACCTCTTCAGCGCTGTACGGGAATCGAGGGGTAACGAAGAGAAAAAACAGGTCGGGATACTTCGACCCCCCGGCATAGCTCCTTGCCATCACAGCCATCCTTTTCTCTTCTATCAATGTTTTGTAAAGACGAGAGGTCCTGCCGCTTGTAAGGAGATTCTGTATGACCTCGAAGACGTATTGGTCTGGGTGCGTTATCTCTGGCTTATGATAGGCAATGGCCAGCATCGGGTTTGCATCGTACTCCACGTACACCCTACGCTCACCCCTCTGCTCTGGTTCTACCGTCTTTACCTCAGAGATGGGTGGCTGGGCAGGAATGTCGCCAAAATACTTCTCCACAAGATTAATTATCTCCTGTGGGTTTATGTCTCCCACGACGACAATTATTGCGTTGTTGGGGGCGTAGTATCGGGTAAAATATTTTTGGGTCTCTTCCTTGGTGAGATTTCTTATGTCTGACATCCAGCCTATGACAGGCCAACCATAGGGGTGTGCGGTGAAGGCGGCTGCGTTTAACTGCTCAAACAAGAGCCCGAACGGGCTGGTCTCCGTGCGCAGCCTCCTCTCTTCCATTACCACATCTTTCTCTGAGTAGAACTCTCGAAGTACCAGGTTCTTCATCCTGTCTGACTCGATAAAGGCCCAGAGTTCCAGCTTATTGGATGGCAGGTTGCAATAGTAGCGGGTGGTGTCATCACTTGTTGAGGCGTTTAACCCCGTGGCCCCATTTCTCATATATATGGACCAAAATTCATCGGTGACCGTGATTTCTTTCTGTCTCTTTCTCACATCCGCCAGCTCGGCCTCCAGGGCCTTGCGTTTCTGCTCATCGGTCTCATTGGAGATAGCCTCAACCAGCTCGTCTTCTCTCTTTAGGAGCGACTTCTCCGTCTCCCAATCCTTTGTGCCAAATAGTTTAGTACCCTTAAACATCATGTGTTCAAATAGGTGGGAGACGCCGGTGATGCCTATGTGCTCATTTACCGACCCTACCTTAAAGACTATCCTTAATGAGACTGTGGGGCTTTGGTGTTTTTCCAGCATCAGGAGTTTCAGGCCGTTTTTCAGGACGTGCTCCTTAACGTCAAGCCTGAGTTCCTGGGCACTAAGGATGGCTGTGTGCAGGAAGAAAGCCAGTACTACAGTGAAAACTACCCGGCAGGCTCTGCGCATTTTCGCAGTTTCCATTTTCCCTCTTGTCTCGCATTTTTGCATTGAAAGTGGTTCTATGTGCGATATCTGGCGTTTATGGTGACGTATTCCTGTGAGAGGTCGCAGGTCCAGAACTCGGTCTTTGATTTGCCGAGACCCAGATGGAGGCGTATGTATATCTCCTTTTTCTTCATCTCCTCCAGGAGCTCCTCTCGCTCGAAGGCTACGGAAACTCCTCCCTCAAATACAAGAATTTTTCCAATATATAGCCTGAGCTTTTGCTCGTCAAGGGGAATGCCTGCCGCACCTGCTGCAGAGATAATCCTTCCCCAGTTGGGGTCTTCTCCGTTTATAGCGGTCTTGACCAGTGGGGAGTTTCCTATAGAGCCGGCCACCTGCATTGCATACCCTTCCGTAGGTGCACCGCTTACCTCTATCCTTACAAGTTTGGTGGCACCTTCGCCGTCTTTAACTATTTCCTTTGCAAGGTAGCGTGTAACATAGTCCAGCACCTCTTGAAGGACAGGGAGCACCATTGTGGTGTCGTCAATAACCGGTCCCCCCGCTGCTCCATTGGCAAGGATAACAACCGTGTCATTGGTGCTCATATGCCCGTCCACGCTGATCTGGTTAAAAGAATGGGTTACTGAGTTTTTTAGACATCTGCTCAACACCTCGCTTGGGATGGAAGAATCCGTGGTAAGAAAACAGAGCATAGTGGCCATGTTGGGGGCTATCATACCGGCACCCTTGGTTGCCCCACCAATGGTGATTGTGTGCCCCCCAGCCTTCGTCCTTAAGGCTATCTCCTTGGTGTGGGTGTCGGTAGTCATAATTGATTGGGCAAACGCATGTCCGTTTTGTATTTCAGGTCCTAAATTTTTTACGGCATCTTTTATCCCCGAGACGACCTTTTCCATGGGTAGTCGTTCACCTATTCTACCGGTGGAGGCCACGAACACCTCATCAGATGATACACCCAACGCCCTTGCAGCGACCGCCGCCATCGCCCTGGCATCCTCGTAACCCTTTTCGCCGGTGCAGGCGTTGGCGTTACCGCTGTTGACAACCACGGCACGCATCCGCCCCTTCTTTACTGTCTCACGGCTCAGGGCCACCGGCGCGGCCACTATCTGATTGGTGGTGAACATGGCGGCTGCCTGTGCGGGGTGCTCGGAAAGTATGATGCCCACGTCGTAGCCGTCCTTCTTGAGACCGCCGTGGGCCGCCCCGGCAAGGAACCCCTTTGGCGCAGTTACACCTCCCTGTATCTCTTCCATGACCTATCCCCGTTTGCTAGAAAGTAATGTGTATGTGGCTAGTTTGTAGACCAGTTTGGCTGCGAGGAAGTCGGGCGCCACATTCCCAGGCTCCGGGCAGAGCTCCATTACGTCAAAACCAACTATCCTCCTCTTTTCCGCCAATCTTCTCAGGAGTCCCAAGACCTCATACCAACCTAGGCCCCCGGGCTCAGGGGTCCCCACAGATGGCATAATAGAGGGGTCAAGCCCATCCAGGTCAATGGTCACATAGACCTCATCAGAGAGTCTCTCTATTACCTCATCAGGCCAATCTTCTCTGTAGCTGATATTGTTCTTGTAAAAGGGTTTCAAGCCCTTTTCTATCACAAAGTCGTGCTCCTCCCTGGAAAAGCTCCTGATACCGACCTGGGTGATGCTGGAGAGCTCATACACGCGACGCATGACAGAGGCGTGGCTGTAGATAGTCCCAGCGTAGTGATGCCTCAGGTCGAGATGTGCGTCTATCTGAAGCACCGAGAGTTTTGGAAAGATTTCCTTATAGGCGCGGACCACTCCGAGGGTGATGCTGTGGTCACCACCTAGAGTTACCAACATCTTGTCCTGGCTTAGGATTTTACCGGCCACTTCCTCAACCGTCTCTATCATGTGCTCAGGCCCACGGTGGTCTGGCATGAGCTCCGGCAAGGTGTGTATGCCCTGGGTAGAGACATCACAGAGAAGCTCCCCGTCAAAGAGCTCCAAGTTTCTTGATGCGTTTATGATGGCTTGCGGCCCTTCCTTTGCACCGCTTCGGTAGCTTGCGGTGGAATCATAAGGCACAGGTAGTATTACTAACCAACTTTTTTCCAGCTGGGAGTATTCTTCAGGCAGTGCCCCAAAATTGTACGGAACAGATTCAGGTCCAGACATGTAGGCATGGTACCTAAAAGGTGATTTTAGAGAGGCTTGGAATCTCGCCTGAGGGCGTCGACCAGCTCTGGGAGTCTTCTGTACAACTTTCTTGGGGGCTTCTTCTTCGCCTTGGCCAGGCCATAGGTCATAAGGATAGGTGCGGCTATGGTGGCGTCGCAGTACACTACGACGTAGTTCTTTGTCTCTTCTTTCCGGACCTTTCCCCAGGAGATAGCCTCTTGCGGTGTAGCCCCTGAGAGACCACCCCACTGAGGTGAATCGGTGGTTATCTGTACAAAGTAGTCGTGCCCCTTGCAAGGCTTGCCGAAGGCCGACTCAAGCATGGGCTGTGTCTGCATATAGAAGTTCTTTGGTGAGCCACCTCCTATGGTAACTACACCGTTTTTCTTGCTGCCATGGACTATTGCTGCGGTCTGAATGACGTCCAGGTCAGGGTTTACCGTAGTCTTACTCCCGAGGAGCCTTAAACGGGCGAGTATCATACCAATTGCCGAATCCCCAGGAGAGGAACTAAATATGGGTACGTCAAGCCTTGCGGCCTGTGCCACGAAACTTCGTTCCGGGTAAGGTGCCTTCTCCAGGGTGACCTTCCCAATAATGTGGTGTACTTGCGCACTGGACATGGTCTCATAGCCTGCACCGTGGTTAAGGACACCTTGCACGAAGTTATCGGTCTCTGTCAGTACCTCATCTGTGATAAACATATCGTATATCCGCGAAATCTTTGCCTGGCGGAGCTCGGCGTCGTTAGAGCGGAAGTCGCCACGATGCACGGGCAGGTCCAGTGCGAAGTGAAGGTCGTGATAGATATTGGCACCGGTGGAGACTATAAAGTCTATCAATCCCGCCTCGATGAGCTCTACCAGGAGGCCGCCCATACCTGTGGGGGTCATGGCTCCGGACAGGGTAAGGCAGATAGTGGTATCGTCCTCAGTCATCTTTAGAAAGAGCTTTGACGCCTCGGCTAGCCTGCCGGCATTAAAGGCCCCTGATGCAGCAAAACTCTCGACAAGGTCTACAACACGCATGTCTTCCCTTGCCTGAAAGACCGGTATGGTCCCTTTATGAAGATAATTTTCTCTTGGCGGTTGGTTGCAGGTTGTCATGTCAGAAAGACCGCTGCAGCAAGTACAGTTGTCCAAAGCCCTTCTTTATCGCCACGGGCCGTTTGGGTAACATTCCTTGTCTTTACAATTTTACCACTCATGCGGTAGATTTGTTTCCTCTCGTCATAATTTTTCTCAGAGTCAAACTCTATTCCCAGGGTAGTTGCAAGCATTGTAGCCGCAAGGTCTTCAGCGTAATCTCCAGCCTTCTCCTCTGTCTCCCCAAATGAGTGGTGTTCACTCAGATAGCCATAGTGCTCAGCCTCGGCCGGCACCGCTAACCCGATGGACGCACTTATCATTCGATTAGGCTCGTTGGTGGAATTATGACTGAGTACACAGTGCACCACCTGTCCAGGTCTGACGAGGGGATTGCTAAGTCTCTTGGTTATAATCTTACACTTGGGAGGAAAAATACTTGAGACCCTGACCAGATTATATTTCTCGATACCAGCCTTTCTAAGGGCAAGTTCGAACGACTGAAGTTTTTCCTTATGCTTACCTACACCTTTAGTAAAAAACACCCGACTTGGAATCATTTCATACACCAGCTTTTAGGAGAAGTTTTGTAAAGTAACTTAGGATTTTTAATACATAAAAAAAAACACCCGAAAAATCAATAAAAAATAAAAATTTTAATAGGAAGAGACTCTCTGTGAGAGGTTGTCATGGAGGACTTTTCCGCCCAGAATGGTCATTTCTACCTTGATGTCCTTTATCTCCTTCCGGGGTATAGCTGTAGGGTCTCGGGAGAGTACCACCATGTCGGCCAGCTTACCTTGCGCTATCGTTCCCTTCACATCCTCCTCGAAAGAGGCAAAGGCACTGCCGTGTGTGTAAGAGCGAAGGGCATCTAGTGGGCCCAGGCGGCTTTCCTCGACAGGATGATTGGCAGCAGACCATATGCCATAGAGTGGCCCAACTGGCATACCGTCTGAGCCGAAGGCAAGGGGTATTGATCTACTATGGAATATACCCCAGGGGTCCACACCCTCCCAGCGCCTTTTGCCCAGGAGTTTTTCATACATCCCACCAGGTCGGCCCCACATGGAGGAGAAATTCGGTTGTGCAGAGACGATTACACCCAAGTTTTTTATCTGCTCAAGTGCGCCTTCTGGGAGGAGTTCGCAGTGCTCTATGCGGTGCCTCGAGGCCTTTCTCGGGCAACCATTTTGGGCATGTTCCAGTACCTCCAGTGCCATCGTAACTGCCCTATCTCCAATAGCATGGAGAGATACCTGCCAACCCTTTTCATGCAGCTTTGATACGAGGCTTTTTAGTGCGTCTTTGTCCCATCTTAGCCGCCCACAGCCACCCCTTCCGTCTGCGTAAGGTTCTGAGAGGGCCGCACTGTGTGCGCCGATGGAGCCATCTAGGAAGAATTTTACGCCACCTATCCTAAAATGGCAATTGTCCTCATCCCTTAGGGCACCGCCTACGCCATCTATATCTGAGAGTGCATGTTCCTCCACGTACAGATGCGTCCTTATTACCAATCGCCCCTCATTGGATACCCTCTGCAACAGCCTAAAATCCGAGCCCATGTCGTGGATAGAGGTTATCCCAAGGGCCAGCATCTCTTTCTGTGTCGTCTCTATTGCGGCGTAAAGTTTTTGAGGGGAGAACTTCAGATGAGATTCCACAATCCGCCGCGCATCTTGTTGAATTATGCCATTGGGGTTCCCAGTCTTTGGGTCCGTGCACAGACCTTCCGTACCCTTTGGGATACGGGCAAGCTCAAGTGCACGACTATTTACCAACACAAGGTGCTGACATATGCGCTTGAGGATGACGGGGTGGTGTGGGCTTACCCTGTCGAGTTCTTCTATAGTAACGATGCGGCCTTCCTTCCATCGGCTCTCGTCCCAGTTGTATCCTATGACCCATTCACCCCTAGGCCTCCTCTCGAGCCCCTGCTCAACGATATCCAGGGCCTCCTTAATGGAGCGGCATCCTCCAAGGTCTAACCCCAGGCGGCTCTTGGCCATCTCGACCAGATGCACGTGTGAGTCAATGAAGCCTGGTACTACCGTCCTTCCCCCCAGGTCAATCAGTTCTTTTCCATATATTAGCCCTTCACCGAGCCCTTTTCTGTCCCCGACGTAGGTAATTCTATCATCAGGGGTTACAACTGCCTCTGCCAGGGGGAAATCCCTGTCCATGGTAAGGATTCTGGCGTTTAACAACACTATTCCACTATTCGACATCCTTCCAGCTTACCTCGATTAACCTCTGCAGAGCGTCTTTTGCACGGCCTGAGTCTATGGACTGTGCGGCCAGTGATAGGCCCCCTTTTATGTCTTTTGCGAGCCCACCGACCATTATGGCAGCAGCGGCGTTTAGAAGCACGACGTCTCGCTTGGGTCCCTTGCGTCCATCAAGGACGTCCCTTATGGCCTGGGCACTTTCATCAGGAATCTTAGCCGCAAGGTCTTCGGGTCTCGACCTCTTTATCCCATACTCCTCTGGTTGGATGTAGTATCCCCTAATAATCTCATGCGCATTAAGCTCTGTTATCTTTGTCATGTCAGAGGTAGTTATCTCGTCCAGCCCATCCAGACCGTGGACTACCAGGGCGCGCTCCGTGCCTAGATTCCTTAGCACCTGGGCCAGTATGTCGGTCAAGCCCTCGCTGTAAACACCTATGAGCTGACGGCTGTTTCTTGCGGGGTTGGTCAGCGGGCCAAGGATATTAAAGGCCGTGCGAAAGCCCAGCTCACGCCTCGGCTCGCTGGCAAATCTCATGGAGCTGTGGAATAGCGGCGCAAAGAGAAAGCCGATGTCTGCCTCCCTGATGCACCGCACAACCGTCTTGGGGCTGGCTTCTATATTTACGCCCAGGAGCCCCAGCACATCGGCACTCCCCGAGCGGCTTGTGGACGATTTATTTCCATGCTTTGCTACCTTAAGCCCTGTGCCTGCCACCACAAGGGCAACGGCGGTGGAGATGTTAAATGTGCCTTTTCTGTCTCCGCCCGTGCCGCATGTATCAACCACCACATCGTCTATACCAAGCGGGGTGGCCTTACTCCTCATCACTCGGGCCAGGCCCGTAAGCTCTTCCACCGTCTCACCCTTCACCCTCAAGGCAGTAAGAAATGCGGCTATCTGGGCCGGGCTTGCCTTACCCGACATAATATCTTCCATGCTGGCAGCGGTCTCTGCCTCGGAAAGGTTTATGCCCTCGACCAGCTTAGTGATAGATTCCTTTATCATGCCGTAACACCCAGTTCTACCTTCAGGCGTTTTACAATCTCCCCAACCTCTTTCATCAGTTGTCTATCCTCCAGTACAGGCGTACCCTTCAGGCTGGCCTCCTGGACGTTAGGGTTAAACGAAAGAAACCCCAGTACAGGGATGTCCCCGAGGCGCTTTTCTATAAAATCCTGCTGTTCTTTGTTTTGAATCTTGTTGCCAACGGCAAATACAGACTTCAGGCCGATGTCAGAGGCAAGCCGCTTTATCCGATGGGCTATCTCCACGCTGGGCAGCGTCGGCTCCACAACGACTATCAGGGCGTTTACACCCCTTACACTGGCCCTGCCCAGGTGCTCTACACCCGCCTCCATGTCCGCCACCGCCACCTCGTCCCTCTGGAGAATGATATGATTAATCATACTCCTGAGGAAGACGCTTTCGGGACAGGCGCACCCGCCACCCCCACGCTTAATGGCACCCAGTACCACCAGGCGCACGCCGTCCTTCTCCACCCATAACCGCTCTGGCAAATCAGCCACGGTGGGGTTCAGCTTAAAGAATTTACCATACTCCTCAGAGGTGGCACCAGTGCGCTCCTTTATGAGTTCCTTCATCTCTATCATCGGCACGATGTCCTCGTGCCTCTCAATACCCAGGGCAAGGGCGAGATTGGGCGCAGGGTCTGCATCTATGGCCAACACCTTTCTGCTGTCCACGTGTGCAAACAGCCAGGCCATTGCTGCAGCAAGGGTGGTCTTACCCACACCGCCTTTGCCAGATATAGCTATCTTCAA
>JBHIBD010000025.1:0-30268 GCA_046758865.1 Candidatus Brocadiales bacterium | reverse complement strand
AGTCTCTTACACTATTCTAACTCCTCAGTAGGGTAGTTTTGAAGGGAATTCACAGATGTCTCGCAGAGTAGACACTTTGGGAGGCCTTAAAAGGGAGCAAAGCAGGCTAGGTAAACTGCAGGTTACAACAAACGCACGAGGCTAGGTGGCACGCTGGATGCCTAAAAAATGAGATGGCGTATCTTAACTCCTGGCAGCGCCTACGGCAATACCGATTTCTTCATCTGTCAGGTAACAGGCCGGGTCAGGGGCCCACATGTCGCCGTAATATGCCTCGGCACGCGCCCTGAAATTGCCGCCGCATATATTCAGCCACTGGCACTGAGCGCAGCGTCCCTTAAGATATGGCTTCTTATCCTTGAGTCGGGCCATGAGTGGACTGGATATATCTTCCCATATCTCGCTGAACGGCCTATCCTTTACATTGCCCAGTATGATATGCCTCCAGAACTGGTCCGGATGCACTGCGCCGTCCCAGCTTATACATGCCAGCCCCTTGCCCGAGCTGTTGCCCTCGTTCATCTGAAGCAGCTCGTAGACCTCGGTGGCCCTCTTCGGGTTCTCCTTCTTGAGGCGCAGGTAAAGATACGGACCGTCTGCATGATTGTCGACCGTCAAGACCTCAAGCTTATGGCCCCGGTCGTGCATCTCCTTGGTCTTATCTATAATAAGGTCCACCACCCGGCGTGTCTCCTCGTGGTTAAGGTCTTCTTTTACGAGTTTAGAACCCCTGCCGGCATAGACCAGGTGATAGAAACAGACCCTGGGGATGCCTTCATTATATATAAGCTCGAATATATCGGGTATATCCTGTGCATTACCCCTATTTATCGTAAAGCGAAGCCCGACCTTTATTCCCTCGGCTAGACAATTCCTGATGCCCTGGACAGCCATATCAAAGGCACCCTCCACGGCGCGGAAGCGGTCGTTGGTCTCCTTCATACCATCGAGGCTTACACCAACGTAGGAGAGACCCACAGACTTTAGCTCCCTCGCCTTTTCCCTAGTGACTAGGGTCCCGTTTGTGCTTATCACGGCCCTAAGGCCCTTGTTCTTGGCGTAGTGGGCAAGTTCCAGGAGGTCCTGCCTCATAAGTGGTTCACCACCGGAGAAGAGTATGACGGGCGCACCGTATTTGGCGAGGTCATCGAGCATGGCCTTCGCCTCTGCGGTTGTGAGCTCACCGGGGTATTCTATATCTCTTGACTGAGAGTAGCAGTGTACGCACTTCAGGTTGCAACGCTGGCCCACGTTCCATACCACAACGGGCTTCTTGTCGCGAGAGAACTGGAGGAGATGTGACGGGAGCCTCTTCGAGTCCCTACCGTAGCGAAGCGCATCCGATGGCTCAACGGTCCCGCAGTATAATTTAGATATACCTATCATCTATTTATTACCCCCCCCTCTATAAGGATAATAAATAATTTATATCATAAAAATATGGTTTCGGCAAGGTGTTGTTTTCTACCTGGCGATAGAGAAATAGGTAGTCTCCTATATCACCAGCTTTATTCGCTGTCTCCTGTTCAAAATACCTAAGTCTTTGGTAACATGTCCATAATCCTAAGTTTTGTTCAAAACCTACTCTCCCAAGGCATAAAGCTTGCCGTTATCGCACCCCACATAGACCGTGCCATCAGCACCTATAGCAGGGGAACTGGTGATGGAGGCACCTAGGTCGTAGCTCCACTTGAGTTCGCCGTTAGCGTCGATAGCGTACAGCTTACTGTCCCATGAACCCACGTACAATGTCCCATCAGAACCTATGGTCGGTGAAGAGGTTATACCATCACCGGTAGAAAAACTCCACTTTAGTTCTCCCTTCTCACTCACTGCGTATACCTTGCTGTCTTTTGCCCCAAAGAATACGGTACCATCTTTGGCTATAGATGGAGAGGAATATATCCAAGAACCAGTTTCGAATTTCCATTTCATTTGACCGTTGGGGTCCAAGGCGTATAGCGTCCCACTATTGGAACCAAAATATATTGTACCGTCATGGGCGACAGCCGGTGCAGAATCCACCTTGTCCTCGACAGGGAAGGTCCACTTCTCAGTACCATTACTTGGATTTACGGCATGGAGTTTTCTGTCCCTGGAACCTATATAAATGGTGCCGTCGGCCCCTATGGCCGGAGCGGATATAACTATGCTATCGCCCGTCTGATATGTCCACTTAGGAACCCCATTCGAACCTATGGCATAGAGCTTTCCGTCCCAACTGCCCACGTAAACGGTCCCGTCCGGACCTATATTGGGAGAGGACAGTATGGCCCCACCGGTCCTGAATTTCCATTTTTGCTTCATGTCCCCCCCGATGGCAAATAGAAAATTGCTACTACTGCCCACATAGATCGTGCCTGACGCGTCAATGGCGGGGGATGAAAACACCGCACTCCTGGTAGAAAAGTACCACTTTGTATGGCCATCAGGTCTTACTGCATACAGATTTCCGTCCAGGCTCCCAAAGTAGATGACTCCGTCCTTATCTACTATGGGAGAAGAGACAATCTGGTCATCAGCAGGGTACGTCCATTTACAATTTGCCGTCTGGGTCCCCTTATACTCACTCCTGCCTGTGTGTTGCTGGTCATGCTTGAACAAAGGAAATGGGCTATCCATCGCCTGTGCCCTGAGCTCACGAGTATCCCAACTCACGACCAGAACAAGGCCCGTCAAACAAAGGCACACTATGCACCTCAGTATGTTCTTTCTCATCTCTCCCTCTTCTATACTACGATGTCTAGTTAAGGAATTATAAGCACCTCACCCGGCTTAAGCGTCTCCCTGCCGGATAAATGCCCCTTATTGGCATCATAGATTCTCTTCCACTGGGACTCGTCGTTGTAGTACACCCCGGCTAACGTTTGAAGTGTATCACCCTGTTGCACCCTGTGGGCCATCCCTGGCGAACCCCTGTCGCTAAGCGATGTTTTTTCCACAACCGGCTGCTGCTTAACCACATAATCTGGCGATGGAATTACCAGACTCTGATTAACCGCCAATCTGTTCCTGTTTAATAGACCATTTGCCTCATAGATTAACACCCACTTAGAGACGTCCCCATAATACTCCATTGCAAGGCCCATTAACGTCTCGTTGGGCTTAACCGTATGAACCTTAGGATAGCCAACCGCAACCTTATCCTCCGCAGCACCTTCTTCTGCTGCGCCCTCATCTGCAACCATTTCTTCCGAAGGAAACTCAGCCGTTGGAGGTTCTTCCAGCACCTCTCCTATTGCCTCACCAGGGCCCTGCGCCAGGGCATCCTCTGTTTCTACAGATTCATCCTCTTTGTAATAAGTCTCTGACGGCGGATTTAATTCTTCCTTAACTGGCTCACTCATGTCAGGGATTCCCGCAGGTTGTTCTTCAACCTGTGCAACCGTCTCAGCCTGTGTAGCCTCCTCAACCTGTGCAACTTCTGCTGGCGCAGCAGGCTTTTCCCCTCCGACCTTCAAACCAAGAAAAACACCCAATACCGAGAAGCAAGCGACAGCTACACCTATGCCCACCTGCGTCTCCCATCTCCTGATAATACTCTTTTTTCCTGCAACCATAACGCCTCCTAAAGAACAAAAAAGGCGCCACCCCCCTTTTCTAACATTCTATGCCCTGCGGGGACGAACCGTACCCCCCCCTCCGCTAAGCAACCACTTAAGCACCTTCCAGAGGGCCCACAGGGGCGCACTCAAGATTAAAAATACTATGCCAAAACCCTTCTTTACTGTGGACCAATGGACAAGAACAGGACTTGCAACAAATATAGAAGAATACGTTCCAACCAACACTCCTACCATCATAACAAATGCAAAGCCGTGTATCTCCGTACCACCCAGGAAATAAAGGCACGATATTACGAAAAGCGTAGTTATAGACGTTATCACCGTCCGATTCAAGGTCTGATTTATACTCTCATTAACCAACTTAGCGTCCACCATCTTCCTTCCCGCCATATTTTCCCTTATTCTGTCAAACACCACAATAGTATCATTAAGCGAATAGCCGATAAGCGTGAGGAAGGAGGCTATCATGGCGAGATTTATCTTCACGTCACCAAAGATGGCAGGATAGCAACCCGCCACTGCCACAGCCCCCATAGTAAAGAGCACATCATGTACAAGGGCAAAGACCGCAGCAACGCCAAACTTAACCTCGCCGAAGCGAATCCATATGTAAAAAATAATGGCCACTAGGGCAAATATAAGGGCCAAAGATGCCCTGTTCTTCATCTCCCCCGCCACCGTCGAACCAATGCTCACTATCCTCTTCAGGGGTTCGGCCACCGTAAAGGCCTCAGATAGGGCTACCTTCATTGTCTCAATCTCTGAGGTCTTTACACGGATCTTTGCCGACCTATAGGTTTTTCCCGGCTCAAGGGCCTCTTCCAAGGCACCAGCGTATCCCGATTTCGAGAGTATATCCTCTATCCTCTCCTTTACCATAGGCTTACTCAAGGTCATAAGCACCAAGGATTCACCCTCTTCTTTATAACCAAGCGAGCCGCCTTCCTGTCCCCTAGAGGCAGACTCTCCCACACTGGCCGTCTCTGGCAGTACCTCAAAGCTTACCTCTACTCTCTCCAGGAAGAGATTATCTTTGAAGGTAGAAATTACGTCCTCGCTGATTTTTTCCTGTATCTTACTAGCGCTTAAAGGGTTCACCTCCATTGCGAAGGACTCAGAGGGTGCCTTCAGAGAGATTACCCTGGTAACGCCAAGCCCCAGGAGCTTATCCCTCAAGGTCTGCTCCTCTTGGGGGCTCTCCAACTCTATCCTAAGAGAGGTATCCGTCTGAAAGGTAAATGCGGGGAGTTTAACGACCTTTTCCATTTCTGCCCTTATATGCATCAAGGTGTCCTTTGGACCGCGTATCTCAAGTCGTGAACTGACCTGTTTTCTCACTCTTTCCCCCCGTATGACAACAGCAACGTTAGCAAAGCCTCTCCTCTGGAGCTCTAGCTCGATGAGCGTCGGGTCCACAGCCTTACTGAGGTCAAGCTCAAGCTCTCCCTGGGCAACAGGCATTGCTCCAGGGGCAATGGTGCGAGGTGCTATCTCTTTCATCTCCCCAAGGCTGAGACTCACTTCACTGAAGGCCAGACCAGGTATGCCCTGAGAAAGTAGCTCGACGGTCTCAGCCCGCGTACCAGTATCCCTTAAGGTGGGCACGGTAATTTCAAAACTCTGGGTAGATACACCAGTGGGGAAAAGGTAGACGATATCCTCGTCGGTATATCCTATCTTGGCCAGTCGCTGTCTTAGTTCAGATTCTTCTAGCGGAGAGAGTAGCGTCAGGTTCAAGACCGTAGGTGATGCACCAACAGTTATGTTCCCAAACTGGTCTCTAAAGGCCTTTTTGATATCGTTCTCCAGTTTCTCAGTGATCTTTTCATCACTTAAGCCCTTTATCCTTATTCCAAACTCTAAGGCCTCGGCTGCGGCCACGGTAGCAGTACCCCAGATACCCTGCACTTCTGCATCACTATAGCCTGCTCGAGCCAGTGCATCCCTCATGGTGCCGGTTCGTGTGGGGTTGGCTAGTTGTAGGTGTATCAGTGTGCCACCAGTAAAGTCTATATCGTACTTGTCTGTGCCCCTCAACTTGAACACCACTAAACCAAGGATAATTATCACAGCCGATACCACAGCCGTCATCTTAAAGAGATTAAGGAGTTCGAGGTGGGGTCTCTGGAAGAGCTGCAACATTTTGAATGCCTTCATGTCCAAGACCTCAAAGACTACCCTGGTAACAAATATAGCGGTAAAGAGGTTTACAATAAGGCCAACTGCGAGGATTATGCCAAAGCCCTTAACAGGGCCAGTGCCCACGGCATAAAGTATGAGGGCAGTGATAAGTGTGGTCAGGTTTGAGTCCATGATAGTGGTAAAGGCCCTCTCGTAGCCAGTCTTCAGTGCCAGCGGAATAGCCTTACCCCTGTTCTTCTCCTCCCTAATCCTTTCGAAGATAAGTACATTGGCATCCACAGCCATACCCACTATTAACACCAATCCTGCGATACCAGGAAGGGTCAGCGTAGCCCCCAATAGCGCCAGGGTGCCAACGATAAGGAAGATGTTGAGACCCAATGCCAGATTGGCCACCAGGCCTGCACCCAGGTAATATAAGCCCATAAAGACCACCACAAATGCACCACCCACCAGACCTGCAATCAGACCATTTTTTATGGAGTCCCGGCCCAGGCTGGGCCCCACGCTCATCTCCATCTCCAGCTCAAGGTCGGCCGGAAGGCTCCCTGCCCTCATAATGGCCAAAAGGTTGTTTACCTCGTCCTGTGTGAAGTTACCCTCGATAATGCCCCTGCCCGGTATGCGCTCGCGGATAACCGGTGCAGAGTAAAGTATCCCGTCAAGGATAATGGCCAGTGGCTTCCCAATGTTTCTCTCGGTTAGCTGGCTAAACTTTGCCTTGCCCTCGGTGTTGAACTCAAAGCCTACTACTGGTTGGACGTTCTTGCGGTCCGGATAGACCCTGGCCAAGCTCTCTCCGCTCAGCTCTATCCTATTCCTCACCAAGTACCAATCCTCGGTAAGCTCACCTACCTCGCCCCTCTTTTTCCACACCCAATGTTTGTAGTAACCGGGGACAGGTTTCCCCAGCATAGCGTCATTGTACTCTGCTGAACCCTTCGGGGCGGCAAGCCGAAATTCGAGTTTCCCCAGGCGCACTATCCTTTCCTTGAGCTGTTCTATCTCGTAGTGGGTGGCCCCTGGAACCTGGATAAGGATGCGATGGAAGCCCTGCTCCTGCAGCCTGTACTCCATTATGCCCCTCGGGTCTATCCTCTTCTTTAATACATCTATAATCTCCTGGGTGATCCCCGGTCTATCCTCATCGGGTGCCACCCTCACCCTGTAGATGAGCTCAGAACCTCCCCTAAGGTCGAGGCCCAGCTTTACCCTACCCCTAGCTATCTCTTCTACCACCTTTTTGGTTACCCTTTTGCCCTCCGCGTCAATTTCCTCCTCAACGATAACTTCCTTGCGGATAGGCTCTCCCATCAGGAAGGCCATCCACGACTCCTCCACCGTTTCCCGTTCCACGACCTTTCCATCAATCTCCTTTATCTTTTCAACCCTCATCACCTTGTTTGTGGGTGGATAAAGGGCAACAAGGGCCAGTGCAATCAATATGGCTATAAGCGGTATCTTCCAGCGGTAGATTTCTTTAGGCATCTCTCTTGTTCCTTATCTCCTCATCCAATCTCTCGTCCTCATCTTGATGGGAACTCACGGGAGGCTTAGTCCTCCTCCCCTTTCCCTCCCTTGTGCATCACCGATACTACGGAGTCTCTCTCTACCTTTACCCTCACATCTTTGTTACGGTCTATTTGAACCAGAAGTTCTGTCTCCTTAACGTTAACGACAACACCATGTATGCCACCAGACATTATTACCTTGTCATTCTTCCTTATGCCTGCGAGCATCTTCTGTCTCTCTGTCTCTTTTACCCTCTGGGGCCTAATGATAAACAAGTAGATAATGATAATCATTATCATAAACGGTACCATAGTGGTCCAAAACACGGGGGGGGGAGTGGATGTCTGGGCTAGAAAAATCATCTACTATCCTCCTTTTCTTGGATATCAAGAAGCTTCTCCTTAAATCTCCTGAAGGTACCGTTAAGGATGGCCTCACGGGCATCTGACATCATATTCTGAAAGAAATACACATTATGTAGCGATACCAGTGTCATGGCCAGCATCTCTCCTGCAAAAAACAGGTGGCGCAGATAGGCGCGGGAGAAGGTCCTACACGTGTAGCAGTCACAACTATCGTCCAGGGGTTTTTGGTCCTGTCTGTAGATGCTGTTAAAGAGTCTTATTTTCCCACTCCTGGTGTAGGCACAGCCATTTCGGCCATTGCGGGTGGGCAGTACGCAGTCAAACATGTCCACACCTTGTTCAACGGCGTCGAGGATATCCGCTGGTGGACCCACCCCCATGAGGTAGCGCGGCTTATTCCACGGGAGCTTTTCAATCGTATAATCCAGCACTTCCTTCATAAGGTACCTCCCCTCTCCCACGCTTAGGCCCCCCACGGCATAGCCATCTATGTCCATTTCACCCAAGCGCTCCACACTCTCCCGGCGCAGGTCCTTAAACACACTGCCCTGGATTATACCGAAGAGGGCACGGCCACCTGACTCACTCTTAGATAAGGTGGCATGGCACCTCTTGGTCCATCTTTCAGTCCTGAGCATGGCCTCCTTTGCATCGTCCCGCTCACATGGATAAGGAACACAGTGGTCGAACGGCATCATGATGTCGCCACCCAGTGCTAACTGTATCTCCATCACCTTCTCCGGACTGAAGAATACACGCTCTCCTGTAAAGGGAGAAGAAAATACTACGCCCTCGTCTGAGACCCTGGCAATATTCTGCAGGGAAAATATCTGATATCCACCACTGTCTGTAACAATAGTCCTGTCCCAGCCCATGAAGCGGTGAATGCCTCCCAAGTCCTTCACAACCTGCTCCCCAGGCCTGAGGCTCAAGTGATACGCATTACATATAATGACCTCTACACCCAGCTCCTTGAGCTGGGCAGGTGTTAATGTCTTTACCGTTGCCTGGGTTCCAACAGGCATGAAGACCGGGGTCTTTACGATTCCATGGGGCGTCTCTATCTCACCGTATCTTGCCTTCGAACGTTTATCTGTTTTAAGTAGCCTAAACCTCAAAAGGGGGCCCTCTCCACCTGCCCACCACTCTAGTTACACCTAGTGAATCGGCAGGTGGGTGCAGATGGGCTACCGATATACCTTTACGAATTCTACCCCAGGATAATAGTGCTTTAGTATCTCAAACCACTGATAGCCTTCCTCTGCCATCTTTTGGGCACCGTATTGGCACAGGCCTACACCGTGTCCCCATCCACTTCCCGTAAACCTTATCATACGGCCTTGGTCTTGTGTGGAGAAGGCGGTCGAGAAGATGGTGTTAGGACCCACCAGGAGCCGAAACTCGTTCGCTCCTATTTTCAGGTCTCCCTTGGTATGCCTTATCCTGACCGTTGCGCTGTGGCCACCAGGCCCTAAACTAACAGGGACCACAGAGGATAACCCCTTTAGTCCCGGGTATGCCTTACCTAGTTTCTTTTCAAGGTCTGCCTTGCCAATGTCCACTTCCCACCTGTAGTATCTCGACCTATCACAGAACCCGCATTTTACGCCACTGAGGGGCAATATGCCTTTATCCCCAAAGACGTGAGCAGCATCCTCTGTACGCCCACCACAGGTGCTATGAAAATAGGCTGAAAACATCTTGCCCTCATAGAACATTACTATACCCCTGGTCTCCGCCACTATCTTGTTAAGCCTCCAACTCTCCTTGGCCGTCCCACGATAGGCAAGATGTAAGGAGTTGAGGTCCTTTTGCACAATCTTCCGATAAAGCGCATAGGTTCTGGCACAAATGGCCTGAGCCATTAAGGCCTCCTTGCCCCAGTAACCGGGCATCTCACTACCCAGGACGCCCTGAATATACCCCTCTATGTTGAGGCGATTCACGGCCTTCAACTGGTTCGAAGGCCCTTCGACCAAAGAGACCTCTCCGCGGTAACGGACCCCATTCAGCTCCACCGCACCGTCCCTCCGACTCACCACCTTGACACCAGCGGTGCGAAACCTTTCTCCTCCAAGTATCAGCTCGGCGCCATGGAAGGAGGCCTTTGTCTCTTCGAGTCCATCTCCCCGAAGGAGCGTCCTGCCACTATTCACGTCAACCAGCTTGTATGGTGAATACACCGCCAGCTTGGCGGCTTCTGCCTTCTCCAGTAGCACTACCTGTACCTCCGGAGCGTTTGGCCAATAGGCCTCGTATCTATAGATTGGTCTCCCACAGGATGAGAGACAGAGGATGAATATCAGAAGTAATGCCTTTTTCCCTACTTCCGGGTGGTCATACCTGCGGTCAACCCTCAGACTGAATCCTCCTCGTCATCTATGCGCAACCATACCACATGCCACCCGCTTACAGACCCATGCCGAGCCGTTCAACTCCCTTTATAAAGATATTTTGTGGTGGGACCGTAGCGCTCGTACTCGCTAAATATACATCCACAGTAAGACTGTAAGTATAGACACCTCTTTCTAGCCATCTCGTGGCTTTTAGGGTAGAGGTGGCGGTAGTCCATATAATAAAAGGGAAGGTCCTCTCTACGTGAGACCTCTTCTCCCACCTCTTTCAGTAGTTCGTGCTTCTGTCTGGCGCTGAAGAGTAGCGCTGTGCTGAAGGCGTCAAAGCCGTTAGCGCGGGCATGTCTGGCCGTGGCAGTAAGTCTCATATGGTAACACTCACTGCACCTCAGGGGAGCATCCTGGTGTTTAACTGTCTTGAGGAACTCGCCCAGCCCATATTCTTCGCAATAATGAATGGGCATGGGTGAGGGCTCCTGGTAGACCTTCACCGACTTCAGCCTCCTACGGAACTCCAGCAGTGGGTGTATGTTGGGATTATAAAAAAAGCCCTCTATCTTAATGCCGTTTTTCTTCAGCTCTTCTAACGGGGCGCAGAGACAAGGGGCACAGCAGATATGAAGCAGGAGTCTCATGCACTATTGCCTTCATTTCCTGACGGTAAAGGAAGCTGCATGTCGGGCTCGCCAGGTGCTGTGTATCCCAGACAGGTATATGCGCGGTTTGTGGCCTTTCTGCCCTTTGGTGTTCTAATCAAGAAACCAGCCTTGAGTAGATAGGGTTCCACCATCTCCGCAAGGGTATCTGGCTCCTCATGAAGAACTGCTGCTATCGCCTCTAATCCCACCGGGCCACCCTTATAATTACAGATTATCGTCTCTAAAAATCTTCGGTCTAATATCGAAAGCCCTTCTTCGTCAATGCCCTCTAGACGAAGGGCATCGCATGCGACATGCCTTGTTATTACACCTTCTGACCTTACCTCGGCATAGTCCCTAACCCTCCTGAGAACTCGGTTGGCTATCCTGGGCGTACCCCTTGCGCGCTTTGCAATCTCCAGCACGCCATCCCCCTCAACAGGCACACCAAGAAGTGTTGCAGAGCGTTCTACAACCCTTGAGAGCTCCTCCATGGTGTAAAAATCCAGCCCCCTATGTATCCCAAACCTCTCCCTGAGCGGCGAGGACAGAAGACCTGCCCTGGTAGTAGCACCTACCAGGGTAAATTTTTCCAACCTTGAACGATAACTACGCGCATTTGTACCCTTATCAAAAATAACATTTATAGAATAATCCTCCACAGCAGAATACAGATATTCCTCTACCGACTTTGGCAGACGATGTATCTCGTCTATGAAAAGAATGTCTCCCCTTTTCAGATTTGTCAGTATGCCTATCAAATCCCCACTCTTCTCAAGGGCGGGACCGGATGATGTAACTATGTCCACCCCCATCTCTGCCGCAATTATGTAAGCAAGTGTCGTTTTACCCAATCCTGGTGGACCAAAGAGAAGGACATGGTCCACTACATCAGCCCTCTTCCTGGCGGCCTCTATGGCAATGCCAAGGGATTCTACTACCTGTGACTGGCCGATATATTCCGACAACCTCCTGGGCCTCAGGCTACATTCGTCCCTCTCGCCAGAGGCAAGAGCTGGCTGTAAGGCTTCACGGGTTTCTGGTGGCACCATTATGGGCCTCCTACGCTAATGACACGCAATTCCCCCCCACCCGCATTACACCTTCACGTCTTCTGGCCCTTATAAACCTCTTCAAACAACTCCTCAGGAGAACTGATTTGTGGAGACCTCTCCATGGCCGTTTCGACCATCCGATTAGCCTCGCTAGACTTGTATCCAAGTTGTCTAACCAGCACCTCCACTACCTGCTTTTTCAAGTCCTCCGGTTCGCCTACAGCAGAGGGTGCCTCTTCACTCATCAGGGCATATTTTGCTACCTTGCCATTTAGCTCAGCAACAATTTTTTCTGCAGCACGCCCTCCGATCCCCTTAAGCTTTTTCAAGGTAGGCACGTCCTTGTCCTCAATAGCTCTGGCTATCCTGCTCATGGGTACTGTGAGGGCATCTACCGCTGTTGAGGTCCCTATGCGGTGCACAGTAAGGAGTTTCTCAAAAAACTCTCTCTCAGGTTCACTATTGAAGCCTACAAGGACAGGTTTTGGCTGTTTTTCTGCCTGTTGGTAGGAAATGTAGAGCTCTACCTCCTCGCCAAGCTCTTTTGCATTATACGTTGACCTTACCACTACGGGCAGCCTGACCTCGTATCCAACACCATTTGTCAATAAAACAATCCTGTCGTCTTCTTTCTTTAGCAGCATTCCTTTAAGATACCGGATCACGTGATGTAATAAGGTAGATTTACGCCAAAAAGATAGGCACCATGCCCACCCAAAAGTCATGCCAGAGGCAGACCTGCCTACGGCGTGACAGGTCCATCTCTGAGCAGACCCGCTGTCCGCTGGGCGTGATGCCATTTGTTGGATGAATCACGATTTTACTCTCAGGGCCAATTGAACAGACCGCTCCGAGACAAACCTGTCAAGGCCAAGGCCAGCGCATCTGAGACATGGCTTGGCCCAGAGGGGGCATCTATATTCAGTATCCTCCTCACCGCATCTTCCACCTGTTTCTTGCCGGCACCACCGTTGCCGGTTATTGCCAATTTCGTCTCAGATGGCCTTACTTCGGACACGCTTACATTTAGGCTCTGGGCCGCCACGCTTATAACACCTCTTACCTCTCCCAATTGCAATGCAGCCTTAGGATATTTCATATTAACAAAGATATCTTCCATAACCAGCAAATTCGGCGACCACTTAGAGATTACCTCGCACACGCGATTGTATATAATACCTAACCTTTCAGGTGTAGAAAGCTTGGAACTGGTTCTTATGCAACCATAATCATGCACCCGTCCCCCCTCTTCAAGTGCCTCCACCACAGCAAAACCAGTAACCGCAAGGCCAGGATCAATTCCTAACGCCCGCAAGGACAACGCCCTCTCTTAAGGAAACTTCAGAACCAACCCCTCACCATTTATAAAAAAGCTATCTGTAAAAAAACTCGGGCCTTCGGAATAAACCAATGCCAAGGTCCCTGCCGCCCCTCACATTGTAATCCAAAGACCCGCTCCCCAAACTAACTACTGCTCTGGACTATCCTCTCCCTTTAGCCTCAGACCATGCTGAGCTAATTTCTCTTTTATCTCCTCCATATACCCACTTTTAAATGTCTTATGAGAAAGGAGCTCCTCTTCCGACCTAGATAGAATCTCTCCAATGGTTCTAAATCCCAGCTTCTCCACAGCCTTTAGGGTGCGAGCTGACAATTCCAACATGGATAAAGGGCTCCCCAGTATTTCGATCTCCTCAGCGGACCCCTTGAGGAGGCCCAAAAATGACCTGTTTGCATCCAGGGCTTGCCCCAGGGACAGGCCCTTTTGTGTCAGCACGCTCTTTATTTCATTCAAGGAAGTCTCCCCAAAATTCTTATAAGATAGCAGCTCTGTTTCTGTCACCAAAGTGAGATCCCGTAGGGTCTTGATATTCATCCGTTCCAGACAATTCTTACTTCTTACCGAGAGCTCAAAATCTGATATGGGTATGTTAAGGACCTCACTTTCTCTATCCTTCGCCTTCATCTTCTCCTCATCGTAGTACATATCAAGGGAGGCCCTTGCATCTTTCAGGTAAAGACACGCCTTTTGGTTATCGGGGTCTGCCCTGAGCACGGTCTCAAAACACGAGATTGCCTTCGCATAGTCTCCATGGTCTTCATATAGCGTACCCAGGTTGATAAAGGCATTAGTAAAGGTAGGTGAAAGCTCCTGGCACTTCTCGTAATACTCAACGGCCTTCTCGTCCTCCCCCTCAAGGTCATAGTTATAGGCCATACGAAAAAGGGTCCCGGCATGCTCGGGGTTAAGCTCCAATGCCTTTTCATAATGGGACATGGCCTCAACATATTCCCCCGCATCTTCAAGACAGTGGCCCCACTGGTAGTGTAATTCGGCCTCCTGCCCATGGGCTTTAGAAAGTTGCTCCACCCTCCTTAAGGCCTCTTTCAGCATCCCGGCCTTTCTCTTCACACCTATTAGGTCCATCTCCAGACCGAAATCCTTCACACCCTCCCTTTGAGACCTCTCAAGGCACTCCAGGGCCTTCTCATATTCCCCTAATTCCTCGTAGCACTTTCCCAGATAATAGGCGGCGGTCTTGCGTGTCTTCACCTCCTCTAAGGCCTCTACAGCCTCCTTTACACGTCCCAAGAGCCACAGGCCTATGCCTAAGCTTTGGCAGAGCTCTTTTACCTTTGCAGGGTCCCGGCTACTCTTTACAGCTTGCGAGAGCCTCTCTACCTCCTTCTTAAGTTTCTCCTTCTCCTCTACCGAAGTGTAAATCTCTTTTCTCAACAGCGCTATATCATCCTTTGTAGTGCTCTCAGAATCCAATATGCTTACATCAACCGCTATATCCATATTCCCTCCTTAAAAAGGTACACAGGACAAGACCTCTGAAAAACGCCTTCTCAGCGGGGACATTGCTCGCAACTGGCAGAAACCTCGGGGTAGGTTGTAACGTGTACTCTTCCACCATCTTGTAAATTGCAAATATATGCAATACGGGCCAAAATTGCAACTAAAATTTATCTGATTTACAGATTTGACTGTGCACTAAGTCTATGATATAGTACCTCTTGAAGAGGACTACTCTTTACAAGAGCCCGTATAAAATAACCACTTAGGGGATAAATCCTACGAAATCGGTTTGCATAAAAAACCTCTCTTTTGGGCCTACTATGCCCCTGGCAGTGGTGGCCGGCCCTTGTGTAATTGAGACAAGGGAAACCTGCCTCAGAATAGCAAAGAGACTAAAGGGGCTCGTTCAAGGTCTCAACCTCCCCTTTGTATTTAAGGCCTCTTATGACAAGGGAAACAGGAGCTCCATACATTCCTTCCGTGGCCCAGGTCCTGATAAAGGGTTAGAAATACTCCATGAGATAAAGTCCACGTTGGACATACCTGTTCTTTCGGACGTTCATCACCCTGCAGAGGTGGAGAAGGCTGCCAAGGTATTGGATATTATACAGATCCCTGCCTTTCTCTGCCGTCAAACAGACCTTATCCTCCGCGCAGCGGAAACGGGCAAACCGGTGAATGTTAAAAAAGGTCAATTCATGGCACCCTGGGACATGAAGCTGGTGGCCGAAAAGATCCTTAGCACAGGTAACGACAAGATAATCTTCACCGAGAGGGGAACCACCTTTGGATACAACAACTTGGTTAGCGACATGAGGTCAATAGTCATACTAAAGGAGATAGGTTATCCTGTACTCTTTGATGCGACACATAGTGTGCAGCTCCCCAGTGGACAGGGAAGCTCTTCAGGTGGAGACAGACACATGGTGGAGCCTCTGGCCAGGGCGGCCGTGGCTGCAGGCACCGATGGACTATTCCTCGAGGTCCATGAACAACCCGAAAAGGCCTTATGCGACTCGTCAACTATGCTACTTATTGACACGCTACCCCCCATACTGGAGAAATTGAAGAAGATACGAGAGATAGTCCTGGAAGATTCTAAAAACGTTTCAGCCTAAGTGGAGGGCCTTCTATTGCGCCTCAGAGACATCGCAAGGACACCTCGGCGATTCCAACGGCTCTCCCAGATACTTCAGGTACTGGTAAGACATGGCTTCGGCCACATGGTCTCAAACCTCAGGCTTAGCGAGTACCTGCCGATCGGGAAGCGGTTCCTCGAGAAACGAATCGCCCTGGAAGAAAAACCCCTTGCCGCACGTATTGTCACAGTATTACAGGAACTCGGGCCAACGTACGTAAAGCTGGGCCAAATGCTCTCAACCAGACCAGATATCCTCCCCGAGGACTTCATCCAGGAACTTCGTAAACTGCAGAAAGACGTCAAGCCCTTCGATCCAAAGCTGGCCAGGACCATCATTGAAGAAGAACTAAAAACACCCATAGAAAAACTCTTTTCCTCTTTCCAGGATGAGCCTATAGCCTGCGGCTCCATTGCCCAGGTCCATGCCGCAACCCTGCCAAATGACGGGGAAGTCGTAGTAAAGGTAAAGCGGCCGGGCATTGACCAGATAATCAGGAACGACGTTGACCTACTTGCACTCATAGCTGAAAGGGCCGAGAGGATGGAGGAGCTCAAGCCCTTTCGACCCACCATGCTGGTAGAGGAGTTCTACCGCGTTATACAAAATGAACTCGATTTTATTACCGAGGCCTCTAACACCACCAAGTTCTATCAGATATACCGCGACAATGAGAACGTTCACATCCCAAAGGTGTGCTGGGACCTTACCACATCGAGCATCTTGACTATGGAGAGGTTCAAGGACATCAGCCTTTGCGATATAAAAACCCTCGAGGAAAAAGGGATTAATACCAGAAGACTAGCCACGGAACTCCTCACAGACTTCATGGAACAGTACTTCAGGGCTGGCCTATTCCACGCTGACCCACATCCGGGCAACCTCATGGTCTCTGAGCTCGGCTCCATATCCATGATAGACTTCGGTATGGTGGGCTACTTAACGGAAGACCTGAGGAGCCAACTCACAACGGCACTATTCGCCCTACTGAAGAAGGATATGGACCTATATGTAGACATCTTTATGGATATCGGGGCCATACCTACGGACGGCCGCAGCAATCTAGACGCACTCAAGGCCTCCCTCCTGGAGACCATGGAGAAATACAGGGGCATACCCCTGGAGAGAATAGACCCCAGAAACGCCTTCTTTGACATGATGAGGGTTGCACGGGAGTATAAGCTCATGCTACCCAGGGACTTTGTTTTACTTGGGAAATCCTTTGTCACCGTGGCCGGCATGACCAGACAACTTGACCCAGCGCTCGACCTCCAAAAAACGGTAACACCCTTCGCCAAGGGCCTGATGAGGGAACGCTTCTCCCCAGAGCACATCGGAAGAATGGCCAGTGAGACCTCCTGGCACCTGACCAACCTGATATCTCAAGGCCCTAAGGAGATGAGGCATTTAATCCGAAAACTACTCAGTGGGAAGATGGAGGTGTCACTCAGGCACGTGGAGCTCGAGTACTTTGCATACGAACTTGACCGCTCGAGTAACCGCCTAGCACTCAGTATCATCTTGGCTGCTACGGTAATTGCATCCAGCCTGGTCATGATGGCAGGGGTAGGGCCCATGGTCATGAATAATGTCCCACTATTCGGCATACTCGGCTACCTGTTCTCCACCATCATGGGCATCTGGCTGGCGATAGGAATAATGCGCTCAGGAAGACTCTAAAAAAGATGGTCACCAACTGTAGGGGCGGGGCCACCCCGCCCCTACATGAGCCCCTACATGAGTTCTTAATATAAGACTTACCCAACCCAGAGGAACAGTATCAATGGATTTTGGACTGACCCCGGAACAAAAGGCAATAAAGGAAATGACCCGGAGATTTGCCGAGGAGGAGATTGTCCCAGTCGCAAGAGAAAACGATAGAAAGTGCCGCTTCCCATATGAAATCCTAAAAAAGATGGCCCCCATGGGTCTCCTGGGCGGCCCTATCCCAGAGGAATACGGAGGTGCTGGACTAGATTACATAAGCCACGCTATAATCACAGAAGAAATTGGGAGGGCATGCTCCTCGGTAAAGACGACACTATCCGTGCAGGTATCCCTCGTGGAACTATCCATCCTCAACTGGGGCACAGAGGAGCAAAAGCAGAAATACATACCTGCACTATGCCGAGGAGAGATAATCGGGTGCTTCGCCCTTACTGAACCAGGCGCAGGCTCCGATGCCGCCAATCAGAGCACCAGGGCGGTCTTGACCGGAGATAAATGGGTCCTGAACGGCACAAAGACATGGATTTCAAACGCTGGAGTTGCAGACATCGCTATCCTTATCGCGCGCACCAACCCAAACACCAAAGAAAAACATGAGGGCCTGACGGCATTTGTAATAGAGTGCAAAAAAGTAAAAGGATACTCCACAAAAAATATAGAGAATAAACTGGGCCTAAGGTCCTCAAATACGGCCGAAATCTTTCTGGAGGACTGCGAACTGCCCAGCGACGCCGTGCTGGGAGGGGTCGGCGAGGGATTTAAGGTGGCCATGAGTGGGCTTGACAACGGGCGCTTCGGTGTTGCCGCAGGTTGCGTGGGCATCTTGCAGGCATGTATAGACGCAAGCGTCAAATATGCCAAAGAACGCGTCCAGTTCGATAGACCAATCGGCTCCTTTCAATTAATACAGGACATGGTCGCCCGTATGGTGACAGACACCGAGGCTGCCAGGCTACTGGTCTATAAGGCCGCAGACATAAAGAATAAAGGCGAGAGAGGTACTTTGGAGACATCTATTGCAAAATATTTTGCCTCAGAAGCCGCCCTGAGGGCCGCCAACATGGCCGTGCAAATACACGGCGGCTACGGCTACTCAGATGAATTCCCCGTGGAGAGATACCTGCGTGACGCACGCGTGGCCACCATATACGAGGGCACCTCAGAGATACAAAAACTGATAGTAGGAAGAGAGGTGCTCGGCCTGAAGGCGTTTGCATAGTCTTTTATAGGAAGTCCGTTGTAGACAGGGATAAGCTCCGTCCCTACAAATAATACACAAGTTGGCCATGAATAAAAGGTTAAATGGCAATATTCCACCAGGCGAATATTTCTGGGAGGGCAACGAGGCAGTGGCCGAGGCGGCCATTCGAGCAGGGTGCAGGTTCTTTGCGGGATACCCCATATCACCCTCAAGCGAGATAATGGAAAGACTATCGTATAGGCTGCCAGAGGTAGGTGGTATCTTCATACAGATGGAGGACGAGATAGCCTCCCTTGGAGCGGTGATAGGTGCTGTCTGGGCAGGGGCCAAGGCTATGACGGCCACCTCGGGTCCCGGACTCAGCCTCATGGCCGAAAACATTGGCTATGCGGTGATGACCGAGACACCCTGCGTAATAGTAGACGTCCAGAGGGCCGGGCCGTCCACCGGTCAGGCCACCAGACCATATAGTGGCGACATGATGCAGGTCAGGTGGTGTTCAGGCACCGATTATCAGATAATAGCCCTCTCACCCTGGTCCGTTCAGGAGATGTACGGGCTTACGGTGGAGGCCTTTAATCTGGCTGAGACCTACCGTGTCCCTGTCTTTATAATGTCCGACGCTGCCATTGCCCACCTGAGGGAGATATGCACTGTGCCGGGAGCGGTTACTGTGTCAAACCGCAGGAAATTACCCAACAGGCCCCACTTTGGCACGGACGACCCCGGTGGTGTACCTCCAATGGCCAGCTTCGGTGAGGGAGAGGCTTTACTAATCACCGGCTCCACCCACGACGAGTTCGGCTACCGAAGGACGCAGGACCCAAATACACAAAAAAAATTAGTAACCAGACTCAACGAAAAGATATTGAGAAACGCAGATAAAATCATCCAGACAGAAGAATATCTTATCGAAGACGCCGATGTGGTGGTAGTTGCCTACGGAATTGCGGCGAGGGCGGCCCTAAAGGCCATAAAACAGGCGTGTGACAAGGGCATAAAGGCAGGCCTCCTCAGGCTAAAAACCGTCTGGCCCTTCCCCGAACACAATATACGCAACCTTAAGGCCAAACGGATATTGGTCCCCGAGATGAACCGCGGGCAGATTGCCCAGGAGGTGGAGAGGTTTGCCCGGGCCGACGTGGAAACCATTTCCATCACCAGGGTAGATGGAGAGGTCATCACATCTGGTGAGATACTTGAACCCATCATGGCATAAAAGTTGAGATGAAACACAGGTTAGAGAAGTACCTACGCACCGAAACCCTCCCCACACCCTTTTGCCCCGGGTGTGGCCACGGTATCCTCATGACAGACATACTGAGGGCCATTGATGAGTTGGGACTGGATTTTAGAAATATGCTGTTCGTCTCTGGCATCGGATGCGCCGGCTGGATACCCAGCCCACACTACAAGGCCGATACCCTGCACGTTACCCACGGCAGGCCCGTTGCCTTTGCCACGGGCGCAAAACTCTTCAACCCAAAACTGAACGTAATGGTGATAAGTGGGGAGGGGGACCTTGGCTCTATAGGCGGTAATCACCTCATACACGCCGCAAGGAGAGACATAGATATGACGGTAATCTGTGCAAATAACGAGATATACGGCATGACGGGCGG
The DNA here is from genome assembly GCA_046758865.1 of Candidatus Brocadiales bacterium. Lineage (GTDB taxonomy): Bacteria > Planctomycetota > Brocadiia > Brocadiales > Bathyanammoxibiaceae > JBHIBD01. The sequence goes on along the minus strand of JBHIBD010000025.1, from coordinate 10,143 downwards.
CCAGGTATCATGCACCACCAGTGAGGGTGCCTTTACCTCAACCACCGTGGGTGGCAACCCTGAACCGCCGTTCGACCTGTGCAGACTGGTAGAGGCAGCAGGGGCCAGCTATGTGGCCAGGTCATCGGTCATGCACACAAAACCCCTCATTAACTATATAAAAAAGGCACTTCGTCACCGTGGCTTTTCCTTTATAGACGTCCTCTCACCTTGTCCGACGCACTACGGCAGGAAAGAGGAACGCCCCCCAGCCCCTGAAATATTAAGGGATTTAATGAAAAGATGCATATCCCGCCAGACGGCCAAAAAATCTCGGCCTGAAGCCATCGAGGGAAAGATAGTCATTGGTGAGTTCGTGTCCAGAAAGAACTAATGCTATGAAGAAGCAGATAAGGATAGTGGGCCTGGGAGGTCAGGGGATAGTTCTAAGTGCCCAACTCCTGGGACAGGCAGGCGCAATCGAGAAAAAATACGTGGCCCAGTCAAGCACATACGGCCCGGAGTCGAGGGGCACACCCTGCCGCGCAGAGGTAATAATCTCAGACGAGCCCATAGACTACCCCTACGTTACAGAGGCTGATTTCCTGATTACACTGGCACAGGAGGGATACGACAGGTTCTGTGCAGATGTCAGAGGAGCCATCCTGTTCGACCCAAAGGGTGTTTCACCCGATGCACGGGTAACCACTAAACAAATTCCCATTCCCGCCACTGAAATCTCCTCGAGAGAACTCGATAGCAAGGCAGTGGCCAACATAGTAATCCTCTCCGCCCTGGTGGCACATACATCACTTGTGTCGAAGGACTCATTGAAAGAGGCCATAGAGGTAACAATAGGAAAAAAATTTCGCGAACTCAACCTAAAGGCCCTTGAGCTGGGCTGGAGGTTAGGACTCGAGGTCGAGGCGCATGTCTAAAAGCTACCCGTTTATAAAGATACAACCACCAGGACCAAAGGCAAAAGAGCTACTAAAAAAGGACCAAAGATACATCTCGCCCTCTCCCGCTAGGGTCTACCCACTGATGGTGAAAAGGGCAAACGGGGCCATGGTCGAGGACGTGGATGGCAACAGATACCTGGACTTTACTGCGGGGGTGGCTGTCTCCAACACTGGGCACTGTCACCCACGGATAGTAAAGGCCATTACCCAGCAGTCGAAGGAACTCCTTCACATGTCTGGGGCAGACTTTTATAGCCCCTTGCAGATAGAACTTGCCGAGCGGCTGGACACTCTCTGTCCAGGGCCGTCCCCCAAGAGGGTTTTTTTCAGCAACTCAGGTGCAGAGTCAGTGGAAGCCGCCATAAAGCTTGTGCACCACCATACCAAGCGCTACTACATTATCGCCTTCATAAATGCCTTCCACGGCAGGACCTTGGGTGCGCTCTCACTCACCGGCAGCAAGCCGATCCAGCGCAAAGGTTTCGCGCCGCTACTGCCCGGGGTAGTGCACGTGCCTTACGCCTACTGCTACCGCTGCGCCTATGGATTAACCTACCCCCAGTGCAAGACCGCCTGTGTCAGTTGGATTGAAGAGGAAATTTTTACAACTCATCTGCCAGCAGAGGAGGTGGCGGCCGTGTTCGTTGAGCCTATACAGGGGGAGGGCGGATACATCGTGCCACCAAAGGAGTTCATCCAAGGGCTTGGAAGGCTTTGCAAAAAATATGGCATCATGCTTGTCGCCGACGAGGTCCAGTCTGGGATGGGGCGGACAGGCAAGATGCTCGCAATAGAACACTACGATGTGTTGCCAGATGTAGTGTGTCTGGCCAAGGGCATTGCCTCCGGCCTGCCACTTGGGGCAACTATAGCGAGTAACAAGATAATGGACTGGCCTCCGGGTGCCCACGCCAGCACCTTCGGCGGCAGCCCGGTGAGCTGCCGTGCAGCCCTGACCACTATCGACATCCTTAAAGGTGGGTTGATAGAAAATGCGGCGAAGGTGGGCAACTATCTCCTAAAAGAATTACAAAATCTTTGCGCCACGCGCCCTCTCGTTGGAGAGGTAAGGGGCAAGGGCCTCATGATCGCCGTGGAAATGGTCAAGGATAAAAACACTAAGAAAAGGGCTGGAGAAGAAAGAAATAAGGTCGTGGAAAAGGCCTTCAAGAAGGGCCTGCTTCTTTTAGACTGTGGGCATAATGCCATCCGCTTCGTCCCTCCCCTAATTATTACAAAGAAGGACACTGAGAAGGCGCTGTCCATATTTGACGAGTCACTCAAAGAGGTAGAAAAGGGTATGCGCTAACGGCCGTTCTTATAACGCATCCTCCGTCAATATTAACCGTTCTACCGCCAACAGATAAATTATATGGTCCCCACAAGAGAGATTTACTGGAACATTGAGCATCATACACTACTGTACGCCTTCTTTGCCATCGCACTCGCCATCTTCTCATACGGCATGTACCGGCGCGCCAGACTCTGGTTTACCGGTCAGAAGGAGGACACGTTCAGTCACCTATCCCGCCGCCTGGTGTTTACGGCATGGACCGTCATCAGTCATCGAAACATACTTATGGAGGTACGCCCTGGCATAATCCACGCCCTCATTTTCTTCAGCTTCACCGCACTATTCATCGGCACATGCCTCGTGGCCCTACAGCTCCATCTGGGGTGGCCAATCCTTTATGGCGATTTCTACCTCTACTACTCCCTGCTCCTGGACATTTTCGGGGCATTATTCATCACGGGGATACTGCTTGCCACCATCAGACGCTACCTGTTTGAACAAAGATTTTTTAAAAACAGGTGGGACGATGCCATAATATTGGGGCTGCTCTTCTCCATACTCCTCACCGGTTTTCTGATTGAAGGGGCAAGGATTGCCGCTACTACACCCGCCTGGGGCGGATACTCACCGGTCGGATACGCCTTTTCCAGGATTCTTGTCACCATATTTTCAGAACCCCATAGTATCCAAAATGGTACCCAAGCTGACACACTGTCCCGGATGCACCGCATACTCTGGTGGCTCCATATGACCCTTGCAATGGGCTTCATAGCCTACATACCATACTCGAAGCTCTTGCACATACTCACCAGTCCACTAAACATACTCCTCCACTCAACCCTGCCAAAAGGTGCCCTCAAGCCACTGGCCATAAAAGAAGAAGATATTGAGACCGGGGCCCTGGAGACGCACGTCTTTGGCGTACTGAGCCCAAAGGATTTCACGTGGAAGCAGCTCCTGGACGTGGATGCCTGCATGAGGTGTGGCCGGTGTGATAGCCAGTGTCCGGCCACCCTGGCCGAAAAGCCCCTGATGCCCCAGAAGATTATCCTGGACATAAAGTCACAGATGGAAGAGGACGAAGACATGAAGGAGCGGCTTGTAGGTGGAAAGATAAGTGAGGCGGAAATCTGGGCCTGCACCACCTGCCTGGCCTGCGTCGAGCACTGCCCCGTATACATAGAACACCTACAAAAGATAATAGACCTCCGCAGGGGGCCCGGCCTCATGGAGGGTAAATACCCCGCCGAGATTACAAGGACCATCAAGAATTTACAGTCGCAGAAAAATCCGTATGGCCTCAGTAACGAACGGAGAGAGGACTGGATGCAGGGTATTGACGTAAAACGGCTCTCAGACAGCGATAATAATAGACCCAAGACCCTCTTTTGGGTTGGATGCGCAGGTGCGTTTGACGATAGAAACCAGCGGGTAACCAGGGCCTTCGCCAAAATCCTAAAAGAGATGGGGCTGGATTTTGGCGTATTAGGCGGAGAGGAAATATGCTGCGGGGACCCCCTGAGGAGATTCGGCAACGAGGCGGACTTCCAGCAGTTAGTAAGACAAAACATCAAAATTTTTGAAAAACACAATGTAAAGGAGATTGTTACCTGCTGCCCCCACTGCTTCAACACCCTGAAGAATGAATATCCCCAGTTCGGTGGAAATTTTTTTGATGTTTTACACCACACCGAATTTATTTCCGCCAAATCCAGTAACCAGATTAAAGACCTGCTTAATAAGAAGGCCGGCACAAACCGGTCGGGAAAGACTGTAACATACCACGACCCCTGTTATCTGGGACGTCACAACGACATCTATGATGAGCCCAGAGAGATACTCAAGCCCCTCCCCAATATAGGGTTATTGAAGGAGATGGAGCGGTCGAGGGACAGGAGTTTCTGCTGCGGCGGGGGCGGTGGGCATATGTGGATGGAGCAGAGAGTGGGGGGTAAAAATATTAACGAGATGCGGACCGACCAGGCGCTCGAGACCGGGGCCGAGACTATAGTAACCGCCTGCCCCTACTGCCTCACCATGCTCTCAAACGGCCTCAAGGCAAGGGACAGGGAGGATGTAAAGGTGCTGGACATCGCAGAGGTACTGGCTGGCAGTTAAAAAACCCTCGATTTAGTCGGGTGCGTCTTGATGCACCCTGCTTAATTGCATCATGCCTGCATCTTCTTCAATCCCTTTATCATCAGGGGGACTACCTCGAAGAGGTCGCCTACTATGCCGTAGTCGGCTACCTTGAATATAGGGGCATCCGGGTCCTTGTTAATGGCAACGATGCACCTGGATGACATCATCCCCGCCAGGTGCTGGGGAGAACCTGAGATGCCGCAGGCTATATACAAATCGGGGCCGACTGTTTTACCAGTGAGCCCTACCTGGGTGTCAGCAGGTCTCCAGCCCGCATCCACCGCCGCCCTGGAGGCACCAACCGCACCACCAAGAAGACCTGCCAGCTCCTCGAGTATCCCGTAGTTTTCAGGTCCCTTCATGCCCCTCCCGCCCGAGACAATCACCCTGGCCTCGGCGATGTCCATGCCGCGTTCTTTGTCGTAGATAATCTCTTTCAGTACAGTACGCAGGTCCGGCGGGGCCTTGGCCTCTACCCTTGTAGTGGCCGTCTCCTTTCCAGCAATCTCTTTTGCCCTATCAAAGGTATTTGGCCTGAGTGTGGCGACCTGAAAATTCGGGGGGTGATTACTCTCTGCAATCATTGTGGCTATAACCCTGCCCCCGTACACCAGGCGCCTTGCCTCCAACAAAAAATCTGCGCCCATATCAAGTCCGATACAGTCGGCCATATAGGCCCCTCCAAGTCTGGCCGCCAGCCTGGGCCCTAAATCCCTGCCCATTGCAGTAGCAGGGAGAAGGATGGCCACGGGTTTTCTTCTTCTAAGAATTTCGTCCAACAGGACGTGGGCATAGACCTGGCTGTTGTATTTCTCCAATACCTCAGAATCGGCCACCAAGACCTCGCTGGCACCATAACTGAGCAAAGAACTGGCGAGGTCCTCAATCTTGTAGCCCAATACAAAGACACTGAAATCTAATCCACGGGCATCTTTCAGGCGCTGAGCCTCCCCTATAACCTCAAGGTTCACATTCTTAAACTCACCACCCCTCTGCTCAGTTATAACCAAGATTTCTTGTGGCATGCCTTTATTTTCTTGTTTGGAGTTGTAGGGGCACAACATGTTGTGTCCCTACTAGATTACCCTGGCCTCCTCGTGCAGTAGACGTAGGAGTTCTTCCGTCACCTGTGGGATATCTCCCTCCAGTTTTTTGCCCGCCTTTCTTTGGGGCAGGTGTTCGAGCCTTGCAAGGGACAGCTTTGCGGCTGGAATTTCTACGTCTGTTATGTCTTCATGCGGCTTTTTTCGGGCCTTCATAATCCCTGGCAGTGGTGGGTAGCGAGGTTCGTTAAGGCCCTTGTGACAGGTAAACACTGCGGGCAGTTGACACTCTACTATCTCCCAGGCCCCTTCAATCTGCCTGCGTGCGGTGGCCTTTTTTACCCCAGGATCTATATCCAGCTTGGTTACGGCCGCCACGTGGGGTAGCCCCAAGAACTCCGCCAGTTCTATCCCAACCGCACCTTGCCTGTCATCAACGGCCTCCTTCCCGCAGAGAATGACGTCATATTTCCTCCCATCTATCGCATTCTTAAGTAGGGACGCAACCACAAAGGAGTCCAGCCGCGGAAGAAATCCTTCCTTGACATGTACATGCACGGCCCTGTCTGCACCCACCGCAAGTGCATTAAGTAGCATCTGGTCAGCACCCTCCGGGCCGACCGTCACGACGGTTAACTCGCCGCTGCCCAGTCTTTCCTTTATCCGTACGCCCTCCTCAACCGCATACTCATCGAACGGGTTGGTCATGTACGTGAGGCCTGATGTGTCTATAAAGGGGGGAGATGGTAGTGGTTTGATGGTGGATTCTAGTGTGGGCACTTGCCTAGCGCAGGCTATTATATTCATGGATTATCCATTCTAGCGCTATTTATCCTTAAACTTGGGGGAGCGCTTTTCCAGGAAGGCCTTAAGTCCCTCTTTACTATCCTCAGTAGTAAAGACATCACCAAAGAGTTTTGATTCCAGCTCAAGCGCCAGTTCAAGGGGCATGTTGTGCCCGCTCTCCACGGCTTCGATTATGAGAGAGGCGGCCGAGGCCGGTCTTGCAACAATCCTTTTTGCGAGAAACGTGGCTTCTTCCATAAGGAGTTCCGGCTTGGTCACACGGTTCACAAGCCCATAGGTGCGTGCTTCTTCGGTACTTAGAGGCTCTCCCGTCAGGAGCATCTCAAGTGCCATCGAACTCCCCACCACCCTGGGAAGGCGCTGTGTGCCACCGGCCCCAGGGATTATACCCAGATTTATCTCCGGCTGGCCCAGTCGCGCACCCTCAGACGCTATCCTTATATGGCAGCAAAGGGCCAGCTCCAGACCACCGCCCAAACAGTTACCGTTAATGGCAGCAATAACTGGACGTTTGGAGGTCTCAATCCTCCTCAACACCCGATGACAGCACTCGCTAAACTGCCTCGCCTCTTCACCAGATGAAATCTTGGCAAGCTCCTTTATGTCAGCGCCAGCGCTGAACAGGTTCCCTGCACCTGTAATGATAACCACCTTGGCACCACCCAATTCTCCCAACGCCTCATCCAATTCCCTCATCACCCGGGTAGAGAGGGCGTTTACAGGGGGGTTATTAATGGTCAGTGTGGAAATACTATCTTTTACCACACAGCCGACAAATTGGTTTTCCATCAGAGCTTAACCTCCTCTCGGAGTACTATCTTCTCCCCTTCCCGTCGCAGATACGCCGCCTCGACCCTTGGGTCGTGCTGGAAGATAACCAGCCACTCCTCATCCACAGCCCGCCCAAGGAGGCGCTTCTTCGCCTTCAGTGTGTCCTGCGGGATGAGGTCGTAGGCCATCGTATACGGGAGTGGTAGGTGGCTGGCAGTGGGCACCAGGTCGGCCAGGAAGAGTGCTACTTCTCCCTCGGACTCTACCTTTACACACTGGTGAAAGGACGTGTGGCCACCTGTTACTATGAGAGACACGCCTTTATCTACCTCCACCTCGGCCCCGTCCACAAACTCTATAATCCCCCCAAGACCCTCAAGCGGCAGGAAGTCATTGGCTATGTACGAACCCTTGGTCCTCTCGTCGGGATTCGTGGCGTCTTCCCACTCACCCCTTTGTATTACATACTTAGCCCCTGGGAAGGCTGGGACGACATTGCCGTCATCCCCAATACAGGTGTTTCCACCGGCATGGTCCAGGTGGAGATGGGTGTTTATGACCACATCCACGTCCTTGGGGGTAAGGCCGTGGGCGGCGAGCGCACCCTCCAGTGGTGGGTCCCTGTCAATCACATAGATGTCACGAAACTTCTGGTCACCCTTGCTACCGATACCAGTATCTACTAGAATGTTGGCCTTCCCCGTTCGAATGAGTAAAGAGCGCAGGGCAAGGAGAATTCGGTTCTTATCATCCGGTGGGTCTGTCCTCTCCCATAACACCCGAGGTACGATTCCAAACATCGCCCCACCATCCAGGCGGAAAAAACCGTCCATGCAGGCATGTATGGAGAATTTCCCTAGCCTCATTTATATTTATAAAATCCCTCCCCTACCTTCTTGCCCAGCTTCCCAGCCTCCACGTATTCCTTCAGTAGTGGGCAGGGCTTGTATTTGGGGTCTCTCTTTTCCTTGTAAAGGACCTCCATGATGGCCAAGCAGGTATCCAGCCCAACGAAATCTGCCAATGCCAGTGGGCCCATGGGGTGCCTAGTACCCAGGGTCATGGCCTTATCGATATCCTCTTTGCTGGCAACCCCTTCTTGCAGGAGATAGATGGCCTCGTTTATCATAGGTCCCATTATCCTGTTGACTACAAAGCCCGGCGAATCCTTCACCTCTATAGCGGTCTTACCCAGCCGCTCACACAATGATCTTGCGACGGTAAGGGTCTCTCGCGAGGTCTTGGGACCTGGAATTATCTCCACCAGTTCCATTACAGGTACAGGGTTCATGAAGTGTATCCCCACAAATCTTTCCGGTCTCATAGTGGCCGAGGCCAGCTTTGCAATAGGTATTGAGGACGTATTTGAGGCAAAGATTGCCTCAAGCGGGCATATACTATCCAGCATCCCAAATAACTCCAGCTTTAACGACTCGTTCTCACTAACTGCCTCGATAACAAGGTTCACACCACGGAGGTCTTCCAAACGTACCGTCCCCGTTATCCTGTTCAATATCTCATCCTGCTGTTCAGGTTTAAGGACACCCTTTTCGATAAGCTTGTGGACACCCCACGAGGTGCGCTCCATGGCCCTTTTAAGAAGCCTCTCGCTCAGGTCTACAAGGGTTACCTCCATCCCGGCAGTAGCTACGGCCTGAGCAATACCCTGACCCATTTGCCCACCTCCTACTACACCTACGCGCCCAATCTCCATCGTTCTATATCCTTATAATAAAATAGTGCCGTTGTGTGAAGAGGCTCCCACTTCTGGGGGACAAGCTCGACCACTACATGACCATCATTGTACGATACAGGACCTCTCGCCTTATGCTACACCGCCTCTACCGCCACTGCCACCGCCTCACCTCCCCCAATACATAGAGCGGCCAAACCCCTCTTTACCTGGCGTTCCCTCATGGCGTAAAGGAGTGTGGTAAGTACCCTTGCACCACTAGCACCTATGGGGTGGCCCAGGGCAATTGCACCGCCCTTTACGTTGAGTCTATCGGGGTCTACCTCGAGCTCTTGGGAGATGGCAAGACATGTGGAGGCAAATGCCTCGTTTATCTCGAACAGGTCTATATCCTTAATAGTTAGCCCCATCTTCTTCAGAAGCTTCTTTATGGCGGTAACCGGTGCGAGAGAAAAGAGCTCCGGGAGCAGTCCTGCCTCGGCCTGTGCTACTATCTTCGCCATCGGCTCAACGCCAAGACTCCTGGCCCTATCCTCTGAGGCTAACACCAGGGCTGATGCCCCATCACTTATTGCAGAGGAATTTCCTGCTGTAAGCCTCCCGCCGTCCTTGAAGGCCGGCGGCAGTGTGGGCATCTTGTCCCTGTTAAAGCGCCTGGGGCATTCATCCTCCTTTACAACCTCCTGTTTTCCGTCCCTTCCTGGCGCCTTTACAGATACTATCTCCTCAGCAAAACGGCCTTCTCGTTGCGCTTGTAAGGCCCTCTCGTAGCTTTGGATAGCGAAGTCGTCAAGGTCTTTTCTCGAGAACTCATACCTCTCTGCCAGTAGCTCGGCAGCGGTGCCCATATGATAGTTGTTGTATACATCCCAGAGGCCGTCATGCACCATACTGTCTGTGATGTAACTGTGTCCGAGCCGGTAGCCGGTGCGGGCATGGTCCAATATATAAGGTGCACGGCTCATACTCTCCATCCCACCAGCAATCACCACCTCTGCCTCACCGGTGGATACCGACTGCGCACCAAGCATAACGGCCTTAAGCCCCGAACCGCATACCTTGCTCACCGTGAAGGTACACACCGCGGGGGGCAGGCCTGCACCAAGGGAGGCCTGTCTTGCCGGCGCCTGACCCAACCCAGCGGAAAGCACATTTCCCATTATGACCTGGTCTACGTCCTCTGATTTTAAATTTCTCGACCTTTCTAAGGCCTCACCAACCACAATGGCACCTAGCTTTGTGGCTGGAACGGTGCTGAGAAGGCCGTTAAAGGCACCTACTGGGGTCCTGCAAGCACTCAGGATGACACAAGGTGGGCTCATATATCATTCTCCCCAAGAGGTCTGCTTGGCAATACCAAAGGGTATTTTACCCCAAGCCACACCCATTGCAACGGCTTTTGTGCCATATGGTGGTGGGGGGGGCCCCCCACTCGTGCCCCCGCCCCCCCCC
>JBHIBD010000024.1:0-30751 GCA_046758865.1 Candidatus Brocadiales bacterium | reverse complement strand
ACCCTACAGGTTTCGATAATGTTAGTTGTTTATACGGGAGGAAACCCGTTCAGCCCACTGAAATATCACCCCACTGTCCGTAGTTTTTCAGGTCTTCCAGAGTTTTAAAGTTGTGCAGTTTTTCCCCGCGTGAGTGGGCGAGGGACCTTAGCTCCTTTGACGCCGAAAAGAGGTCGCGGCTCATTCCCGTGATTTGTTTGTGGTTAAGTGGCTTCAGTTCCCAGAGACAATCGAAGACCTTTTTTCTCATGTCTGTACTCAGTTCGGGGTAGCACTCTCCCATCTCTTTTTCTCTACCCTCGCGGGTTTCATAGGCAGGCTTTCCATCCATTGAGAGGCGGCTATCTATGTATACATTCCACAAATACTTGTAACGTCTGTGTTCACCCGTGCCTTCTCTTGGCTCTCGGCTTTTTTTGTACTTAAATTTCTTGTCTAGTTGGTCAACCACGTGCATGAGTTCATGCCTGACTCGACCTTCCAGATTATCCAGAGAATCTACTATCTCCAGCTCCAGGGATTTCTTTTTGGGGTTGAGATAGTTCATGTCCACAGAAGAACCAGAAGGGGGAGGTTTAATTAGTATCTTCTCCAGTTTATCGCTTATACCTAGCTCCCAGACGGCTTCCTCGACTGTCTTACATATCTGGCCCCGGTTTTCGAAGCCTTCTTCAATGTCAACGCTGGCGACAGTGGTCACAGTGTACGTCCCTTTCGTGAATCTTATCTTAACTGTACGACCTTTATCACGGCGCTCTTTTTAAGTTCCCGTACGTATGCCCTCTTTTTCTTTGCTGCTTCCTGTTTGAAGAGTATGTCTTTTATTTGTTCCTGCAGGGTCTCAAAATCTGGTTCACTGGCGGGCCTGACGTCTTCTGCCTTGAGGATGTGGAGACCCGTGGCGGTCTGGATGATGTCGCTTACTTGGCCCTTCTCCAGCCCCAGGGCGGCCTTTCGTATGATTCCCTTCATGCTCAGTACCTCGTCGAAATCCCACAGGCTACCCTCTGAGGCCCTGGGCCCCTCGGAGAATTCCTTTGCCAGTGCCTCAAAATTCTCCCCCTTTATGGCCCTATCCCTTATCTCTTCAGCCTTCTTCCTGGCCTCTTTTTTGGATGGATAGGAGGAGAATTTTAGTATTAGCTGTCTTATTTTTACTGACCGTTCTTGGGCGAATTCGTTTCGGTGGGCCTGGTAGTACTCCCTAATATCCTTTGGAGAAATGTTTATCTTATTATATACAAATTCATTCAGCAACCTTTCCACCATCAGGTCGTCTCTTAGCTCCGTCTTTTTTTCCGTAGGGTTGATTCCCTCTTTTAAGGCAATTTCGTAGAACTTGCTAAGTGAGCCTACCTCTTCTACGGCGTCCTTCAGGAAGCTGTCCAGGTCCTTTTCAATGTCTTCCAGCACGTATGGGTTTTCGTCTATGAGGGTGTGCGCCTTTTGCACCATTAGCTGTCGGTCGACGAGCTCGTTGAGGACCTCTTCAAGTATCTGGTTGACCCTGCTTCTCAGTTCCTGCCCTTTATACTTTTTGAAGGCATCGGCGACGGCCCCAGCCGCTCGCCTTTGAACATCTTCTTCGGTGATTATTGCATCATTGACCACTGCCACTATGGTACCTACGTGCCGTCTCTCTGCATTGAGGGTGGGCTGGGCGAGCCAAGTGGTTGCGGCTATAAGCAACAACGGAAGAAGAATAGAACACCTATTGAGACCTCTGAAAAGTCCTGCATCCGCCTTGGGCGAGTCATTTTGATGTAGCGTGCGAGCTTGCTCGCACGTAATCGTGGCAGCAAGCTGCCACGCTACTTTTAGGGACTTCTGTAGAGCTCTCCTGTTATGGAACAGTTTCAAAAAGACAACCCTCTCCAAAAAGACTATACTCGGAGCTTGAAGACCCTTTTTAGAAAACGCGCCGCGCCCTCAGGTGATGCATCCCTCCTGGGGAGTTCGAGGTGCACTGTATTTCCATTTATTACCTTAATTCGATTTCGCACATCGTAAAGGCTGGCCTCTGCCCTTCTGAGATCTTCCACCTCCATGACCACCTTCCCGTTTGTCCTGAGGATGGAGCGGACACTGAATGTCTGTGCCGCTAGCCGTAATTCCTTTTCAATAAGAAGGTTTTTTACCTCTACTGGCAGTGGCCCAAACCTGTCCCTTAGCTCCATCTCAAAATTCTGTAGCTCTTCCATGGAACGGCAGCGAGAGAGTTTTCTGTATGCCTCCAGCTTTTGGTCTTCTTCCGGCATATATTCGTGAGGCAGGTATGAGTCCAGGTTAAGGCTTATTGAGACGTCCGTCCTTGGCGGCAGAGAGGGTTCCTTTCTTGCCCTCCTTACGGCGGACTCCAGGAGTTGACGATACATTTCATAGCCCACGGCCTGTATGTGCCCATGCTGTTCGGGTCCAAGGATGTTACCCGCACCACGTATTTCCAGGTCCCTGAGGGCTATCTTGAAGCCCGCACCGAGTTCGGAGAACACCTCAATGGCCTTTAGGCGCTTTTCGGCCTCGGGGGTGATGGGCCTGTTCGTGGGCAGAAGTAGGTAGGCATAGGCCGTATGTTTGTAGCGGCCAACCCTGCCTCGGAGTTGGTGGAGTTCTGCCAGGCCAAACATGTCGGCCGTATTTATAAAGATTGTGTTGACGTTTGGGATGTCCATACCGGACTCTATTATAGTGGTAGATAGCAAAACATCAAATTTCTTGTCAATAAATTCGAGCATCCTCTCCTCTAGCAGTTTTTCGGGCATCTGCCCGTGTGCAACTGCTATCCTCGCCTCGGGCAGTATCTTAGAAAGTTCATGGGCCACGTGCTCTATGTTGTAAACCCTGTTATGCACAAAGTATACCTGTCCTTCGCGGTTTAGCTCAAAGAGGATGGCCTGGCGTATTTTTTGGGGGTCATAGCGCATTAGCCTGGTGTTTATTGCCTGCCTATCCTGGGGTGGGGTATTCAGGGCCGAGATGTCCCTCAGGCCCAGCAGGGACATGTGCAGGGTTCTGGGGATGGGTGTGGCCGTGAGTGTGAGTACATCCACCGTCTGTCGGAGCCTCTTGAGCCTCTCTTTATGTTCTACCCCGAAGCGCTGCTCCTCATCAATTATAATTAGCCCCAAATCCTTAAATCTAACGTCTTTCTGTACAAGTCTGTGCGTGCCTATTACAACATCCACCGCACCTTGTGCCAGTGCCTCCAGTACGGTATTTTGCTCGGAGCGGGTCTTGAACCGGCTGAGCACCTCTATCCTTACAGGATAATCTGCCATCCTTTCAGAGAATGTCCTGTAGTGCTGTTGGGCAAGTATGGTGGTTGGGACGAGTACCGCTACCTGCTTACCATGCATGACTGCCTTGAATGCGGCCCGTATCGCCAGCTCCGTTTTTCCGTAGCCCACATCCCCGCATACAAGTCGGTCCATGGGTCGTCGGGACTCCAAATCTGCCTTTATCTCCTGGTTTACCTTTAGCTGGTCTTCAGTCTCTTCGTAGGGGAACTCCGCCTCAAACTCCTTTTGCCACTCGGAGTCGGGGGGATGTTTTATCCCTGGCCTGGCCTGGCGGAGGGCCTGCATATGCAGAAGCTCACTGGCCAAATCAGTTACCGCCTGCTCCACCTCTTTGAGCTTGCGTGACCAGCCCTGGCCGCCCAGTTTGCTTAGGGGCGGCCTGTGTTCCCTGGGGCCTATGTATTTTTGAACCAGTTCCATCTTGGACGCAGGTATGTAGAGCCTGGTGCCGCCATCGAACTCCAGCACAAGACACTCGCGGCGCTGTCCCTCGTGCTCGAGTGTCTCTACTCCGTGGAAAAGGGCGATGCCGTGGGTGACGTGCACCACATAATCGCCGCGCTCAAGCTCGAGCAGGCTCTCGATGGGCCTGGATGGTGCGACATGCCTCGGCTTACGGCGGAGTCTGTAGCGATGGAAGATCTCATGGTGGGATAAGAGTATCAGGCCAATGTCTTTTAGGAAGAATCCCTTGCTGAGCTTGCCTATGGCCGATTCCAGCGTTATCTTGGTATCGGCCAAGAGCTCTTGAAATCGCTTCTCCTCTGCTTCGTTAGCACAAAATACGATTGTCCGTATTTTATGTCGGGGGGTCTGGGGTCTTACTTTGCCCAACTCGTTGAGTGCGGTGAGGGTTGTCGCCAGGTCGGGACCCCGGGGGCGTTTTTCGTCGGAAAGATTCTTCTCGAGCTGTGCCTGGGGGGCCTCAAAGCGCTCTACAGACTCAACCTCAAAGTTGTAGGACGATTTTTCTGTAAAGGGCAGGAAAGATAATGAGATGGTGGTATGCCTGCACCATTTGTTCTTTACCAGGCCGTAGTCGAGCAGCCATGTCTGGGTCTGGCTTTGGGATTGGGTCTGTGGTTGGCCGTGGGGCCAACCCTGTATAGACTTTAGGGCGCGGTCCTCGATTTGCGCAGGCTCTCTTAGCGCCACCCAGGTGTCAGGGGGCAGGTAGTCGAGCAGAGAGCCGTCTTCTTCAATGAGAGATGACTCCTCTCTGAGGGCGAGTATGTTGGCGTCCTCTAGCTGCTTGAGGGATATTTGTGTGTCGGGACTAAAAATGCGCAGAGACTCCACCCTGTCCCCGAAGAGCTCTATGCGGAGGGGTAAATCAGATGATGCGGGGAAAATGTCCATAATCCCGCCGCGTAGGCTGTACTCCCCGGGCGCCTCCACGCGCGAGACCTTACTAAAACCCCTCTCAGTGAACCAACCCAGGATTTTTTGCTGATTTATATCATCACCGACGGATATCTTCAGCGTGTTTTTTAGTAATGTAGCGGGTTTGGGCAATCTCTGCAGCAGTGACTGTATAGGGCAGACTATGATTGATACGGTGCGTTGCTTAGTGGGACTTTTTGTATCGTCAAATAGCAGTGGGTGGAGTATCTGGAGGTATTCGGCGGGGAGCTGTATGGACGGCCTCCATTTTTCGGTCGAAAAACCCTCCCAGGGGTGAAAGACAGAGGCGACGCCTGGTCTGAAGAGATTCAGGTCATCACCAAACTCCTCGGCCTCTTCCACGCTGCTGGTAATAACGAGTATCCAGGAGGGTGCACCTTCAGCGAGTGTGCTGAGTAGGTATGCGGCAGACGAGCCCCACAGCCCGCCTACCCGCAATTCACCGCCTGACTTCGAGTCCTTGAGGAGAGACCTGAAATTTTTATTGTTGTGGATAAGTTTAAGTAACGTTTTCATAACTACTTCCACTTGTGGAGAGACAAATAGATTGTAATCCAGCCCGCCCAGGGGTGTCAAGGGGGTTTGGGGGGGAGCAGGACGCGGTGGAATCTGTAGCGTCCGATCTCTGTATCGGAGCCTTATTCTCTTGTCATTGCGAGTCCACTGTTAGGTGGACGAAGCAATCTCGTGAACGCACACGAGCTTGCTTCGCTTCGCTCGCAATGACGAGTTGTTTGGTTATTGTGAGGTGCGGTGTAGCGTCTGGTGCGGAGACCAGACGCTACAAAAATTTGGCAGGGGCAATTCACGAATTGCCCCTACGCCTGTGGCTGCCTGGTAGGACTTACGCCTTTCCAGCGGGTATGGGGTATTTCTTGGAGGTGCTTTTTATGTAGTTGTCGAGTGCCTCACGGACTATCTCTGCGATGGATTTCTTGTCCTTATATGCTATGTAACGAAGTGCCTCGTGCTGAGACTCTTCTATTGCTGCAAACAGTGTAACAGGACTCTGTAGTTTTTTCATTATATTAGGTCCTCATCTATGACACATAAGGTGCATCAATACGCACCCTACTGAGTACAGCACTAATTGTAGTTGCCCGATTTATCGGGCCTATGCCTCATAAATGAGGCAACTACACACTGAATAAAACTACCGTGGATAGGGGGTGTTCTTAACCTCCCTAGGACGCAGGGCAGCAAGCCCTGCGCTACCCGGTAAGCTCCACACTTACTATTATTATAGTATACTAGTATAAAAGTCAAGCGAGTATTCTTTAAAAATCGTTGAGCAGAGAGGGGAAATAGGTTAACATCTCGGAAAATGGTCTGGGGCGGCAACATTAAGGGCAGGGTTAGGGCAGTATTGAAGGCCTTAAACTGAGCATAGGAGTAGGTCCTATGGAGTACCTGAACGTTGTAATACTTATATTGGTGGTGGGGCTTTTCCTCTGGATGGTGCTTGCGGGTAGAAGGCGTGGCAAGGAGGCTGAAAACCTAACGCTCCAACAGCAATTAAATGACCTGAGGGCCGAGACCCGTCAGAGCTTGAGTCAACTAACAGACCAGATAGGCCAGCGCCTCCACTCACATCAGGAGTTATTGCTGCGCTCCCACGAGACCCTTGGCACAAGGCTTGACAATGCCGCAAAGGTGGTGGGTGATGTACAGAACAAACTGGGCCAACTCCATCAGGCCACCAACCGCGTGGTAGAGATAAGTAAGGATGTTGCAAGCCTCCACGACATACTGCGCCCGCCCAAGCTGAGGGGCGGTTTCGGCGAACTCCTGCTCACAGACCTGCTCAAACAGACTATTCCACAGGACCATTATTCATTCCAGTACCAGTTCAAGGACGGTGACAGGGTGGATGCCATCATCACCCTTGGCGAGAGGTTGGTGCCCATAGACGCCAAGTTCCCTCTGGAAAATTTTAAGAAATACATAGCGGTAGGTGACGATGATACAAAGAAACGTGCCAGGAAGGAATTTCTCAAGGACGTGAAGAAGCATATAGACACGATAGCCGCCAAATACATACGCCCCGCCGAGAGGACGTTTGATTTTGCCCTCATGTATATCCCTGCCGAGAACGTCTATTACGAGACTATTATTAAGGACGATTCTGCGGCTGAAAGTCTCTCGGACTATGCGATGAAGAAGAAGGTCATCCCCGTCTCCCCTAACACGTTTTATTCGTATCTGCAGACCATACTGTTGGGCCTAAGGGGGATGAGGATAGAGGAGAGGGTGGGGGAGGTCTTGAAACACCTTCAGGCCCTCAGGAGTGATTTCGGCAGGTTCGGGGACGACTTTGAGACGCTGGGGAGACACCTTAAGAACAGCCTCCAGAAGTATGAGGACGCTAGCACGGACCTGGACAAATTCAGCACCCGCCTTGAGCGACTAGAGACACTGGATGAGACCACGCCCACGTCCACGAAGAAAATTGACACCCCCCAAGAGGCAGAGAGGGAACTTTTGTAACAGATGCGTAGGGGCACGGTCGCGCTGTAGGCATATCTTCCTTGGGTACGACACACCGTGCTCTTACTACTGGAAAACCTGCACAAGTGTCATTCTGAGGGAGTGAAACGACCGAAGAATCTAGTATTTTAGTAGTGAGATTCTTCGCTGGCGCTCAGAATGACAAACTACCTTAGCAGGTTACCGCAGGACTTAAGTTTGCCAGAGGCGCATCTGCCTCAGGCATGACCCTGCGGTGCCCATATGATACTACGTGTAATTGCCCCATTTATGGGGCCATATAAGCTTGATACCGTGCCTGAGGCAGATTCACCTACGGCGAAAATCGAGCAGCTACAAAATAGTAGGGTGTGTCAAGGCGCACGCTAGACTGCTTTTGTCATTGCGAGGGGCGTAGCCCCGAAGCAATCTCCTGCATGTTCAAGAGATTGCTTCGCTTCGCTCGCAATGACACATAAAGCTCAAACGTCGGAGCAAGCTCCGACGCTACATTTCACCAAACACTGCGGGCAAATACCAGCTCCACAATTACCGCTTAGCTGCCAGTTTCTTCCTCTTTGCCTGGCAGAATCTGAGGAGTTTTTCAAGGGGGTAGGTGTTTATAACGTCCTTGGCCTCCAGCCACCCTCGGCGGGCAACGCCGACTCCGAGCTCCATCATCCAGAGCTGGTCTAAATAGTGTGTATCGGTGGAGATGGCCACCTTGACGCCCGTTTCCTTGGCCTTTCTGGCGTTTATGTCGTTTAAATCCAGTCGGTCGAAGTAGGCGTTTATCTCCAAGGCCGTGCCCGTCTCGGCGCACGCCTTCATAACCCTGTCCATGTCCAGGTCGTAGCCCTCGCGTGCGCTTATGAGCCGTCCGGTGGGGTGGACTATGATGTTCACGTATGGGTTGTGGATGGCAGCAAGGAGTCTTTCTGTTATCTGCTCCCTGGGTTGACGGAAGCCGGCGTGGATGGCAGCAAGTACGATGTCGAGCTTCTCAAGTATCTCATCGGGGATGTCCATGGTACCGTCTGACAATATATCGCACTCAGAGGCCTTGAGTAGTCTGAACCCCTTGAGTTTTTTATTTACCTTATCAATCTCCTTTAATTCTTTTAGCAGCCGTTTTTCATCGAGTCCATGGGCGATGCGGGTGGATTTTGTGTGGTCCGATACCACGCAGTATTTGTAGCCGTGGGCCTGGGCGCGGTCGGCTATCTCCTCGAGGCCGGAGTGGCCGTCAGACCATTTGGAGTGTACGTGTAGGTCTCCCTTTATGTCCTTTAGTTCTACCAGGCGTGGGAGGCGGTCTTCCTGTGCTGCCTCTATCTCCCCCCGGTCTTCGCGGAGTTCTGGTGGTATCCACTTCATGCCCAGGATTTTGTAGATATCCTCCTCCAGCCGTCCCCCCAATTTCTTGTTGCCCTTAAATATACCGTACTCGCTGATTTTCATCCCCTTCTTCTTTGCTATCTCCCGGAGGTGTATGTTATGGGCCTTGGAGCCGGTGAAATACTGGAGGGCCGAGCCAAAGGAGTCGGCGCCCACCACCCTGAGGTCTACCTGGAGCCCTTCCTCAAGTCGGACTGAGCCCTTGGTATCGCCTGCGGCCAGGACTTGTGTGACGCCCGGCATGTTTACAAAGGATTTTACAATGTTCCCACCTCTCACGCCTGCGGCCCCAGTGGTTAGGATGTCTATATCGCCTATAGTCTCCTTCATCCTGCGGAGTGAGCCTGCGGGCTGGATGGCCTTTACGCCGCGGGTCTTTCTGAGCCTCTTTATGATTTGATTTACCAAGGGGTGGGCGACGCCAAGTTCTATCCTCTCGCGGCTGGTCTTATATAGCTCGATACCCTTCAGTATGTTCTCTATTTTTTTATCTGCCAGGCCCTTGAGACCGGTTAGCCTGTTTTCGTGTATTGCCTTTTCCAGGTCGGAAATGCCCACTATGCCCAATTCTTTGTTGAGCAAGGCCACCGTCTTTGGGCCCAGGCCAGAGACTTGCATAAGGGCCACTGTTTCCTCGCTGATGCCCTTCATGACCTCGTCGTACTTGTGCATGTGGCCTGTGCTTAGATATTCCCCTATTTTCTCTGCATGGCCCTCCCCCACGCCAGGGATGTCCTTTAACCTGCCCTGGTGCGCCAGCTCCTCTATATCCTCGGTCAGGTCGCTTATCACCCTGGCTACCTTGCGGTAGGAGTTGATGCGAAAGCGGTTCTCGCCCTTGAGTTCCAGGACGTCGGCCATTTTTTCAAATATGGAGGCTATTTCTGCGTTCTTCATATTGGGGTTCCTTAGGAGGGGCACGTTGCAACGTGCCCCTACCTAGATTCTTCGCTCCGCTCAGAATGACATAGGGTATTTGAGCCGCTTTTGCAAGCTCTCAATTGGCATTTCTAAGTGTACTGACTTGATTATATCAGCACGAAAATTCAGGTGTCAACGTGAAAGGCCGACCGTAGATTTTCAGTGAAGTGTGTGGTGGCGTTAAAAAAACCTTCATTTATGGTTCAATGGTGGCTCTTGTGGGGTTAACCACGGCTGATTGAAGACTTACGCCGACTAAAGACCTTGACGGTGTGGCGGGTAACTGTAAAATAACACTTCACGCATCTTTTGAGACCTTCGAAGAAGTTGCTCTGATACCGGGTGTCATTCTTCGCTAGCGCTCAGAATGACAACTGTGTTCCTTTTAAAGGGAAAGGTAGGCCTTGTATGTTCCGTATAGGCATAATTGGTGGAAGTGGTCTTTACGATATAGAGGGGATAAAGGGCGTTAAGAGGGTGGAGGTAGATACCCCGTTCGGCAGGCCCTCTGACGCCTTCACGCTGGGGAGATTGGTGGAGCGGGAGGTGGCCTTTCTGCCCAGGCACGGAAGCGGGCATACTATACCGCCCTCAGAGCTCCCCTTCAGGGCAAATATATATGGGATGAAGAAGCTGGGCGTGGGGCAGATAATCGCAGTGAGCGCAGTTGGTAGCATGAGGGAGGAGATAAGGCCGCTGGATATAGTGATACCCGACCAGTTCTTTGACCGCACCAAGGCGAGGGAGAGCACGTTTTTTGGAGACGGCATAGTGGCCCACGTAGGTTTTGCAGACCCTCTGTGCGGGGCTATGGGTGATGCCCTGCACAGGGCCACCAAGCAGATTGGTGTCAGGGTGCACAGGGGCGGTGTTTATGTCTGCATAGAGGGCCCACAGTTTTCTACCCGTGCAGAGTCACTGGTCTATAGACAGTTGGGTGTGGCCGTCATAGGCATGACCAATCTCCAGGAGGCAAAACTGGCTAGAGAGGCAGAGATTTGTTACGCCACCCTTGCGCTATCCACGGATTACGACTGCTGGCATGTTGGCGAGGAAGATGTCACCGTGGAGATGATAACCGAGAATCTCAAAAAGAACGTAGAGACGGCGAAGAAGGTCATCAGGGTGGCCATCCCGGAGCTGCCCAGGGTGAGGCAGTGCCCCTGCGCTACGGCATTACGTAATGCCATAGTTACGAGACCCGATGCCATACCGGAGAGCAGGAAGAAAGAGCTTGAACTGATTATTGGGAAATACGTGAAGTAGGGCCCTTTTCCACGGCCTCTGTGACCACTGATTCTATCACCTCAAGGGCGTAGTCGATGTCATCTTCGCTGACGTCGTGGTGAGTTACCATCCTGCCTCGATTTCCATACAGATGTATGGCAAGGATTCCTCGCTGTGCCAGCGCCCGAACAAAATTCCTGCAGTCTAGCCCTCCCATGTTGAAATCAAAGCAGATAATATTGGTCTGTACCGTATTGAGATTTATCGCTTCAGGGTTTATACTCGCTATACCCTCAGCGAGACGGCGGGCCTTTTTGTGATCATCTTCTAACCGCATTATCATTTTCTCTTCTTCGAGGGCAACGATGCCGCATGCGGCTAAAACGCCTGCCTGTCTCATGCCGCCACCCAGCATCTTCCGCGACCTTCTGGCCTTTTCTATAAAACTCTTCGGTCCGACAAGTACTGAGCCTACCGGGCAGCACAGGCCCTTAGAGAGGCAGAACATGGCCGTATCGCAGTCCCTTGTAAGGTCTGTTACATCAATGCCCTGCGCCACGGCAGCATTAAAGACCCTTGCGCCGTCAAGATATATGGGTATGCCGTATTGCCTGGCTACGTCGGCAACCTGTTTTGTCTCTTCGGGGGTGAGGACTGTCCCGCCTGCCAGGTTGTTGGTGTTCTCGATTACTATTAGAGTAGTCCTTGGGGAGTGTGGGCCTAGGTTTATGGCGGACTCTACCTCGGCGGGGTCAAGGCGGCCCATGGCGTCTGTGTGTTGTGGAAGTATTGTTACCCCGGCGAAGGCGGTTGCGCTGCCCAGGGTTAGTTTATACAGGTGGGCATTTTCGTCGCATATAATGGAGTCACCAGGGCGCGTGTGAACGAGTACTGCCACAAGATTGGCCATGGTACCGCTGGGTAGGAAGAGCCCGGCCTCTTTACCCAGCATTTCAGCGGCCATCTCCTCCAGTCTCCGCACTGTGGGGTCTTCCCCAAACCCGTCATCTCCCACCACCGCCTTTACCATGGCCTCCCTCATTCTCGGGGTAGGTTTTGTAACGGTGTCGCTCCGCAGGTCAACTATCCTCATGCTGTTATGCCTTCTCGGATGCGATTACTTCATCTGTCAGGTTCTCGTAGTCATGTGCCCCGGCACTTCCTGGTGCATAGAGGTGTATGGGGAGTCCCGATATGGGACATTCTGCCAGTCTTACATTTTCTCTTATGATGGTTTTGAATACCTTCTTCCCGAACCGTGCCCTAAGCTTCTCTACCACCTCACGGCTCAGGTTTGTTCTGCTTTCGTACATGCACGCTATAATTCCAGTAATCTCCAACGAGGGGTTGAGCCTTTCTTTTACCAACTGGATGGTGTGTGTTAACGTTACAAGGCCGTTCAGCGCCAGTATCTTTGTCTCTACTGGTATAAATACCTCTCTTGCAGCGGTAAGGGCGTTTATGGTGATAACGCCTAGTGACGGTGGGCAGTCGAAGAGGAGGTAATCGTACTCGTCTACCATATCCTTCAGTTTTTTCTTCAGTATGGTGTCTCTCCCGACTTCGTTTGCCAGGAGCTTTTCTGCGCCTGCCAGTTCAACCACTGAAGGGGCAACCCAGAGCTTGTTTATCTTGGAATCCCTCAAGATTTCGTCTATGTGTGCTTCTCCCACGAGTACGTCATAAATGGACTTTCCCTTACCGCTCTCTGTGCCAAATCCCAGCCACGATGTGAGATTTGCCTGGGGGTCAAGGTCTATTAGCAGAACCCTCTTGCCTCGTTCTGCCAGGTAGGCCCCGAGGTTTACGGCAGTTGTGGTCTTGGCCACGCCACCCTTCTGGTTGGTTATGGCAATACTCCGCATATATGCCCAAGGGTAAGATGATTTATCATTTTACATATTTTTCCACAAAGGCCTCTACGCCCTTTGTCTCGCCCAGTACGAGCAGTGTGTCTCCATAACTGACCACATAGTTAGGGTCTGGCAGTTCCCGGATTTCCTCTTCTACTACTCCCCCAGCCTCTTCGTGTTGGACCTTTTTCTTTATTATGATGGGGTGTATCTTAAACTTTGCAAAAAGTCCCAGGTTCTTCAGGCTCTTGCCGGCCAACGTGTTTGCTTTTACCTCGATCTCCGCAAGGCTAAGGTCCTCACCAACCTCAACAAGCTCTTCTAGTCCAGGGGAAGCCAGCTTTATAGCCACCTTTTCGCCAATATCCCTTTCTGGAAAGACTATTTCTGTTGCGCCAACCATCTTTAGTATATCGGCGTGCAGGTTGGTGCTGGCGCGCGCAATGACCGTCTTTATGCCTATTTTCTTGAGGATGGTAGTGGCCAGGATACTTTCCTCGACGTCTAATCCCATACAGACTATTGCTGCATCCACCTTCTCTAAACCACATTCTCGCAGGGATTCCTCATCCATGGTATCTATCTGGATTGCCGAGGAGATATCGTCTTTTATGGCCTCAACGCGCTTTTTGTTGCGGTCAACCCCAACGACCTCTGCCCCCTTATCTGTCAGGGTTCTGGCTACTGTTGAGCCAAACCGTCCCAGGCCTACTACGGCATACTGTTTCACACCCAGGCTCCTTATCCGACTGCTATTCTTTCCTCTGGGTAGCTGATTTTCGGGGCCCTTTCTTTTATCAGAATTACGGCCAGTGTTAGGGGCCCTAACCTACCTACAAACATGAGTATGGTAATAACGATCTTTCCCAAAGGGCTGAGCTGGGGAGTTATGCCCGTACTCAACCCCACTGTGCCAAATGCAGAAAAGGCCTCAAAAAGGATTTGCTCAAAGGCCGCCTTTTCAAAGGCCATCAATATTATAGAAGATATCAATATCGCTGTAAAAGAGCAAATAAGAATGGCAAACGCTCTTCGAATAATAAATCTGGGTATAGTGCGGCCAAAGAATGCTATCCCATCTCTTCCCCTTAGAAAGCTGTAGGTGGCGGTCACCAATAAGACGAGGACAGTGGTCTTTATACCGCCAGCGGTACCGCCAGGGGAACCTCCAATAAACATAAGAAATATAAGCAGAAGCATGGTCGGAGAGGAAAGACCGCTAATGTCTACAGTGTTGAAACCGCAGGTCCTAGCAGTGACCGACTGGAAGTAGCTGGTCTGAAGTTGGTGGAGTGGTCCCAAGGTAGCCAGGGAGTGGTTCCTTTCAAACAGGTAGAAACATACAGCTCCCAGCACTATTAGGATTACCGTAGTAATGAGCACTAGCTGGGTGTGCAGGGTAATACCCACTTCGTACTTCTCTTTTCTGAAGAGTGAGAGGAAGGAGTGGTATAGATTGGCCAGCACGTAGAAACCCAATCCACCGAGGATTATCAGAGGGGTTATTGTGAAGTTTAAAAGGACGTTGTCACGGTAGCCTACAAGACTGTCGCTGAAGAGGCAGAATCCCGCATTGCAGTAGGCTGAAATAGAGTGAAAGAGGGAGTAAAAGAGCGCAGTCCCCAGGCTGTCGGTATGTCCCACCCAGACGGGCAGTAGAACACAGAAACCGAGGGCCTCTAGGGACAATGTGACAATGACAATAAAGCGCAGGAGGCGCAAGACTTCCTCCACGGATGTTACGTCTAGCACTTCCTTTACTGCGGCTTGTTGAGATACACTAAGTCTTCCAGCAAACACTGCCCCGAAAAAGGCCGCCAGTGTCATTATGCCCAGCCCGCCGACCTGTATGAGCAGCAGTATGACCACCTGGCCAAAGGTAGAGAAATACTGCCCGGTATCCCTTACAAGTAGACCCGTAACACAGGTGGCAGAAGTGGCAGTAAAGACGGCGTCTATAAATGGCGTCCTCTCCCCAGTAGCTGTGGCCTGCGGCAGGCTGAGAAACCCTGCGCCAATGAATATTATTATGAGAAAACTGCCGCTTATAGAGACTCCGGGTCTCTTACTGAGCGTCTTAATAAATTCAGTTACTACACTCAATTTTGTGGGCCCAAGGAGGTGTCTGAGGTGTATTTTTCGGGGGGAGAAGGTGTTGTATGGGAGAGCATTTCAAGGCCTGGATGGTCCATGGTATAAGGTATTGCAACACCGCCAGGGTATCCATAAGTATCACATTATGCCATAAAGTCCCTTCGTACTTTCCCTTAGCATGGGGCTTCTATCATAAGGCGTGTGCGGTGTCAAGAATTTTTAGTGATTGACAAGATTATAGGCATGGTTAAAAATAGCGTGAGAAAGGGATATAAAGGCTTGAGATACGCAATAGTTATAGCTGACGGTATGGCAGATTACCCTCAGGACGACCTGGGAGGCAAGACACCTGTTGAGGAGGCCGCTACTCCAAACGGTGACTATGTGGCCGGTTTTGGCCGTCTGGGCACTGCCAGGACCGTTCCCAAGGGCTTTGAACCTGGAAGTGATATTACCACCCTTTGTCTCCTCGGTTATGACCCTAAGAAGTACTACACAGGCAGGGCACCACTGGAGGCAGCCAATCTGGGTCTGGAACTCGGGCCCGAGGACTGGGCCTTTCGCTGTAACCTGGTCACTGTCAAAGATGACGTACTTGAAGACTTTAGTGCAGGACACATCTCCAGTGAGGAGGCTGGGCCGCTAATAACCTTACTGCAGGAGAAGCTCTCCGATGATGCAACAAGCTTCCATAGCGGCAAGAGCTATAGAAATATAATGCTCTATCAGGGGCAACGGGATATGAGTGCGCGGTGCATCCCACCCCATGACGTTATGGGCATGTCTATCAAGAAAAACCTCCCGAAGGGCAAGGGAAGCAAATTACTGGTGAGGATTATGGAGGATTCCCGCCCTATCCTATCCAAACATGTTATAAACCGGCGCAGGTTGAGTCTGAAAAAATCTCCAGCCAATATGGTTTGGCTGTGGGGGCAGGGGAAGAGACCGTTCATCCCAACGTTTAGGGCCAGGTATGGTGTGGCAACCGGTGCGGTAATTACTGCCGTTGACCTTATAAAGGGTCTCGGCAGATACCTCGGCTGGGATGTTATTGAGGTCCCTGGTGCTACTGGCTATCTGGATACGGATTATGCGGCGAAGGGTCGGTACGCCGTTGAGGCCCTGAAGGACCACGAAATAGTGCTGGTTCACGTTGAGGCCCCTGACGAGGCTAGTCACCAGGGTGACGTGCGCGAAAAGATTCGTGCCATAGAAAATATAGATGCGCACGTCCTCGGCCCTGTTCTTGAGGCGTTAAAGACATATGGTGAGTATCGGGTACTGTTCCTGCCCGACCACTACACCGTTATCCAGAAGAAGACCCATTCTGATGAGCCGGTGCCATTCGCAGTCTGTGGTACTGGAATAGGGCCAACTTCCGGGCTTACCTTCACTGAGTCCAATGCCCTGAGCACGGGATTCAGCTTCAGCAAGGGCCATGAGCTTATGAACTACTTCTTGGCGGGCTGATGTAGGCCAACCGGCCTGGCTACTCGACAGAGGCAGGCGCAAAGCGATATTTACCGTCTGTCAAGATGCGTTATCGCTCGGTTTACTGGTGCTTAACGTTCTTATAAATCGCGCAAGGACGAGGGGGTGTGTCCCTGCATAATCGGGCTTCAGTTCTATGGTCTTCTTATACTGCCTTACCGCCTGGTCATACTCACCCTTCTTGCAGTGCGCCATGCCAAGTTCATAGTGTGCCTCTGCATAATCAGGCTTGAGTCGTATAGCCTCCTCAAACTGCCCTATAGCCTGGTCATACTCACCCTTCTTGCAGTGCGCTATGCCAAGACCATAGTATGCCTCTGCATCACCGGGTTTTAGGCTTGTAGCCTTCTGGGATTCACTTATTGCTACTTCTTCTTGCTTGTCCTCATCTAATAAGAGAGAGGCACCCGAATTTAAATGGTGTTGAGCCTCTGTTAGATTGTTAGAAGATACATCTGTACTCAATTTGATTATCTGCTCCAGGTCTACCAGCTCAATAGGCTTGCCCTTGGCGAACTCACGAGTACTCTCTGAGAAGCCAGAGGTAGATGCCAGGATGGCCTTGTCAGCGCCTTCACTTATCATGGTGCCGTACAGGTCCCTTACAGCACTCTGACTAACTGGGGTTTCAGTAGCCTTGCACTGAACAATAACTTTCTCTCCATCCTTAATTGCGGCAATGTCTACACCAGTATCCGCGCCGCTAGATATTTGTGTTATTTCGTAGCCGTGCCTGCGCATTAAAGCCGCAAATTCTAGTTCAAACTGTTTGTCGTTCAAACTTTGCCAATATGAAGTCGAAGTTCTCTTGGTCTCGGCCGCTATTGACAATTGAAGGTCCTCTTCTTGCTGTCTCTCCTCTTCACGCTTGAGTTCTAGCTGCTTCTGTTCCTCCTCAATTCGTCGTCTCTCCTCTTCTTCGCGTTTGAGTTTTATCTGCCTCTGTTCCTCCTCGATTCGTTGTCTCTCCTCTTCTTCACGCTTGAGTTCTAACTGCTTCTGTTCCTCTTCAAGTCTTAGCTTTTGCTCCCGTTCTAAGATGGCATCATTTTCCTGGGTGTGCTCTTGGCATAATGGACTCCCCGGGGCAACCGGCTTACCGCAAGGACGAGTTAAGAGCCGTGAACCCCACGTATTTTTTTGATAAATACAGCGCCCATCTAGTAAACACTCCGACTTTACATCTTCATTGGTAGTGATTGGGATTTTGAGGGCCTTCGCCTCCACAAGCCTCTGTTTGTATGCGGCTTCTTTTCTGGCACGCTCGGCTTCCTTGTTGACATGGTGCTCACACAGCATCTTTCCTGGAGCGGCCCGGTTGCTACACCTGGAGAACCGACCCCTGTAGCTGCACCGCTCCTTTTCATACTTTTCCTTTTCGTACCTTCGTGCTTCACGCTCTGCTTCTTTGGCTGCCGCTTTTCTTTCCCTCCTTGCGTCCTTGGCTGCTTTTTTTAGTATCTTTTTCTCCATTTTCATGGCGGCTTCCATTTCCCTATCCACGTTCATAATGGGCTCTCCTTTTTTTCATTTCCGAGCCTTTTTTTCCTGGGTAGTTCGTTAAAGAACTCCCGCGGGCCGTCTTTTGATACACGCCACTTAACCCCTAGCTTCCGTCGTCTGACCTTCCGCTCCTAATATAGGCCCCGCCGCAGGCGGAATAACACCTTTTGAGCATTTTGCAGAGGTCTCGATAATGATAGGGCCGATATGTCTTGGGTGAACTGCGACTAAAAGACCGCATTAGGTATATTGCAAATTAATTATTTTCTACCTCTACCTTCTTTGCCAGTAAATCCTTTGCCGCCACAAAGACCTCATCGGGGGTGATGGCGGTTATGCAGATGGGGTCGTCGCAGGTGCGCTTTGTGCATGGGCTGCAGTCGGCGTCCTTCCTGACTACGGTGGAGTGCTCATTATAAGGCCCGTAGATTACAGGGTCTTTTGGGCCGAAGATGGCTATCTGAGGTACACCCAGGACGGAGGCTATGTGCATGGGGCCCGTGTCTCCGCTTATAAACAGGTCCGATTGTCCTATGACGCTTGCAAGTTGCGTCAGGGTGCCGGTCTTTGGTGCAAGATGACCACCTTCGTTCATACCAGAGATAATTTCCTTTGCCATGTCGAGTTCGGCAGGCCCCCAACTTACAACCACCTGCGCGCCCAGCTCCTTTACCAGCATATTGCCTAGCTCTGCGAAGGATTTGGCAGGCCAGCGCTTGTACGACCCGAATTCACTGGTCCCCGGGTGGATTACCACCAATGGCCCAGGTCTGTTTATAAAAGTCTCCAGAGATTTCGTTATATAGTCCCTATCCTCCAGGGGAACGCTGATGGTGGAACGCTCGTATGTTGGCTTAATTCCCAGGGCTGTTAGGAGAGAGAGATACTTTTTGACCCGATGCATCCTATCTTTGGGGGGGGTTACATGGCGGTTGGTGAAGAGGTGGTTGTACTCGCGACAATGTCCTCTGGCGAAGCCGATTCGTATTGGGGCACCACTCAGGAAGGTCATAACACCACTCTTTAGATTGCCATGAAAGTCAATGGCCACGTCGAATCTTTTGGCGCGAAGTTCGCGGAGGAAGCCGGAGACTGAAGAAGCAGTATTGAGCAGTTTTATCGGTCCAAGAATACCCTCACGCCACCTCTTTCTGGGAAAGATGATAACTTCGTCCAGGTCCGGGTGTCCTTCCAGGAGTCCCGCCGCCCGGTCCTCCACCAGCCAGGTGATGTTTGCGTGGGGGTAGTGGTGCCGCAGGCATCTTAGGGCAGGAAGGACATGTGTTACGTCCCCAACTGCACTCAACCGGACGATAAGTATCTTTTCCGGGTTCTGCATCTCATTGAATCCCTTTGGATTATGTTGATACATAACTATACCCCTCTCACTGGGTGGGTGTCAAGGCGAGTCTAAGGTGTTTGACAATTATATCTAACAGACGTAAAATCCCCATTGTGTCTAGCGGTATAGATGTGCCAAAACACTTTTCTGTCACACAGAAGGGGAGCGATACCTTCTTCCTGAAAGAGAAGTATAAGTACCCCATATTGAGGCAGATAATAATGGAATTTTCTTCTGAGGTTAAGGAGGGGCAGAGTGCCTTTCATGGGCGGGGGGCATATATGGCTATCCCCGTGAGCGCCCTGAAGGACAGAAGGCTTATAGTAAGACACTACAGCCACGGCGGCCTGTGGGGGAAGTTGGTAGGAGACATCCTTTTGGGGCACAACCGACCGCTTAGGGAACTGGTCAATACCGAAAAGGCCCAAGAGCGGGGCGTGGACACGGCAGAGGTGGTGGCACTGAGGTTTAGAAAATATTTTGGACCCCTTTGCAAGGGGGATATATTTACCCTCGAAATTTCCGACGCACAAGACCTGATAGTCTTCCTCACCAATTGTCCTGCCGAGGAGATTCTTTTACAAAAAAGAGAGCTCATCAGGCATGTTGCTCAAGCAGTAAGAAGGATGCACGATGCAGGGGTCTATCACGCCGACCTTCATCTTAAAAATATACTGGTTAAGAGGGGTGACACCCTGAAGGTTTATATAATTGACCTGGATAAATCTGAACTATATGCCAACCGGGCCAATGGGGGGCTGTCAATTGAGCGGAGGATGAATAATATATTGAGGCTGGACAGGTCGGTGGAGAAGTTTAAGGAATGGAGGCCCGACCTGAGACTTATCACCAGTGCAGACCGACTTAGGTTTCTTAGGGAGTACGCTGTTGGGGGAGGTGAGGACTGGAAGACTCTGGCGCGGAGATATGCTACCCACCATGCCGCACACAGGCTCTGGTGGAGGTTTTTGGGTGCAGTGGGACTTGGTATATACGATTTTGAGAGACGACAGAGACAATAAAAGACCTCTGAAAGACTTTGCATCCGCCTCAGGCGGACCGGAATGACATCATAAACCCTTTGCAGAGGTCTCATAGTATTGCCTGCTTTTAACTAGACGATTACATAGAAAACCTTTGAGATTGCTTCGGGACCTTGCCCCTCGCAATGACACGCGGCGACATCGGGTGCGTCAAGGCGCAAGGTCCGCCTTGGGCAGGACGCATCCTGTAGGGCTTACCTTAGACCGTCATTGCGAGCGAAGCGAAGCAATCTCTTGTTTCAGCCGAAGCTCTTTTCCACCTTAGGCGGATCAGAATGATGCGTGGTATTTGGGGACTTTTGCAGAGCTCTCGACAATGATTGGTGAGACACCGCTGGTATTTATCCTCGGCCCGTTCGTTGCATATCTTATTGGGAGCGTGCCGTTTGCCTACATAGTGGCCAGGGTGTTTGGTGGTCTGGACATAAGGCAGCACGGCAGCGGCAACGTGGGTGCCACCAACGTCGGCAGGGTAATGGGCTGGCGCTATGGTGTACCGGTATTTCTGCTGGACGTACTCAAGGGGTGTGTGCCTGTATATCTTGCTATAAAATATTCTGGCCTTGGCCCCGTACATCCGCTGGTTATTCTGTGCGGTGTTGGTGCCATCCTGGGCCACGTCTTTCCGGTATATTTACGTTTCAAGGGTGGTAAGGCGGCGGCCACCAGTGTGGGTGTGTTTCTGGTGCTTGCGCCAAAGGTCATCCTGGGCGCAATACTGGTGTGGTGTGTGATAGTGGCCATTACCCGATACGTCTCGCTTGGGACCATCTTGGGTTCAATAGCCTTATGCGTCCTGTTTATGTATCTTCACCCAGACCCCCTTGGCGAGGGCAGGTATCTCATGGGTGTATCGGTCATAGTAGCCCTCTTAATAATCTTCAGGCATAAGGAGAATATCAAGAGGCTCCTTGCCGGCACAGAGCCAAAGCTGGGGCAGGGAAGCACTGCCTCTTAAGGGTGGTATAAGTAGGGTGCAGGGTCTCGCAGGGCTGAAGCCCTGCGGCACCCTAAATGTAGCGTGCGAGCTTGCTCGCACGTTGGAGTAAGCTACATCGATTGAACGTGGCAGCTTGTTGCCGCGCTACATAAAAAATTTTTCAACAGTAATTTACGGTGTGTCTCGACGCACCCTATGGCTACTTTTATCATTGCTTCGGGGCTACGCCCCGAAGCAATCTCCTGTACGTTCAAGAGATTGCTTCGCTTTGCTCGCAATGACAAATGAAGGGGTAGGTCAAGGCCACGTTCGCCAGAGGCGAATCTGCCTATGGCGCGACCTTGACTACTTGTATAGACAGTTGCGAGGTCATGGTGTGACCATGGTATCCTTGGCCATAGGCGACGGAATACCATGACCTCGCCGGCTCGGCGGCTTTTGTAGGGACAGCCCTTGTGGCTGTCCGAGGGACGGACAGGGGCAAGCCCTGTCCCTACGAAAGATGATTTTGTGTAGGGGCACAACATGTTGTGCCCCTACCTGGGCTACTGTTTTGGCACGGCGTGGCCGTACCCTGTCCTTAGGGATTTTCAACTGATCGTCAATACCCCTCTTTAAGCCACCTGGCGGCGTCTTTGGCCCAGTAGGTGATGATTATGTCCGCCCCTGCCCTCTTGATAGAGGTAAGGACTTCAAGGGCTATCTTCTTCTCGTCCAGCCACCTCAACTGTGCGGCAGCCTTTACCATCGAAAATTCGCCGCTCACGCTATATGCTGCAACAGGGTAGCGGAACTCGTCTTTTATAGTGCGAATGATGTCAAGGTAGGGGAGCGCGGGTTTCACCATAACAATATCGGCCCCTTCTTCGATGTCCAGGGCCACCTCCCTGAGCGCCTCTCTGGCATTAGGCGGGTCCATCTGGTAGGTGCGCCTGTCTCCAAACTTTGGTGGCGACTCGGCGGCCTCTCTGAATGGGCCGTAGAAGGCTGAGGCATATTTGGCGGCATACGACATTATTGGTGTGTTCTGGAATCCTGCCTCGTCAAGCGCTCGCCTTATTGCGCCCACGCGGCCGTCCATCATGTCGCTTGGTGCAACTATGTCGGCGCCTGCCTTCGCGTGGGAGAGGGCGGTCTTCTTGAGGAGCTCCAGTGTGGCGTCGTTGTCGACGTCAAACTGCCCCGTACGCTTGTCCTTCACAATGTGGCCGCAGTGGCCGTGGTCAGTGTACTCGCAAAGGCAGACATCCGTGATTACCAGTATATCCTTTGTTTTTTTCTTTATGGCAGCTATTGCCCCCTGCACTATGCTGTCTTCAGCGTAGGCCCCTGTTGCCTTGGGGTTCTTGCCCTCAGGGATGCCAAAGAGTATCACACCCGGAATGCCCTGTTTTTCTAGCTCCGCTGCCTCCTTGGCGGCCACGTCTACAGACATCTGGTAATTGCCCTTCATAGAGGCAATTTCCTTCCTCATGCCCTTACCGGGTCTCACGAAGAGGGGCATTATGAGGTCATTTGCGCTGAGGTCTGTCTCCCTGACCAGTTTTCTGAGGGTTTCTCTGCTGCGGAGCCTCCTGGGGCGATAACTCGGGAACGGCATGTGCTTGGATGTCTCCTTGTGGGCAGAGGTTAAAAGATGTCTCCTTTTTCCCCTCCCTTGACGGGAGGGGGTAGGGGAGGGTGAGAAAACCCACTCACCCCCACCCCGACCCTCCCCCATCAAGGGGGAGGGAATAGATAGCATGTACAGTGCGTTTCAACGCACCGTACATCACTGCATATCTCCTTGTTAATTGGGCTAAAGGTTGGATTATAAGGCCGCCTTACGTGGTTGTCAAACCGTTTGTGCTTGACAATAATTCTATAGCAAGATAAAATCCAGGCGTACCTAAGATAGCCTTATTTCATACCTTAAGGGCTTTCCCCCGTGGAATTTTTGCTAAAATATAGAACTAACTTAATTCTTTTTATTTGCACTGCAGGCACCACTTATTTAGTCAACGGCCCCTATTATTCGGTGGCGATAATGACCATACTCCTGTCGCATGAGATGGGGCATTTTGTTATGTGCAGGAAATATGGTGTGGAGGCCACGGCGCCGTTTTTCATCCCTGTACCCTTTCCACCGTTTGGCACATTTGGTGCGGTTATTAAAATGAAGGGGCATATACCCAACAAGCGGGCATTGTTCGACATAGGGGCGGCGGGCCCCCTGGCTGGACTAGTGTTCGCCATCCCGGCCGTTGTCATCGGCCTCAGCCTTTCAGAGGTGCGCGCAGTGCCATCCATGGAGGATACACATTACCTCGGCCTCGGCGAGCCATTTCTCTTTACCTGGATTGCGCAGGTGGTAGTTGGAGATGTACCGGAGGGATTGGATATATTTCTCCATCCGGTCGCATTCGCAGGTTGGGCCGGG
This sequence comes from Candidatus Brocadiales bacterium, assembly GCA_046758865.1. Classification (GTDB taxonomy): domain Bacteria; phylum Planctomycetota; class Brocadiia; order Brocadiales; family Bathyanammoxibiaceae; genus JBHIBD01. Next base: position 7,351 of record JBHIBD010000024.1, on the reverse strand, counting down.
CTGTTTGTAACTGCGTTAAACCTCTTGCCCATAGGGCAACTGGACGGGGGACACATCATCTATGCCCTCTTTGGGAGAAACAGCGAGCTTATCTATAAGCTGGGCATCTTTGCGTTTTGTTGTATAGCGCTGTTTTATTATCCGGGATGGATACTCTTCGCCATGCTGCTACTCGTATTCGGCTTTCGCCACCCGGCGCCAATAGATGAGGTCACTGGGCTTGACACCAGGAGAAAAATGCTGGGTGTGGCGCTGCTCATTATATTTGCACTGTGTTTCACACCCGTGCCACTAAAATTAGAGGCACCTTAGCTAACTGATAGGGCCCTCCCTATGGGGGCATTTATCCGCCTGGGTTTTGTGGCGTTGGAGCCGTGCCAGAGGCAGGTCTGCCTACGGCATGACTTGCTCCAACGTTGGACGTTAGTGATATGAAAAAAAGGGTAGTGGTTGCCATGAGCGGCGGCGTTGACAGCAGTGTCGCCGCTTATTTATTGAAAGAGCAGGGCTACGATGTGGTAGGGTTATTTATGCGAATGGGTAACCTATCTGGGGTCGGTACACCCCAGGAATCCAGAGACAGGAGCTGCTGCAGTCTCGAAGATGCGCATGATGCGAGGAGGGTGGCAGAGTCTCTCGATATACCTTTCTATGTGCTCAATTTTAAGGAAGAATTTGAAGGGTTGGTTGACTACTTCTGTGCGGAGTATGCGCGGGGTAGAACGCCCAATCCATGTATAATCTGTAACCAAACACTGAAGTTTGGGAAATTACTGAGATTTGCCAGTTATCTTGGTGCCCATTACCTTGCAACGGGGCATTACGCAAGACTAGAAGGAGCAGAGGGTCGCTATGTCTTAAAGACCGGGACCGACCGGCGGAAGGACCAGTCCTACGTACTCTTTTCCCTGTCACAGGAGCAGCTCGCCCGTGCCCTGTTCCCGCTGGGGGAGTGGACCAAGGAAGAGGTTAGGAGAAAGGCGGCAGAGCTGGGACTGAGGACCAGGGCCAAGCCAGATAGCCAGGAGATTTGCTTCGTCTCAGAGGATGGCTATGGGGGGCTTATCCGGGAGCGCACAGGCAGTACCATCAGGGCAGGACTTATAAAAGACACCCAGGGGAGGGTGTTGGGAAGTCACCCTGGCATCCAGTTCTTCACCATCGGCCAGCGTAGGGGTCTTGGTATCGCCATGGGAGAGCCCTACTACGTTGTGGATATAGACCCTGTGGACCAGGTCGTGACCGTGGGGATGAGCGAGAAGACCCTTGTGACGACGTTTTTCGTAAAAGGCCTGAACTGGGTGGCCATCGAGAGACCCGTGGGGGAGATTGAGGCAGGAGTAAAAATACGGTACACCCACAGGGTAGCTCCTGCCGCTATCTACCCCGTTGGAGATGATAGTGATGCGGTACGGGTAGTTTTCGATGAACCCCAGAAGGCCGTTACACCGGGGCAGGCAGCGGTCTTTTACAGAGGGGATGTGGTACTGGGTGGGGGGTGGATAGAGAGAAGGGCCTCTTTAAACATAGGTTCAATGCCTGCAAGATCTCTTGCTTGAGAAACAAACCCTTCATGGCTGAGACGCCGTGCCTCCTGCGGGATTTTTTGGCCAACATACCCAACCGTCTGGGATCCTTTCCCTTGATACCAAAGGAGATGCCTCTTGGATAGTATAACCAATGCCCTGGAGGTGGGGTCTAGTTATGTATTTGGGCTGCCATTGGTTGTGCTCATACTGGCCACTGGAGGTTTTTACACGGTCCGCCTCCTCTTTCCTCAGGTGCGGAGGATTCCCCACAGTGTATCTATCACTATGGGTAAGTACAGTAAGGAGGCAGACCCTGGCGATGTTACGCATTTTCAGGCCCTCTGTGCTGCGCTCTCGGCGACAGTTGGTGTGGGCAATATTGCGGGTGTAGCCACTGCCATCCACGCCGGTGGCCCAGGGGCGCTCTTCTGGATGTGGGTGTCCGGGTTTCTGGGCATGGCGCTAAAATACTCGGAGTGCATGCTGGCACAAAAGTACAGGGTGCATCACGAGGATGGTACAGTTAGCGGCGGGCCCATGTATTATATAGAAAGGGGCCTCGGCCCGCGCTTCAGGTGGCTGGCCATAATGTTCGCATCCTGTGGCCTGGTGGCAACCTTCGGTGGGGGCAACATGGTGCAGTCTAACTCTGTGACCATTGCCTTTATCGACCAGTTTGCCCTGCCAAAATACCATTACGACACACCGCTTTCAAGACTCAACGGGGGCAAAGGTATTACACGTGGAGGTGACGCCGGCTTTCAAGTAAATCTGAGAGACGGCGGCTCGTTCGTCGTTAAGGTGGCAGGTGCAAAGACCGTACGACACCTCCTTGATGCCATTAATGGCCACCCCTCTAACCGGGGATGCATAACGGCCTCGATAGCCCCCGATGAAAACAGCATCGTGTTGACTGACCATACCCAGGGTGATGGGAGGTTCTCACTGCTACCACACGGTGAGGGGGCGACACTAAGAGAGCTTGGGTTCCTCAAAAAGGGGAGGATACTTAATAGAGTGGCGGAGGACAATATAACCACGGTGGTGCCGCAGAAATTAATCTGGCGTGCGATAATTGGACTTTTTATCTGTGGCATGGTGGGCGCGGTAATTATAGGGGGCATCAGGCGTATAGGAAAGGTGGCCAGCCGGTTGGTGCCCGTTATGGGGATTATATATGTGGTGAGTGCACTTGTGGTTATCTTCTGGAATGTTACCGAGGTGCCCTATGCGTTTTATCTGATATTTAAACATGCCTTTACCCCCACCTCTGCGGTAGGAGGATTTGCGGGGGCTACGGTGCTATACACTATTAACTGGGGTATAAAGAGGGCCGTCTTTTCCAATGAGGCGGGGCTTGGCAGCGCACCCATCGCCCACGCAGCGGCAAAGACCAAGGAGCCCGTCCGGGAGGGCCTGGTAGCACTCATAGGACCCCTGGTGGATACCCTGATAATATGCACCATGACCGGGCTTGTCATCATAATTACCGGGGAGTGGATGGGCGCCGCGGATTCGTCAATCCTCACAAAAAACGCATTCAGCGCGGGCATCCCGATGGTAGGTGGCTATATAGTCACCACCGGGCTCATACTCTTTGCCATCTCGACGGCCATAAGCTGGTCATATTACGGTGACCGCTGCGCAATGTACCTGTTTGGTCCCGTGGCACTCATACCTTACAGGTGGGTCTATCTCGCATTTCTGTTCCTGGGGGCTATGACACAGCTTCGATTTGTATGGAATTTTACGGATATTACGATGGGGCTTATGGCGCTTCCCAACCTTATTGCCCTTATCGCACTCAGCCCCATAGTGGTGTACCTGACCAGGGACTATTTTTCGAGACACCACAGGAGGGCACGCCGGTGAAACGCCTGGCGCCAGAGACAACCCCCAGCCGGTCGCTTAAACTCATAGCGGTCTTTACAATGTTCATAGTGTTGACGGCCGTCTGTATTTGTGTCTTATTGTTTGTCTTTAACAAGATAACCATAACCACTTTCTTGAACTGTGGGATACTCGCCTTTGTGGCGACCGTGGGTATATTAAGGTGCGACCCGCTTGGCTGGTATGGGGTGGTGATAGGTTCGGCGGTGAATGCGCTGGTGTTCCTTATCTCGTACTGTTTTGCGGTAAAGAACTACGACGTCAACTATATGTACGCCATCGGTTTTGCGGTTTGTGTGTTCACGGTCGGTTATTTTGTAAGGGTACCAGTCCAGGAGTCGTATGGCCTTAAGAAGGGCCCTGACCGCCTCGAAAAAGAAGACTTCCCCCATATTACGAAGGAAGAGGTGATGTAAACCCTGGCCCCCGTGGATTTTTAATAAGTGGAAAGCTGCCCTCTTTAATCACAATAGCAGTCTGAAAAAGGTGCCGGAGACGGCAACCATCGGCCCTTATTACACAATAGCTTACAAGGCAATTACTTGACAGTAGCAATGGCGGGGAGGGGGACGGGCAGAGGAATACCCCCGTCTGCAAATTACATATTCCTATGTAGCAGATTCCCCGCCTTTTTTAGATGCATGTCCTTTAAAGAGGGAGGGTGCACACTCAGAAGGTAATCTTTCCCGACCCTAGCCAGCGTGCATCTACGGGTCACTAATATGGTGTTGTCGGGAGGCAGAGCTTTTACTTCTCCTTTTCCCATACTCGCTTTGTGATAGACGTGTATATGAATCGGTACCGCCAGAGGCCAACTAATCCAACACCTACTACGAGCAATATACTGCAGACTGCGATGAAAATGAGCGTAATGGGGTCTAACATGGTGTGATACCCCCTACAACCGCATAAATATTCTCAAAGTGCCTCGAAGGGAACTCCGTTAAGTAGGTGCCTGGTAGCCTTTCCCTAACGGCCTCTTTCTCCTAAATCTGTATAGCCCAGCCAATCCACTTCCTAAGATGAGCATGGTAAATGGTTCAGGTACAGTCATAAATTGGATGTTGTCAATTCCTGTTCCATCGTCTGCGATGCCGGACACTAAGGCCTAATGTGTAATTGGCAGGTTCGCATAAAGAGTATCCCAATCGACGACGGGTACTTCATGAAATCTAAGACCCACTTTTGTCAAATAGGGGCTTGGGTTACCAATCCAAATTACATCTCCTCTGCAGTGCACGAAGGCTTCCATAGATAATAACAGGTCACTACGGATGCGGATATCAAACTCTATAGTCTCGTTAAGGTGTAATTTTTCCTTTATATCTGGTGGTCCGATTACGCAGGCTCCGCCTGGTGAGATGTTCATTGTGTAATATTTGCCGAGGCTAGTTTCCATTTGGGCCAGTAAATCAAGCCTTTTGTGTTCCCTGCGCTCTGGATTGAACATTCTTAGACAATAATCTCCTGTAGGATTTATTATAACTTCTTAAACATCCTCTTCTTCCCAAACCCGAATATCCCTCCTGGGCCACTATAAAGAAAGGGGGGGACGACTTTTGATGAGGTCAAACTTTAATGAATGAATGGCAGGCTGATAATATGAACTTTCTTGGGTGTGCTTTACGATGCAATTGCATTTAGGACATCTACGGTTATGGAAGCCCGTGCTCCAGAAATTCTTTCCACACATAAGGCAGTTACGCACCTGTCTCTTTGAACTTATCCTGGAACTTGTTTTAACTAGAAACTGCAGCTTTTCACCCATATGGCCACCCTTTATTCCTACACATGCAAAAATCACGCCTATCATTGGAATGGACAGGCACTATGTTGTAAGTGCGAGGATTATATATAGTAAGGACTTGAAAATTCTTGATTAGAGTACTTTGGCCCGACCCCAAAAGTGTTGAGATTCCGCAACACCTGTTGCTCTCAGCGCCTACACTTTGTTGTAAGTCGTTACAGGATGCCAAGAAAGAACAGCTGATAAGGCACAACACTTTGCGTAAAAGTGGACGGAACTCGACCAGGGGGTCTTTGAGATTTCGTGGCTTAGCTGTGGTTAAGGATGGTTGGGTTAAATTAGAGCAGCTATTACCCTAATCAGGAAATTAGAGCCGTTCCTCCTGGCCGAGGTCACTATGAACACCTATGTAGTTATGAGGCAGGCTATGGGGGTTCTGGTTGAGGATTCAGTTTGAATAAGTCTGCAGGCGCTGGGGGCTCTGGCTGTGGATTCAGCTTTTCCATGTCAGAGGGCTGCTTGCCTTCTCGGGACGGAGGCTCTGGTTGAGGATTTAAGCCCACTGTGTCCGAGGGCCTCTTAATAATAATCCCTCGCTCCTCCAACGGTATGCCAACACTTCCGGTCATAGGCCTGCCTTCAGGAAGCTGTAACCCCATTGGAGCCAGCTCTAGCGCATCAACTCCAACAAAGTGGCCCTTCGAACGGGCATCCTTGCCAACAATCTGAACCATCAACAGGTTGGCACCAGCCTGAAGCGAAGCGGTTCCCAGCGGAACCTTGCCACTGTGCATGACTCGGGAGGCGTAGCCGTTAAAAGGTTGGCCGAACTTTCGTGGTTGTCCCTCATGAAAATACCAGAGTTGGAGTATGCCATAATCAGGGGCCTTGGTAAAGTAGCCAGCAATGGAATAAATTCCCCCTCTGGGCACATTTACTATCAAGAACTGCCTGGCAGCTACGCGCGTCGCAGTCCAAAAAAGCTGAGCGTTACCACTCCAAGAATGTCCGAATTTGGTCATTGATTGCTTAAAAATACGCCCCTCAGTTGTACCAGCAGTCTGAACCAAGGCCTCACCTTCAATCAACGATAGACCCTCTCTTGCCAAGATTGGGGAGACACAAATAAACGATAACATTGCTTGTGCATCCAGCACTATGATTAGTATAAATATAATGTGTCTCATAGTATGCCCCTCCTTTACTGGATGGGTTATCACATGTCATTCTGGCCTATTTTTATTTCATCTTCAAAGAATAGATAACATCATTAAGCCATAGCCTCTTCATATAAATTTAATATATGTCCTGTTGCCCACGCTAGGAATATGTTTCCTGAACAAAGTGGGATCATTTAGCGCCATTTCACTGAGAAATGAGGCGTAAAGTAACATAGTAGTGGTTATAAGTCAAACGAAACCGGCTCAATCATTTCTGGTGGTTTTATCTTCTAATGATGAGGAAAAGGGCCCACGGGGCACTCGACCCCCTACGGCGTTGGGCGTGTATAGCAAAGAGAGATCGTAAGTCTTAAGACGACCGGGAAATGCGCACAAAAGGTAGCCTTTGCCTTTTTAAGCCCTTTATTAACTGGACAGGTTCTAAAAACATCACCCGGTACCCCCTTCCTACCTCCACCCTAAGAAGGTGCAGGCCCTGACCTTAGACCCGTTCTGTCCACTTTTGTGGAATTTTGTCCGCTTCTGTGGAAAGTATTGTGTCTTATTAGCCTTTTTATCATCCCATCTGGTAATGACTTATAATGAAGTGTGTCACTACAGACATAGTGGTGTTGGAGAATTAAACACTTTTCGGTCAGACCGAGGGACTAACGACCAAGAACCCTTTCAAGTCCTTATAGTATAAGTACCAAGTACTTACAACATAGTGTCTCTCTGTTCCGATGATTGGCATCGGTTTCGCTCTTATGTGCCATAGATAGTAACAGCCTGCCCGCTGTACACTGCATTGTAACAATTCGTAACAGCCTGCCCGCTGTATACCGCATTGTCATAATTTGGCGCTCGTGTGAGAGAGATACTGCCATGAAAGCGCTTATTATAGGTTCAATCTAGCTGGAGTAACTCTCACCAAATAAACTAAAAGGTAGAACCTTTAGTCTTCAAAAGGAAGGAGAAGCAAAATGGGAAATTACAGAAAGGATGAAGCCAAGAAAGAATGGATG
>JBHIBD010000023.1:0-34103 GCA_046758865.1 Candidatus Brocadiales bacterium | reverse complement strand
GTTCCTAGCACCACATAGGTCATGTTGTGAGGCGGCATATCGTTGGGAGTGCCGTCGGGGTTGAATTTGCCCTTACGTGGACCTAAAAGCAATGCACCCACAAAGCCCATAATTCCACCGACCGCATGAACCACACCAGAACCTGCAAAGTCCAGGGCGCCTGAGCCGATGGGCAACGTGCCGAGCCAGCCGCCCCCCCAAACCCAGTGGCCGAAGATAGGGTAGACTATACCAGCGATAAAGCAGGCATGGATAAGGTATGCTGGAAACCTGCACCTGCCAGTTATCGCACCGACAGGAATGACGACGGCCTTGGTTAAGAAGACCATCTGGAACATCCAGAGCATGATGGTATGAACGTCGTATGCGCCCCAGTAAAGTATCCAGCCACTATAGCCTATAGCAGGATTGCCGGCCTCTGCCCCAAGGTAACCGCTTCCTCCAAACATCAGGGCAAATCCCCATATCCAGAACACAAGCCCCGCAAGGGTAGTGTCAAGAAAGGTTTGGCAAAGGTAATTTAGCATGTGCCTTGCCTCGAGGAAGCCGCCCAAAAGCCCAAAGCCAGCCTGCATGATGAAGACCAATACTGTGGCTAACAAGACCCAGGTAAAGTTCACCGCTGTAGACAAGCCCTTAAATGTATTCATGTCGACCAATGAACCATCAGCGTCGCCTATGCCCCGAAGGGTCCAAAGCACTTCCGCCTCCACTGGGCTTGGTGGGGGGACCCACGGTTTTACCTCTTTTCCCTTTTCCTTTTCCTCTGCGGTGGCCGCCGAAGGTACGCCCTCGGTGGTCGTCGTGTCAACCTCCGTGTCATCCGCATCACTTATGAGTTGGAGGGCCCAAGGCATCTCCGCCTCCACTGGGCTTGGTGGGGGGACCCACGGCTTTGCCTCTCCCTCTGCTGCTGCGGCCGTCGTAGCTGGAACATCTAGAACATGACGGGGGGAGACCCACGACTTTACCTCTTCCTCCGCGGTGGCCGCCGTAGATACACCCTCAGTGGTCGTCATGTCAGCCTCTGAGTCATCTGCATCACTTATGCGCTGGAGGGTCCAAGGCATCTCCACCTCCACTGGGCTCGGTGGAGAATCAAAGGGGGCCAGTGGGACTCCGTGATTTCCGACAGTCCAAGACACTTCCGCCTCCACTGGGCTTGGTGGAGAGACCCACGGCTTTGCCTCTTCCTCTGCGGCGGCCGCCGGAGCACAGACACACCCAATCGCACAAAGCACTATCAACGGGATAATGAAAGGTAAGAGTCTTTTCATTGTTTTTTACTCCCTGGTTTTGCCTAGAAAAGGTTATCTTCTTGTTTAAGCACTCCTCTTGATAGACTTGATAGAGACGATTGGTACAAAGAGACCTCAGAATGACGCATGGTATTGGGGCAACCTTTTGCAGAGTTTTCACAATAAAGAAATAAGGTAATATGAAACCCCCTACAGAAAAATCCCTACTACTAGCCCCCTACTGCGGAAGCCGTGTGACCCCACTTGGGTGAGCAGGACCGGACAAAACCCCCTACAGCCATATCTCAGGTAAGAATAACAGAATAGTTGCGGTGTATACCATTTAACTAGCTACTTGTCAAGGAGTTAAATACAAGAATGTTTATATACTCCACGGGATTCTCAAGAATTTCCTTGACAATATAAAGGTTTACCCTAATATGTCTACGTTTTTAATGGATTTCTAGTTGCCATGACGCATAGTGGTTCTAGGGCTGGGAGGCTTATATTTGTGCAACTATAGACTCCATTTTTATCTTGCCATAATGTTCCTCATCAATGGGCTGCTATCTTCTTCTGTGTTTTCTGAGACCTACGTGATCAATGGAAGTCTAGAGAAAAGAGGCCAGAAAATATATACAGGAAACAGTATTGTACGTAAAGAGTCTTTAATCATTAGAGATGAAAGACTTTACATCCAGGTAATACTTGACGAAGGAGCAAGGCGCCTTGCGGAGTTTAATCATAAGAGACACAAAGAGATGTTGTATGTGCTGCCTGAGGAGGTGGTTTATGATAGCGTAAGTAAACGTGTCTTTTACTATAAGGGTAACACCGAGATTGAAATAGGAAGGGAAAAAAGTTTTTTAGGTTTTATGCCCTATATTGCTTTGGCTGAGGGTGTAAAGATAATAAGTTCCCCCACCGATGCCAAGTTGTTGATCTCGGTAAACAGAGACAGTCAAGGGGTTCCAATATCAGGAATGTATTCTGAAGGAGACATGGAAGCAACCTTGAGCAAGAAGTGTGGCCAGTGCCATATATTGGAATACATATACACCCATAAAAAGTGGGTTGAGGAGGACATCCTGCATGCGTTCAACAGGATGCAGATGGAGGAAGAACAATTCACAGAGAACGAACAGGAAATAATTGATTTATTTAAAGAGTACCAAAGAGGTGCAATAGATAAAAGAGCGCTTGCCGAGTTCAAGTTACTGAAAGAAATTGGAAAGAAAGATGTAACCGACTTCACACAGGGTGTATATACGAACAATTGTGTGCCTTGTCATAATCCCTTAGAGATATCAGATGTTTCGTTGTTGTACTCAAAACGGAGATGCAAGAGTATTGTTGAGCGAATGAAGGAAAAAGAACCATCCCTGTTTCTGCATGCAGACATGGATAGACTGGCTAGCTATTTGTGGGAGACAAAGCTTAGACCAAAGAGAAGTGCGATTGAATGACATACTACTTTGGCCTATGAAGTATTATGTCATTAACAAAATATAAGTTGTACGGAGTTCGTGGTAGGGAGTTTGTTGTAGGGTGTTCCGTATTGCCTTATTTCTTTCTTTGTGCTAATTGCTTTCATTAGAGAGCGGCACAATTCCAAAAAGGAGAGGAAAATGGGAAAAGTAGCCTATTTAGGCGTTTCTTCATTCTTTGCATTATTGATGTTTACGCTATTTGGCCCAGAGGCTATGGCAGAGGAGGCGCTTCCTGTTGACACGGGAGATAATGCATGGATGCTGTGCTCCTCAGCTCTGGTTTTGATTATGACACCGGGCGTCGCCTTTCTCTATGGTGGTATAGCAAGGGAAAAGGATGCGACAAATGCGCTTTGGATGAGCTTTATTGTTATTTGTATCGTGAGTGTAGCGTGGGTCCTCTGGGCCTATAGCCTGGCATTTGCCCCGGGTGGTAACTTCTTTATTGGTAATCTTGAATGGGCCGCACTTGGGATAGGGGCAGTAGGGCAGGAACCTAGTGATATTTACGCATCAACGATACCCCACCTTACTTTCATGATATTCCAGGCCATGTTTGCCATTATTACTGTTGCACTGGCGAGTGGTAGCACTGTAGGACGGCTCAAATTTACTGCATGGTTGCTTTTTATTCCTTTGTGGCTGAGTGCAGTCTATTCACCTGTAGCGCACTGGGTGTGGGGTTCTAACGGTTGGCTAGGATCAGGTTTGGGTGCGATGGATTTCGCTGGTGGCACAGTGGTTCACATCACTTCTGGTACCGCTGCCCTCATCTTGTGTCTGTTTCTAGGGAGACGCAGAGAGGTAAAGCCTCCGCACCATGCTGGGTACTACCTGATTGGTACTACTTTTCTGTGGTTTGGCTGGTTTGGCTTTAATGCTGGTAGCGAGGTAGCTGCCGATGGCCTTGCTGCGAGCGCCTTCGTCGTCACGAATACCGCTACAGGTGCCGCAGGGTTTACGTGGTTTGTCTGTGAATGGGCACACCATGGGAAAGGAACCTTACTCGGCGCTTGTTCCGGTGCTGTGGCAGGACTGGTTGCTATTACACCGGCCTCGGGTTTTGTGGGTCCCATGTCATCAATAGCAATAGGTGTCGGTGCAGGACTTGTGTGTTACTACAGTTCAGCATATATGAAAAAGGCCCTGGGTTATGACGATGCAAGTGATGTTGTCGGAATACATGCCATGGGTGGAACCTGGGGCGCCTTTGCAACCGGTCTCTTTGCTAATTTGGCTACAAACCCAGGCGGATCTCAAGGCATAATCTTTGGTGGTACTGCCGGCACATTGGGAATACAGTGCATAGGTATCATATCCTCCTGGGCATGGTCCTGTGGTATTACGGCCATAATATGTTTGATCATAAAATACACTGTTGGTTTGAGAGCACCGGAGGAAGACGAAGTTGCTGGTATGGATATTAGCCAGCACAAAGAACCTGCTTATAGCCATGAATAAAATGGCCAGGTTCATCTGTTCTGATTAGAAGGTCAGTGCATTTTAATGGGGCGTAGGGGGGACACCTCCCACATTTCCTAGAAAGGGGGAATATGGGAAGTGTTCCCCCTGCGTTAACCAGGGTGAGTTTTCTAAAAGAATTTATGAAAATCCATGAACTAGTCTGTGAGAAAGGAAGGGAGCTGCCATGAAAAAGGTAGAGGCCGTCGTCAGGGTTGATAAGCTGCACGCTGTGAAAGCTGCCCTGGAGGAAATAAAGCATCCTGGTCTTACGGTGACGGAGGTAAAAGGCCACGGCGCTCAGAAGGGTATAACTGAGACATTTCGTGGTAGGACGTTTAAGATAGACCTTCTCCCCAAGATAAAGGTGGAGGTAGTAGTTGCAGATAAAGACGTAGATAAGACAGTTAGTGCTATCGCCGCAGAGGCCAAGACAGGTAATGTTGGGGATGGAAAGATATTTGTGAGCACCGTAGACGAAGCCGTGCGCATCCGCACAGGGGAGAAGGGCGACAAGGCCTTGTAGCTTGACCCGCGGTGCTACCGCCCCGATAGATTTAAAAAGGGGGTGGTCCACTCAAGGTGGATACACCTCCTTTTACTATTAGTTAGAGGGTATGCCCCGGCCTCCTCGGCTTTAAAGGGGCAGTCCCACTCTTTAGAAGGCGCATTTAGGCAAGGAACAACTCTTTCCTTACAATCTCTGCGGTCACGTCATGTGCCTTTCCTCGGGCTATCTTCCTAAGGTTTAAGAACTCTTTGAGTTTCCGGTTCTTCAGGCCCCCCCCGTTTTTAGCCCTTCTTAACAGCCTCCCATATCATGTCCATCTCCTCCAGTGAACAGTGCTCAATATCCTTTCCCCTAGAGGCCAGTTCGGTCTCCACCCTCTTAAAGCGATCAACAAATTTCTTTATAGTCTTGTGCAGTGCCTCTTCGGGATTTATCTTCAGAAACCTTGACAGGTTGGCAGCGGCAAACAGCAGGTCTCCAATCTCTTCTTCCACCTCCTCAAACCTGCCCTGAGCCATAGCCACCTTAACCTCCTTCAGTTCTTCTTCAACCTTCGATACCACGTCTTCTACCCTCTCCCAGTCGAAGCCCACCCTTGAGGCCTTTTTCTGGACCTTTTGGGCCTTCTGAAGGGCCGGTAGGTGCTTCGGAGGACTGCCGAGGACGGACTTTTCATTCTTTTCTTTACCCTCTTCCATTTTTATTTTATGCCATATCTTTATTACCTCTTCTGCCGTCTTCAGACGTGCGTCTCCAAAGACATGGGGATGCCTTGAGGTCATCTTGTTCAGACAGGCCCTTATAACATCGCCCATATCGAATTCCTTCTCCTCCTTGGCTATCTGAGAATGAAAGAGTATTTGAAAAAGCAGGTCGCCCAACTCCTCCTTCAATCTCGCACCATCCTGGGAATCTATTGCGTCAATTACCTCGTAGGTCTCTTCCACCAAGTAGGGTTTAAGGGTCTCGTGGGTCTGCTCCTTATCCCACGGGCAGCCTCCTTCGTCTCGCAGCTTGCGCATTAACTCCACAAGGTCCTGGAAACTTTTATTTGGACTCAAATTACTGACTCCTTCCCACCTAAAAACCCTTCACTGCCTCTATGAATTCCTTGACAAGACGTCTATCCTTCTTGCCCGGTCTAATCTCCACCCCAGACGATACATCCACTGCGAAGGGCCGCACCACCTCTACGGCATCTCTTACATTTCTGGGGTTTAACCCGCCTGCAAGGATTATAGGCACAGACCCCAATTCACCCGCCCTTCGAGCAACCGCCCACATCGTCGGAAGGGCCCTGCCGGTGCCTCCCATCTTTCCTCTTTCGTATGTATCCAACAAGAAAGCGCTTGCCCTGTAGCGTCTGAGCAGGCCCAGTTCTCTTTTGCTCCTCACCCTTAGTGCCTTTAAAACACGGTAGCCCTGCCCTAAACTGTCCAGATATTCGGGTGGTTCATTACCATGGAGCTGGAGGGTATCAAGTCCGCAATACTGCCCTATCTCTCTTACCGCCTGCAAATCTTCATTAACAAAAACACCCACACAGTTAACGAAGGGCCTCAATGACTTCACTATCCTTCTTGCCTTTTCGGGGCTTATCCTGCGAACGCTCGGGGCGAAGACAAAGCCCAGGGCGTCAGCACCCAACTCTACGGCATACTTGGCATCCCGCAGGTTGGTTATGCCACATATCTTGACCCTCACCATCTAGTGTCTGAAATGCCTTTGGCCTGTAAAGACCATTGCGATTCCATGCTCCTTGGCTGCAGCAATTACTTCCTCGTCCTTGGTGGAGCCACCTGGTTGAATGATGGCCACCACCCCTCCACGGGCTGCTATGTCTACACCGTCTCTGAACGGGAAAAAGGCATCGGATGCGAGTACAGAGCCCTTTGCCCTGTCGGACGCCTTTTTTACGGCCATCTCTACCGAGTCCACGCGGCTCATCTGCCCTGCCCCCACACCCACGAGCGTTCCATCCCTGACCAGTACTATGGCATTTGACTTTACGTGCTTGGCCACTATCCAGGCAAGTCTCAGGTCACTCAACTCCTCTTGCGAGGGTTTTTTAGTTGTAACGCATCTGAGGTCTTTAAGGTCTTTACCCATGACGTCCCGTGTCTGAACCAGCAGTCCCCCTACCACTCGCTTCATATCCAGTGAGATTTTCTTACCAGGGTGTACCCTAGCAAGTTCACCGGCCCGAAGTATGCGCAGGTTCGCCCCCCACTTTCGCCTGGTTTTGAGTATCTCTAACGCCCCGGATGTAAAGTCCGGCGCCACCACGGCCTCTATAAAGTGACCAGGTGCAGCAATCTCCTCGGCAGTCTGGGCATCCACACGATTGTTAAGGCCTATAACAGAACCAAAGGCAGACACGGGGTCTCCGCTGTAAGCCTTATGGAATGCCTCGGAGAGTGCTTGAGCAACCCCTGCACCACAGGGATTTGTATGTTTTATTACTACTGCCCCAGGGGCCTCAAATTCCTTTACCAGCTCAAGGGCAGCATCCAGGTCAAGTATATTATTGAATGAAAGCTCCTTGCCCCACAATTGTTCCAGTCGGGAGACGCAGGGTTCTGTAATGCCTTCCGCTTCTACATAAAACGCAGCAGCCTGGTGTGGATTCTCACCGTAACGAAGCCCTTGTTTCTTAAGGAACTCCAGCGATAATTTTTGCGGGAAGGCATCTCCTGCTTCGCCGGCGAGGAAGCGGGAGATTACACTGTCGTAATGGGCTACAAGTCTAAATGCCCGAGTAGCCAACTCAAGGGCCTTGCCTTCAGATACCCGTCCATTACTTTTCTCCATTTCTTCCAATACAGAAGCATACTGATCAGGGTCAACTACAACGGCTACATGTTTGTGGTTCTTTGCAGCGGAGCGTATCATGGAAGGGCCGCCTATGTCTATGTTCTCTATAGCCTCCTCCATTGTAACACCCTCCTTTGCAATGGTTTTCTCGAAGGGGTAGAGATTAACAACAACCATGTCAATGGGGAGGATGCCATGCTCTTTCATCTGTCGGACATGGACAGCGCTGTCCCTTAGTGCCAGCAGTCCACCATGCACCTTGGGATGTAGTGTCTTTACTCGGCCGTCCATCATCTCTGGGAATCCTGTGTACTCGGAGACCTCCGTTACTTTGAGCCCGTTTTCTCTGAGGAGCTTGGCGGTTCCACCAGAAGATATTAACTCCACGCCGAGTTTGGCTATCCCCTTTGCAAACTCTACCACTCCCCTTTTATCGTAGACGCTTATCAAGGCCCTCCGTATTGTCGGCATAGGCTCCTGCTTCTTCACTTACTGAATATGGTTTGGTATGCCCGCCACAGCCACATGTTTGGTCAGGAGTGGGATAGGTTCCTCACCTTGAGACGACGTGCGAAAGTGTCGTAATACTAGCAGAACAATATAGTTATGTCAAATGGAATAAACCTGTCTTCGTGAAAAATGTCCTTGCCATACCTAAAAATTTCTGCTAGAATTTTGCCGATTGGCTTCCTTGCGCTATATCAAAAATAGTGTTACAGTAAGTTTATAATATCCTCATCGTAGTACGTCAATATTGTTACTTCCTGCCATGTTCTTCACACCTGGGTAATGAGGGCGAAAGGAAAGGTGGCACGTGATGGGGGCAAAGCACATATATTTCTTTGGTAATGGTAAGGCTGAAGGGAGTGCCGCTATGCGTGCTCTCCTGGGTGGAAAGGGTGCGAACCTCGCTGAAATGAGCAACCTTGGCCTGCCGGTCCCCCCGGGCTTTACTATAAGCGCTGAAGTATGCAACTTTTATTATGAACATAGCCGGAAATACCCTGATGGGCTCACAAAAGAGCTTGAAAAGAATCTATCCAGGTTGGAACAAACGATGCAGGCAGGCTTAGGCGACACGACCCATCCACTTCTTGTATCGGTTCGTAGTGGTGCGGCCGCCTCAATGCCTGGAATGATGGACACCGTACTGAACCTTGGACTAAACGAAGATACCCTTCAAGCGCTGATAAAGAAAACTGGCAACGAAAGGTTTGCATGGGATGCCTATCGCCGGTTTATATCCATGTTCGGCAACGTAGTCATGGGAATAGACCGCGACAAGTTTGAACATGAAGTAGAAAAGATAAAAAAGAAGGCTCGCGTTAAGAACGATACAGACCTCTCAATTAAACATCTTAAAGACCTGGTCGAAAGGTTTAAAGACATATATAAAAAGGACACTGGAGAAGATTTTGTCGCTGACCCAAGAGTTCAGCTTCAGAAGGCCGTTAATGCAGTGTTTACATCGTGGAATAACCCGCGGGCAATCAAATACAGACAGCTTTACAACATCCAAGGTCTCTTGGGTACCGCCGTAAATGTTCAGGCCATGGTGTTCGGCAATATGGGTAACCACTCTGCAACCGGCGTCTGCTTCACAAGGAATCCATCAACCGGTGAAAATACCCTCTACGGGGAGTTCTTAATTAACGCACAGGGTGAGGACGTGGTGGCAGGAATCCGTACACCTGAGCCTATCAGCGATTTACAAAAAGAGATGGCCGATTTATACAAGGAGCTTCTACACTATAAAGACATACTGGAAAAACGCTATAAGGACATGCAGGATATAGAGTTCACCATCCAGGAGAACAAGCTCTATATGCTCCAGACACGAAACGGCAAGCGAACCGCCAAGGCGGCCCTAAAGATAGCAACTGACATGGTGAAGGAGGGCCTTATAGACAAGAAAACGGCCGTTATGAGAATAGACCCGCAACAACTGGACCAGCTCCTGCACCCAGTGTTTGATCCCAAGGCGACAAGAGTGGTAGTAGCCACTGGACTACCCGCTTCACCCGGTGCAGCCACGGGCAAAGTAGTCTTTAGTGCTGAAGAGGCTGAAAGGTTGGCTGCACTAAAGGAGAAGGTTATACTGGTCAGAAAAGAGACCTCTCCAGAGGATGTGGCAGGCATGCATGCCGCACAGGGCATTCTTACCAGCCGGGGAGGTATGACCTCCCACGCTGCCGTGGTAGCAAGGGGTATGGGGAAGTGCTGTGTGGTAGGTGCAGGCGATATAAATGTTGACTACAAGTTGCAGCACTTCAAGGTCGACGGTAAGGTAATAAAGCGTGGTGACTACATTTCCTTGGACGGTACCATCGGTAAGGTGATGAAGGGAAGAGTTTCTACAATCGAGCCTGAACTCAGCGGTGAGTTTGCCGAACTTATGCAGTGGGCAGACGAGTTTAGGAAGTTAGATATAAGGACCAATGCTGATACCCCTGAAGATGCCGCCAAGGCAAGGAAGTTTGGTGCACAGGGAATTGGACTGTGCCGTACTGAACATATGTTCTTTGGTGAACACAGGATAGATTTCGTTAGGCAGATGATCCTGCTTGCCCCTGAAGTAAAGAATCTAAAGGCAAAGATTGAGACACTTGATGACGAACTTGCAAAGGCCCCACACGAAAAGAAAGCGGCGCTAAAGAGGGAAATCACCGAGGTAAAGGCAGCTCTTAGATGTCCTAACACTCTATATACAAAGGCATTAAATAAGCTGCTGCCTATGCAGAGAGGCGATTTTGAGAAGATATTTAAGGTCATGAATGGATTGCCCGTTACCATTCGCCTGCTTGACCCGCCCCTGCACGAATTCCTGCCTCGGGAGGAACAGAGCCAGAGGGAAATGGCCAGAAAGATGGGCATGACCCTAAAGGATGTCAAACTGGCCGTTGCACGACTGCATGAACTCAACCCCATGCTTGGTCACCGAGGCTGCCGACTGGGAATCACGCACAAGGATATATATGACATGCAGGTAAGGGCCATTATTGAGGCCGCCTGCAATGTGAAGAAGAAAGGCATAGAGATATATCCTGAGATAATGATACCCCTGGTGGGCACGGCCGCAGAGTTCAGGCTGCTCAAGGGCAATACAGATAAACTGGCGCAGACCATAATGAAGAAGAAGGGTGTAGAGGTAAAGTACTCGGTGGGCACAATGATCGAGCTACCCAGGGCAGCCCTGATGGCCGACAAGATAGCAGAGCTGGCCGAGTTCTTTTCCTTTGGGACCAACGACCTGACCCAGATGACGTATGGCTTCAGCCGTGATGACGTGGCCAACTTCCTGCCGGACTACATAGAAAAGGGCATCCTTGAGAAGGACCCCTTCCAGTCCCTCGACCAGTGTGGTGTAGGCCAACTGGTAGAAATAGGGGTCAAGAAGGGCAAGAGCACCAGGCCAGACATAAAGATAGGTATCTGCGGTGAACACGGCGGCGACCCCGAATCTATTGAATTTTGCCACCGTCTAGGTATGGATTACGTGAGCTGCTCCCCCTACAGGGTCCCAATTGCCCGCCTGACAGCGGCCAGGGCTAATATCCAGGGGGCAGAGATATCCTCTACTGTGTAAATTGATGCATCTGGAAAAGCGGTAGGGGCATGGCGTACCGTGACCCTACGTTTGCACTAATTATACCTCTACCAGAATAACGAATTTATTTCTCCCTACCCAATAGTTTCCTGCCCATAAGCCGCCTCTTGATGTGGGCGATGGAGCGGGGCGGGTCAAGCTCCTTGGGGCAGCACTGGCAGGCGAATATGTTGTGGCACCTCCATGCGCCGTAGGGGCCGTCTGCCTGCTCTATCCTCTGGGCATGGGCACTGTCGCGAGAATCCCTTACAAAGCGGTCTATCTTCAGGAGTGCTGCAGGGCCAACATACTCATTGCTGCTCAGGGTAACGGGGCAGGCGGAATGGCAGCATCCGCACTGGATACAGTCAATCACCACGTTTAATTCCTCCCTCTCCTCCTGGCTCTGTATTCGCTCCTTCTCGGGTGGGGGTGAGCCAGGGATAAGGTAGGGTCTTACGAACTCGTATTTCTCCCAAAATATGTCCATATCTACACATAGGTCCTTCTCTACCTCTGTATGGGCAAGGGGCCTGATGGTGATATTTCGGGTGTTAAGCAAGGAAATCAGTGTGTTACATGCCAGTCGGTGCCTGCCGTTAATGTGCATGGCGCAGGAGCCGCATACGGCCGACCTGCACGAGGCCCTAAAGGCCAGGGAACCATCTATATTTTCCAGTATATAATGAAGTCCGTCCAGGACGGTCAGGTCCTTTCTCTCGTGCGGTACACGAAAGACATCAAAATGGGGACCTTTGCCCGCATCGGGGTCGAAGCGCAATATGTTGAAGGTTACATCTCCCACTTCAGTCGATCCCTTCTTCTAATTTGAAAGGGCTTGATATGTGATGCTTACAGGAAAAGAGACCTCTGCAAAACCTTGGATTTTCGTCTCCTACATTTAACTTCTTTTCCCCTCCCTTGATGGGAGGGGTTAGGGGAGGGTGATGTTCACCCCCACCCTTGCCCTCCCCCATCAAGGGGGAGGGGGGTGTGTAAGGTTTGTCCGTCTCAGCGTGATATTGCACCCATAAATCAAACGCCTACAAATTAATATTCCCTCTCTTCTAACTTAAACGGTCCGGGCCGCACCTTGCTGTACCTGAGCCTTGCGCCGTCTTTGGTGTAAAAGGCCAGGGTATGCTTTAGCCATTTTTCGTCGTCTCTCTTGGGAAAATCGGTGCGGAAGTGGGAACCCCTGCTCTCTTCCCTGGCAAGTGCACCGGTTACCACGGCATCGGCCACGTCCAGGCTGCCCTCCAGCTCAAGGGCCTCATGCAACGTCAGGTTCCATCTCCTGCCCCTGTGCCTTAGCACAACGTCCCTGAACCGCTCCCTAAGCTCTTTTATGCGCGCAAGTGCCTCAGCCAGGCCACGCTCCTCACGAAATATGCCGACCTTTTCGGCCATAACTCTTGCCATCTCCTCCTTAATACTGTGGACATCCTCACCGTCTTCTCTAGTCAGTAATCTTTTTATCTTCTCTTCCGTCCTTTTTAGTGTATCTGCATGGGCCTTTCCGTCCCCTCCTCTTGCCTTCTTGCCCTGAACATACTTGGCAGCATTCTCTCCGGCTATCTTGCCGAAGACCAGTGTGTCAAGTAAAGAATTCCCACCCAGACGGTTTGCCCCGTGGACGCTCACACAGGCCACCTCACCGGCCGCATAGAGGCCCTTGAGGCCGGTCTCACACTCAGTATTGCACCCGATTCCACCCATGGTATAGTGGTGTCCCGGCTGAACGGGAATGGGGTCGGTAATGGGGTCTACACCGCTAAATTCCAGACATATATTCCGTATTCCAGGCAGCCTGGTCATGATTTTTTCTTGACCGAGGTGCCGAAGGTCCAGGTGTACATAACCTCCTTCAAATCCCCTACCGTCAAGTATTTCCCGAGTAATATTCCTGGCCACTATGTCCCTGGGGGCCACCTCCATGGCCTTTTGGGAATCCGGGTAATGGGCCAGAAACCTCTCGCCTTTGTTATTTAACAAGAACCCACCCTCTCCCCTTGCACCCTCTGTTATGAGTATGTTCTTCCCCAATATGGTGGTGGGGTGGAACTGCTCGAATTCCATGTCCTTTAGTGGAACGTCAGCCCAGTAGGGAACGGCCATGCCTATACCCGTGTTAATAAGGGCGTTGGTAGTATTTGCATAAATCCTTCCTGACCCGCCTGTGGCGAATATGACAGTATCAGCCCCGAAGACCTCAAGCCTTCCACTATTTACATCCATTGCCACCACCCCCCTACACTCGTCACCCTCCCTCACAAGTGTCAGCACTAACCACTCCGGATAGATAACCAACTCCTTTCGCTCAGCGGCCTGTTTGAACCGGATAATCTGCTCGTAAATGGTGTGTAAAAGGGCATGGCCGGTGGTGTCGGCGACATAGCATGTCCTGGGAAATCCAGCGCCACCAAATGGTCTCTGGGCTATCGTGCCCTCCTCTGTACGGCTGAATGGACTGCCCCAGTGTTCAATCTCATAGATGCGTGAGGCTGCTTCACAGGTCATTCGGATAACCGCATCCTGGTCGGCAAGAAAGTCGCTGCCTTTAACTGTATCGTACGCATGTTTCTCCCAGCTGTCATGCGCACCCCTGGGGTGATTGCCGAGAGGGGCGTTAATACCACCCTGTGCCGCTACAGAGTGTGACCTCAGCGGGTGTACTTTAGATAGTACACCGACCTTTGTGTTCATTTCATTGGCCGCAACGGCAGCCCTCAGCCCTGCTAGTCCACCTCCAATAACCAGTATATCGTGATATGGCACTAAAAAAATTCCCCTTAAAAGAATATCTTAACGCTATACGCCGCAATAGCGACTAACGTACCTACTGACATCCACAGAAGTTTTCCCTGTACTGCGGTAAGGTCAAACAGGTCTATCAGGGTTATCCTCAGCCCGTTCAATAGATGAAAGATTACTGCCAGAAGGAGTGTGTATTCCATCAGATGCCCTAGGGGGTTGTCGAATTTACTGACGGCCTTGTTAAATGCCACCGGGCCCTGGAATACGGAGCTGAGTGTCCATATATGGAGGAACAAGAAGATTACCAATGCAACGCCGGTAATCCTGTGCAAGGTGAAGGAAAGGACCTCACTACCAAAATTCCACCTGATTTCACTTATTATTTGATAAAGTTTTTCCATGGTCCAAGTAGACGCTGCCAGACTACAGCCCCTTTTAATCCCTTGGTGGCCGCCGCGCGGAGCTACACCTTACCTGTCTTCCTTTAGGGTTTAAAGCCCACCATTACAAGAACACCTGCAACAAATGTACAAGCCCCTATAAGGTAGAGTGTTACCTTAGAAGCTGATTTCACAGAAGAGGTGGTATTAAAATCAAGGAGGATTGCCCAGGCGCCGTTAAGCCCGTGGTAAAGGAGTGCTGCCAGCAGTAGGATATAAAATGACACCCAGCATGGGGAGATAAGACGAGCGACCACTTGGTCGTAGGCAGGGGGGCTGCTGCCATTATGGAGCATCCAGAAATGAATTATAACTCCCGCACTAAGAAATAGACCGCTGATGCGCTGTAAGAGCCAAGGCCAAAGACTTGAGCCCTTGATCATTTCCAGCTCCTATTTTATGTGCCTGTCCACCTCTGTGCATTCGGCTTTTACCTTTTGGGCCGATTTGTTCAATAAACTTCTTTCTTCTTCTGTAAGGGTCAGCTCAATAATACTCTCCACACCTTTTGAACCCAACTTTGCAGGAGCACCTATGAATGTGTCTTTTAGCCCGTATTCGCCCTGGCAGAGGACGGTACAAGGAAGTATTTTCTTTTTATCCTTTAGTATTGCTGTTACCATTTCCGTTATTGCCGCAGATGGGGCATAATACGCGCTACTTGTCTTAAGAAGATTTACTATCTCTGCACCTCCAGCAATTGTTCGTTTTATTAATGCATCAATCCTATCCTTAGAGATGAGCTCAGTTATGGGCACACCAGCTACTGTTGTATATCTGGCCAATGGCAGGGGGTCGCTGTGTCCGCCTATAAGTGTCGCCTGCACGTTCTCAACAGAAACGTCCAGCTCCATGGCAACAAATGTGGTAAACCTGGACGTATCCAGGATACCTGCCATGCCTATAACCCTCTCTTTTGGGAATCCACTCACTTTATAGGCAGTATATGCTATCGCATCCAATGGGTTAGTTACCAACAGTAGTATTGTATCAGGGGACCTCTTTACCAAGTTCTCAACAACAGACTTTACCACTTTGACGTTAGTCTCCAGGAGGTCAGCCCTGGTCATGCCGGGTTTTCTAGCCCTACCGGCGGTAATAATGCATATACTTGAGCCCTCCGTCTCTTCGTAAGTATTTGTGCCTGTTAGCCTAACGTTGTATCCATATATTGGCCCTGCCTCGAGTATGTCCAGGGATTTGCCCTGGGGTATACCCTCGGCTACATCTACCAGTACGATATCTCCGACTTCCTTCTCTGCAAGTCTTTGGGCTGTGGTTCCTCCCACATTCCCGGCCCCGACTATGGTTATCTTTGTCCTCATTGCATGCCCGCGGTCTTCTGAGCCTGATAATTCAGCAATCCACCGGCAAGGACTATTTGTGCCTCTCTATTAGTGAACCTATGTTCTACCTTGATCTCCTTGCCCTTCGTAGTGTTTAGCACAGTTATTGGTTTGTTTTCCACCAGCACTGCTCTTACATCTTGGAGTTTTAGCTGGTCTCCTTTATCTATCAAATCATATCCCGATTCATCTGCAAAGACAAGCGGCAGAATCCCAGTGTTAATGAGATTATTCCTGTGTATTCTTGCGAAGGACTTCGCTATGACGGCCTTTATTCCCAAGTGCATGGGTGCAAGGGCGGCGTGTTCTCTGCTGGAACCCTGGCCATAGTTACTACCACCCAATAGAAATCCACCTTTTTTCTCCTTGGCCCTATTAACAAAGTCTTTGTCCACGTACATGAAGACGAATTTGGAGATGGCGGGTATGTTGGAGCGGTATGTAAGTACCTTGGTTCCTGCAGGCAGGATATGGTCTGTACTTATGTTGTCTTCCAGTTTTAGAAGAACCTCACCCTCTATTAAATCGCTTAGGGGTTCCTTCTTTGGAAGCTCTTTTATGTTCGGCCCCCTTATTACCTCAACCTGTGCGGGGTCTTCTGCGGGGGGCACCATGAATGAATCGTCTATCGGTATTTTGTGAAGCGGGCGCACCTTTATGGGCTTACCTAGCTCCCTTGGGTCTGTTATAACCCCTGTCAGTGCCGTAGCGGCGGCCGTTTCAGGGCTTGCCAGATATACCTCGGCATTCGGCGTGCCGCACCGTCCGGGGAAATTCCTGTTAAAGGTCCTGAGTGAGACCCCACCCGTAGGCGGAACCTGACCCATACCAATACAGGGTCCACAAGCAGGCTCTAGTATCCTTGCCCCCGCCTCAATCAGGTCTTCCAGGGCACCATTCCTGCCTATAAGTTCTAGAACCTGTCGTGAGCCGGGGCTTATTGTAAGGCTCAGATGGGAGGGGACTTTCCGTCCCTTTAAGACAGAGGTCACTGTCATTAGGTCATGAAAGGAGGAATTTGTACAGCTTCCAATGCAGACTTGATCCACCTTCGTGCCCGCTACGTCTTTTACTCTACAGACATTGTCGGGGCTGTTTGGTCTTGCAATCAGCGGTTCAAGACTCCCGAGGTCTATTTCAATCTCCTCATCATAGCTGGCGTCTTCATCTGGGCCTGTCTCTATCCAATCTTTTTCTCTCCTTTGGGCCTTCATGTACTCCCTGGAGATTTCATCGCTTGGAAAGATAGAGGTTGTTGCCCCTAACTCTGCTCCCATATTCGTGATAGTCGAGCGCTCAGGGACTTCGAAGAACTTTATACCAGGCCCCCCGTACTCAAATATTTTGCCGGTGCCCCCTTTGACACTCAGGCGTTGAAGAAGCGTAAGAATGACGTCCTTGGCTGTGACCCAGGGGCCAGGCGCACTTATCAGTTTTACAAGCACCACCTTCGGCATGGTCAGAAAGAAGGGTGCGCCAACCATGGCCACGGCAACATCCAGTCCTCCGACTCCGATGGAAATCATTCCCAGACCTCCGCACGTGGGGGTGTGGCTGTCAGAGCCGAGCATAGTCTGCCCGGGGATGGCAAATCGTTCGAGATGCACCTGGTGGCAGATGCCGTTGCCGGGCTTAGAATAGTATATACCGTATTTGGCTGCCACCGTCTGCAAATAGAGGTGGTCATCTGTGTTCTCTATACTTGTTTGGAGTGTGTTATGGTCTACATAGCTTACAGACACTTTGGTACGAACCCTAGGGACACTCATTGCCTCAAACTGTAGATAGGCCATGGTGCCCGTGGCATCCTGGGTCAGGGTCTGGTCTACGGATATACCTATCTCTGTGTTGGTTTTTAGCTCACCTGATACGAGGTGTGCCTGCAATATTTTTTCTACTAAGTTCATGCCCATGATAAACGCTCTAATTGAATAAAAAAACCCACCTGCTTCGGTGGGATTTCATTCTTGAGACACCTCAACGGTGAAGACCTTTCCAGTGTGTATTAGAATTTGTTACAGCACAAATCTTTTAAAGTGATTCAGGTACAACGCTAAATTTCTCAAAATTGTGGCTCTTCTCTGGGCCATGACACTCCTGGCACGCAGGTGTACGCCCCACCCTCTTACTCCACTTATCATACATCTTACCGTGCAGGGAGTTTGCCGACACATCAAGTTGGGAATGGTCAGGGAATGCTCCACCAATGTGGCACTTCTCACACGCAGAAGGCTTTACGGCCTCCTGTTTGGAGAATACATGGCCCAAGTGACATGCACCACAGTCCTCACCTGTCTCGTCCCATGGACGTATGATGCTAAAGCGGTGACAGTCCTTGCAAAGATACATGGTTAATTGTTTTGTCTTAACATCTTCACCCGCTAGGGTTGCTACAACTCGGCCCTGTATGTGCTTGGACTCTTTAAACTCCACGTAGGCCTTCTCATGGCATGGCGCACAGGCATTAGCCGGGACGTGGCCAGCCCTTTCTTTGATTATACTGTGGTCATTACCATGACATGCATCACAGGTCACACCTTTCTTGGCGTGTAGGCCCATAGTCCATTCCTTCACGACCTTGGGGGTAGTGTTCTTATGGCAGCCCAGGCATTCCACATCCTTATACGTGCCTATAGGTTCTATTTTAGCATCGGGGTGGGCCTTTTTGGTCTCTGTGTATACCTTGAAGAGGTCTCCCGGCATATGGGGATGTACTAGACCAGCGTGGCAATCGGTACATATGAGACTCTTAAGGACACCTTCCCCTATTTTGCGTACACTTGTTGCTACTGCAGGTAGGTGTGTTGCGTCTTTTGTGTATTCCTCGGTATGGCATCTCACGCAGTTGCCGTTTATTATCGGTATACTATCTTCTGCAATCTCTATAATCCTACCATCGGCGAATGTGCCCTTTATATGCTCAAAGGTATCGTGGTTACCATCGCTAAGCTTTGCATGGAGGAAACCTTTTAGGCCAGGTCCCACGTGACATTCATGACAGTTGTGCACGTGTTCATTGTGATGTTTTGATTCCATGAAGGAGGAGTAATGTATGTCCATCTCATGGCAGAGTGTGCCGCAAAATTCACTGGTCTCGGAGTAGTGGTACATCTTCAGGTTGCCAATGATGAATACCAGAAGAAACACGCCAAGGCCAACCCCTAGTATCTTCTTATTCTGCTTTGCCCACTCCTTGGCCTTCGTTGACCAGCATTCACACTTCTCACCTTCTGCCATCAGAACCCTCCTCTTTGTCAGACTTGGTGTATATTTTATGCCATGGAAGGGACAGATTTTACCACAACAGTGTAGTTTGTTTCAAGTATTTTTAGCATGTTGATAGAGCTGTTCAGAGACCCGGCCTTTTCCAGGCCCTCCTCTTAACGCTGAACCCCCAGACTGGTTACCATGTCCACAAACTGACCGTTTTAGTATGTTGATTTTTAGGGGCTTTATGGTAAATTGTAGGGTTTAAACCCTCGTTTGTGAAAGACGCTTTAGTTACGTATAGACGTTTGGAGGCTAAAAAATGAGGTTTTTTGTGTGTATACTATTTGTCGTTAGCATCTGCATATCAACGCCTTTTGCGTGGTCTCAGACCGAAACACTGAAGGCAAAGAGGTGTCCGGGCTGTGGCCAGATATATTTGGAAGATGTAAAATTCTGCGGAAAGGATGGTAAGGAACTTGAGGTCGTGGAGACGGTGCTTATCTGCCCTCAGTGCTGGCGTAAGGGTATACCTGGGGAGACGTTCTGTCGTTACGATGGTGAGAGACTTGAGCCTGTGTTAGCTGAAAAGGTAGAGACTGTCCCAAAGGGGCTCGGCGAAGACCAGATTAAGGACTTGGCTAAGGAACACCTGGAAAAGGCAGACCAACTGAGAGAAAAGGCGCTATTTGAGGAGGCCTTAGAGGAATACTTAAAGGCAGAAGAGTTGGACCCGTCAAACCCGGTTGTGCACTACAACCTTGGCGGGGTGTACTGGAAGTTAGGGAAGAAAAAGGTGGCCTTGAGACATCTCGATGAATGTCTTAGGTTGATACCGTACGAGAATACCGAGGAAAGGGAACGGATAGAGCGCTATGTGGCGATGCTGGAGAAGGCGGAGATTGGCCTAAAGCCTTGGGAGAAAGAGAAAAGGTTCCAGGAAAAGGAAGAACGAAGAAACAAGATAATGACGGAGGCCTTAAAGGAAAATAAGGCCAAATGGGACGAGATGGTTATCATACCGGCTGGTAGTTTTCTAATGGGAAGTAAATACACCGATGAGATGACCCGGAATGCACGGTTAGAGGAGGTACCCCAGAGGGAGGTCTATTTGGATGCCTTTTACATGGACAAGTACGAGGTTACTACTGCCCAGTACTGGGAGTTTCTGCAGTACATACGTAAGACCGGAGACCACAGCAAGTGCTATCCAGGAGAACCCAAGAACAAAGACCACACACCTGATAAGTGGTATGAAGATAGGTACTTCGACCACCCAGATTTCCCCATAGCGAGGGTGGACTGGTATGATGCTTATGCCTACGCTGCCTGGAGAGGAAAGCGGCTTCCTACTGAGGCAGAATGGGAAAAGGCTGCAAGGGGCACCGATGGTAGGCGGTTTCCCTGGGGCGACGTCTTCAGCGCCTCAAGGGTCAACTGGGGGGCAACAGGATCCCTGTCTGTTGGTAGCTACGAGGGCGGAGAGAGCGTTTATAAATGCCGCGATATGGCTGGCGGCGTGCTCGAATGGTGCAGCGACTGGTTTGACCGTTACTACTACAAAAGGGGCCCAACCTCTAACCCCAGGGGACCAGAAAAATCTACTGGAGTGAGGTCTATGCGGGGAGGCTCTCTCTTTGCTAATTCAGTGTATCAACTTAGGTGCTCAAAGAGGTCTTTTGGCAAACCAGATGAAAGGAATAAGGCCGTCGGGATTCGCTGTGCCGCAGACGTTAAGTGAAATAGCCCCTTTGAGGGGTGGGTAGGTACTGCTTTATGGAGTATGTGTCAGCTTTTGCGAACATTTTACCTTGTGTAGGCGTTTGGGTCTGGAAGTAACAGCTCTTCCTCGATGACCTTACGTTGTACCCCGGTGGCGTCTTGTTGTGTTGCCTTGGCCTTATTGTACTGTACGAAGTAGCTTTCTGCCTCTGCTCTCATACCCCACTCTTCGTATATCTTGGCGATATTATAGTAGGCGTCAGCGTAGGTTCTGTTTAGCTGTATGGTCTCTTTATACTCCTTCAGGGCGTCCTCTAGTTCTCCCCTCATGTGGTGGATAGTTGCCATGTTAAAATGGGCATGGATGTGACCTGGGTTGAGTTCCACCGCCTTTTTGGTCTTCTCAAGGGCCTCGTCCAGCATCCCCCTTTTACCGTAGATTATGCCGACAAGGTAGAGGGCCTCTGCCAGGTTTGGTTTAACT
The DNA here is from genome assembly GCA_046758865.1 of Candidatus Brocadiales bacterium. GTDB lineage: Bacteria > Planctomycetota > Brocadiia > Brocadiales > Bathyanammoxibiaceae > JBHIBD01. The sequence goes on along the minus strand of JBHIBD010000023.1, from coordinate 13,047 downwards.
TCCAGGGCCTTGTTAAAGTGTATGAGGGCCTCGTCAAACATTTCCTGTGCGTAGTAGAGGAGGCCAAGATTTACTCTGCCCTGAGGATAGTCAGGGTTTATACGCAGGGCATTTTCGTATTCCTTTATCGCTTCTTCGTACCTCTCCTGGTCCTGAAATGCGAGGGCGAGATTAAAATGAGCCTTGTCATACTGTGGCTTGAGCTCTATGCACCTTTCATAGTAAGGTATGGCCCTTTCCGGCAGGTGGAGATCCTGGTACAGTACTCCTAAGTTATAGTAAGCACTAGCGTTATATGGGTCCAGTTCAAGAACCTTGTTATACTCCATTTTTGCATCATCGATTCTGTTCATCCGGTGAAAATACATGCCGAGTCCCAGATGTGCTTTGGGGTCGCTGGGGGTCCGTTCTATCGCATTAGTCCATATTGTGTACTCGTCCTTAGGCGCACCGATTCTATTGTATGTAGCGGCAAGTTCCTTGTGGGCGGCTGCGTATTTTGGGTTTATAGCGATAACCTGTTTGAATTCTGCAGCAGCCTCTTCCAGAAGACCTTTTTCTGCATAGGCCAGACCCAGATGGTGATGAGCGTCGGCGTAATAACGACTTAGCGAAATGGCCTTTTTGTAGAGGTCTATCGCCTCATCCAATCTACCCTTTCTGGCTAGTGCTATTCCAAGGTAGACATTGGCCTCTACATTATTGGGGTCAAAATTAATGGCCTCCTTCATGGCGGCAATGAACTCGTCAGGCTGATGGGGTTTTATCACTACCGCCTTCTTAAATTCAGAGATAACCTCACCAAGCATCCTCTTCTGGCTAAATGCCATTCCCAGTCCAGTGTGTGCTTCAGGATGGTTGGGGTCAATCTCTACTGCGCTCTTATATTCCCTGATTGCTTCATCCACAAGGTCTTTTTCATAATAGATTAGACCAAGATAATAATGGGCTTCTGCGTACTGTGGTCTTATTGAAAGAATTTTTTTGTATTCCTCTATCGCTTCATCTTTTTGGTCCTTCTTGACCAGCGAGTTTCCGAGCCAGAGGCGCGCCTCTATATCTTCAGGTACAGCTTCTACTGCAATCCTAAGCTCACCAATGCCCTCATCAGTCATACCCTTATCAACATATGCAAAACCCAGTGTCCTATGAGGTTCTATTAGCTCTGGTTTTATCTCTAACGATTTTTTGCAGCTCCTTATCGCCTTATCTAAATCGCCGTTCTTATAGTACGCAAGCCCCATGGCAACATATGCTTCTGCATATTGGGGGTCTTGTTTGATGGCCCTCTTACATTGCACTATTGCTTCATCGTGTCTTTCCTGCATATTAAGTATGACTGCCAGCTTGTAGTAGGCCTCGACCGTGGTTGGACTAGTCCTAATTACCTGATGATACTCATATGTGGCCTTCTCTATATCTCCTAATCGGAAATATGCGTCGGCACACTTGAGGTGCGCCTCCGGGTAGTCTGGATAAAACTTGAGTGCCTGTTTGTACTCCTCCACTGCCTCTTTGTGCAACCCCTTACCCGCGTAACTGAGGCCTAGTCCCAGAAAGGCCTCTGGGTCAAACGGATTCCTCTTGAGCCACTCTTTGTACTCATTTACGGCTTCATCAAACATTCCCTTTTGGTAATAATCCCTTGCAACGTCCTTGTGAAGGGCCCTTTCTTTTTCAACTGCACGAACATTTGGTGGAGATATCTGGCCCAGCAGAAGCAGGCCTAAAACGACCGACAGTGCCATCCTCATCTTGGTGTACTCCATTCTACAAAAAAAGAGCTGCACAGAGGTAACTACTATTATCTGTGCAGCTCTTGATTAACTACAAAACACTCATACAAACCGAACAAATCTACCTGGCGTGAGTATGTCCAGGAGGTTCGTGTTCATGCGCTTCTGCACCATGTGTGCCATGCTCACCGTGTTCGTGTTCATGAACCATGTGCTTACCGGCCTTCATACCGAGCTCGTGGAGTTTACCCTCGATGTACTCCACCTCTGCTGCCGGTGCATGATGCGTGTCTAGCCAACCAGGCTCTGGACAGAGGTCAAAGATAGTCTTGCCAGGATATTCCCTGACAATCTTCCAACCGGTGAGCTGGTCGAGCCACTCACCATGCCTCCAGAAGTCTTCCGGAACCCAGGTGATGCCTACTTTCTTTTCAAGGGCTGCAAGCCTCCTGGCCCTGGATGCCTGGGTCTTGACGTCCACCAGCCAGCGGTCCATACCAAAGGAACCGTCGCAGTATGTGGCATCGTTCCAGCTACCATGGGCCATACCCTTGAAGATGTAGGTCTGCCAGTAGCCAACGCTCTCGAAGCACAGACGCTCTACGTTGGAGCAGTTGGACATCCTGAACTCACCAGACTCGCCCGTGCCGCCACCAAACTCATTTCCGTGGTATGCACCAATCTTGAGACTCCAGATGTGCTGACCAGACCAGTCAGGAGCCAGGTCCTTAGGCATGGGGTCGAGTACGCCATCCCTGTAGAGGTCTTCTGCAACCTTGAAGGTCTCACGGTACTTAAGGGCGGCATCCTTTACGGCCTCGTCCATACACTGGAGTATTTCTCTGCCAAATCTGGGTGAATGACAATCGTCACAGACTGATACCCATGTGTCCCTCTTTTCTTTCCAGAGGGGAGCGCCGCGGTCACACATAGACATACCCATACTTGTGTATACCGTGGATAGCTTCTGCACGTTGTGGTGGCCACCGCGCATGTGACAGTATGCGCACGTGGGGCCTGTATAATCTGCTTCGGACAGATTCTTTTCCCAATCAAACAGCGTTGGGTCCCACTTACCAGTCTGATAGACTACGCCGTGAATGGATATATCGTAGGCCTCCCAATCGCGGTGGTCTTTACCCCAGTGGCAGGCCTTACACTGCTCTGACTTTCTGGCCGTCCTGGGGTCGAAGCGGTGCCTTGCGTGACAGGTAGAACACCTCTCCTCAGCACTGGTATGGCAAAGTACGCAACCAGCGGTATCTCCCGGTGGCCTCTCGATTGACCATGCGCACTCTACCTGGGCGAAACTTGAGCAGGATGCGTGAGAGCCGATACCACCTTCGCTCTGCTGGTTGTACTGCGTAGCATGACAATCCTCTGTACCACAGGTCTTTGAGCTGGGCATATGCAGCTTCTGGTGGTCAGAGTTGTGACAGGTAGGACAACCCACCGGGGCAGGTTCTACTGAGGAGTGCCTGCTCATCTTCCAATCCCTTACAATACCAGGGGTCAGAACCTCATGGCAGCCCACACACTGCTCATTACGGAAAACACCCTTTATCGGGTTCGACGGGCGGAGGTCATCCCTGTTGTACATACCGTCAGGAATGTAATAGCGATAGGCGGGTAATGTCCTGTAAAACTTGCTGTACTTTCCAGGCCAGGGCGGTCCGCCCTTCGGTGCCCCAATGTACTTGGCGCCAAGACCAGAGAAGAATACCTTTCCAGAATCATCTGGCTCACCTGGCATGCCATAGACCTCATGGGGTACCCAGTGGGTAATGATTTCTACAGCATACACATCGTTATCAAACCCACCGTTGAAGGAACAGAAGAAACACAGGCCTGCAACTGCACCCAGGATTAGCAGTACCTTCAACGTTTTAGGCATGTTAAAAAGTCCTCCTCCTTTCTTAGATCTAATATTTATAGACCTTTTGACTCCTCCTCCTTTCCCCAATAAACTTACACCTCCTTTCTAAATACCGCTACTCCAATACTGCAATCGTTGATAGGTCTTGTTGGTAAGAAGAAAAATTATAAAGATATTATCTTAAATGTCAATAAAAAAACTTCTTTGCCTCGAATAACACACCACATTGGGCCTAATTCCTTTCAAATACCGCCAAAGAATTGACCAGCTAGGCAAAAAGCTATATACTAGAATTAGATATAAGATATTAATTTTATTACATTTACACAAGACAGAGGAGCAATGATATGTTGAGACTTGCCAACTGCCCTGTATGCCACAAGGAAGTAGAGATTTCTGAAGGGCTAGAGGCTGCCTCTACGGGTTGCCCTGTGTGCGGGAAAGGCGTGACATTTTTCACGTGCCCTTACTGTGATTCGGAGTTCACTTCGGCAGACATTGGCGAAACATCGGAATGCGCTGCCCAGGGGACCTAAGTCTTTGCCGAAACCTCTTTCACCTTCTGTGCAACAGTCTTCCCAAGGGCACGGGCCTTACCAAGCGCTTCCTCCCGGGGCGGACCCTGTATCTCTAGGGTCTCTATCACGTCGAAGCCAGCCGGCGCCAGCCTGGTCTTTATCTCCTTAGCCGCTCCACCACCCCAACCATAAGAGCCGAACGCGGCTACTATCCTGCCCCTGGGCTTGATGCTCCTTATAAGCTCCACAGAGGAGGCAAGACGGGGATGGGTACCACCATAAAAGGACGGTGAGCCGAAGATAATGGCACTGGAATCCACAAGGTCTATAACCATCTGGGAAATATCAGACCTTACCATGTTATAAGCTACTACCTCTATCCCCTCTTCCTTCAAGCCTTCGACCACGGCCTTCTCCAGGGCCGCCGTACTCCCATACATAGATACGTAGATAACCACCGCCTTGGGCTCCAGGGGACCCCTTGCCCACTTCTCATAGGCATCAATTATACGCCATGGGTTACGATACACGGGTCCATGGCTTGGGCCTATTATCTTTATATCCAACCCCCCCACCTTATCGAGTGCCTTTCTAAGAGGGTTTATGAATATCATCATTATCTCGGCATAATACTTCTTGGCCTCAGCAAGCACTATATCACCCACCTCATCTTCGTACATTTTATCTGCTGCCATATGGGCGCCAAAGAAATCACAACTGAAAAGGACTTTGTCCTCTTCGCAGTAGGTAAACATTGTCTCTGGCCAGTGAAGCCAGGGGGCATCTATAAACCTCAGCGTCTTCCCACCAAGGTTGATTCTTGTTCCGTCTCCCACCGTCTGTGTCCTCTCTTCCGGGACATCATAAAATAGTTTTGCCATGCCCACCCCCTTCTGTGTAGCAACGAGCCGGGCCTCTTTGGCGATAGATAGGAGCTTGGGTATTGATCCCCCGTGGTCTGGTTCTGCGTGGTTCATAACCACATAGTCTATATCTTCTGGTTTTACTAGATCGCTGACCTTTTTTACCAGGACGTCACCAAACTCTGAGCCGACCGTATCAACCAGCGCCACCTTGTCTTTTCCAACAACAAGGTAAGCATTATAAGTTGTTCCGTACGGAAGGCTTACAAAACTATCAAAGAGGGTGCGTTCACGATCTATGACTCCCACCCAAAAGACACCTGGGACAAGCTCTACTGCTTCCTCGCTGATACCCATAGTAGTCATCTAACCTTTTTCCTTCAAAAGGTACTCATATAGTCTATCACTGCCTCCACATCTGAAAAAGGCACCTCCTTAAATGAGGGCATCATGGCCTTGGGCCCGTGATGGACCGTCGGGTCAGTAATACAGATACGGATCCAGTCGTAGTTGTACTTTAAAGTTATTCCCCTTAGAGATGGACCAGTGAGGGCCCCTTCCCCTTTTTCGCCGTGACAAGAGAGGCATCCCAACTTATTCCACAGCTTTTTCCCCTTTATCCCAGAGGTGATTTCCCGGCCAGGGTTAAAGGTGTCAAGGAAGTTCAGGAGGTCTTGAACTTCATGTATGGAAAGTTCAGTAAAGGCAGGCATAATGGTCTTGGGCCCGTGATGTACTGCTTGACTGGTTATGCAGGCACTCAGAAACGCCTCACTGTACTTTAATGTAACTCCACTTAAGAAAGGGCCTTTGCCTCCCTCCCCTTCTTCTCCGTGGCATTTTGCACAGCCTTTCTCAAAATAAATCTTTTTGCCTCTCTCTACGGACTGCTTTCGCATGACCTCACGCCTTGCAATCTTGGGTGGAACCTTTTCGGCCAATGCCATTTCCAGTGACTCTATCATCTTTTTCTGACTTTCTATCAAGGCCTGCTGTTCCTCTAGCTGTTTTTGTAAATCCTCCAGGTCCTGGGCATAAACTGTAACGGATAAGAAAAAAAAGACTAAAAAGAGGCTTGTTCTCTTAAACATTTACAAAATCCCTCCCCTCCTATCTTAGTAATCTCCCCTAGAGACATTCAAACTGGCCTTAAGCCTTTCCTTTTGCACCTCTTGCCAGCAGGGAGGCAAACTCTCCTGTGGCCTTTACTATCTCTGAAAGGGAGCTATCCAGATGCCTTTCTATTTCTTTAACAAGGGCACTTCCCACAATTACACCGTCAGCTACACTACCCACTACCCTGGCCTGCTCAGGCGTAGAGATACCAAAGCCGAGGGCAACGGGTTTATCCGTCATCTTCTTTATTTTCTGGATGTTTTCTTCCATGTCTTTGGGCATGCTGTTCCGCATACCTGTTATCCCCACAACTGACATGTAGTATAGGAAACCCTGGGTGCTTGCTGCAATCTGGGCCATCCGGTCAGGTGTAGTGGTTGGTGCAACGAAGCAGACTATGCGAAAATTTTTCTCTTTTGCGGCACGAAATACCGTCTCACTTTCCTCTATGGGTAGGTCCGGGATGGTAGCGCCGTCAAAACCGGCCTCTTTTGCGTTAACTACGAAGTTCTCTGCACCGTTTTTGAAGACAATGCTGTATGACACCATGGAAACAATAGGGATATCTGTTTCCCTTCTTATGTCTTTAACGAAGCGGAAAACATTTGCCAGCTTCAGCCCCTTTGTTAGTGTCCTATAGTAGGAGGCCTGGATTACGGGGCCGTCGGCGATGGGGTCGGAAAAAGGGATACCTAACTCTATGATGTCTGCACCACATCTTTCAAGTTCTAGGATGAGTTCTCTGGTGGCCTCAAGGCTAGGGTCACCGGCGGTTATAAATGGGATAAATGCGGGTTCATTTCTACTTTTTAACAGCTTAAACTTCTGGTCAATTCTGTTATCCATGAGCTGGAGGGCTAAATCTTTACTCCCAGCTTTGCCGCCGCCTCAAAGGAGTCCTTGTCCCCGCTTCCCGAGAGACAGATGAGGATTATGCTGCCCTTGCCAAGGGAGGGTGCAATCTTCATGATGTAAGCCAGGGCATGGGCGGCCTCAAGGGCAGGAATGATGCCCTCTGACTGGGCACATGCCTGAAACGCCTCCAAGGCCTCAGCATCTGTCACAGACACGTATTCTACTCTACCTATATCTTTGAGGTAACTATGCTCAGGTCCTACACCGGGGTAGTCCAACCCCGCTGAGATGGAGTGGACCGGTTGGGTCTGACCGTCTTCGTCCTGGAGCACATAGCTCATACTACCATGCAGCACTCCTACCTTTCCGTAAGAAAGCGTTGCTGCATGCTCACCGACATTTAGACTAAAACCACCAGCCTCTACGCCTATCATCCTTACGCCCTCGTCTTCAACAAACGGATGAAACAGCCCTATTGAATTGCTGCCACCTCCCACGCAGGCAACTAAACAGTCGGGGAGTCGGTTCTCTTTTTCCAATATCTGTTCCCTTGCCTCGCTTCCGATTATGGTTTGAAAATCTCTTACCATTACTGGATACGGGTGTGGGCCTACGACAGAGCCTATTATGTAGTGGGTATTTCTTACCGAGGCCATCCAATCCCTCAGGGCCTCGTTGGTGGCATCCTTTAATGTCTTTGAACCTGTCTTAACGGGAATGACCTTTGTGCCGAGGAGCTTCATGCGGAATACGTTCAGGGACTGGCGCCGCATGTCCTCTTCTCCCATATAGACCTCGCACTCTAGGCCGAACATGGCAGCCGCCGTGGCGGTGGCCACGCCATGCTGTCCGGCACCGGTCTCCGCAATTATTCGGTGCTTACCCATCCTTTTTGCCAAGAGTGTCTGGCCTAAGGTATTGTTTATCTTATGGGCGCCTGTGTGGTTCAGATCCTCCCTCTTTAGATATACCTTCACACCGCCCATCAGCTTCCCTAGCCTTTCGGCCAGGTACAAAGGCGAGGGCCTGCCCACATACTCCTTTAGATAGTAATTCAGCTCCCTCTGGAAGCTCTTATCCTTTTTAGCGCTAAGATACTCTCGTTCAAGCTGTTCAAGTGCTGGCATCAATGTTTCTGGAACATACCTGCCACCAAACTTGCCGAAGCGGCCCTTCTCATCTGGGAGTTTCTGTTCTACCAGGGGCCTTGTAGCTTCAGTCCTCATAATAAATGCCTCCATAGTGCTAAAATGACAGGAGGGTAGCAAAGAACCTTCTGCTACCCTCCCGATTTACAGCAAAACGATTCCAGCCCTACTATTTGTGTATCTCGTGTCCGTGCACCTCTGGGATGTGGGCCTCCAGACCCGAATCGGCGTTATGACGATGCGGGATGTCGGTCCTCTGGAACCAGGCAAGGTCCACGTCCCCTTCCTTCCTCTTCCAACCTAAGAGGAGGTCGGTGTACTCACCATGCTTCCAGAACTCCGGCGGCTTGTACTCTATCCCAGCCTTCTCCTCAAGGGCCTTAAATCTCTTCAGACGGCTGGCCTCCGCCTTTATCTGGATCAGCATGCGGTCCTGTTCAAAGGCACCACCCGTGCCGTAAGTGGCGTTGTAAATGGCCATATGGGCAAGGGCCTTATATACCTGGGCCGTCTGGTAACAGATGAACTCAAGCCCCAGCCGCTCTATCTCCGAGACATTGTAGAACCTGGGGTCACCTGTGGGTAACAGACTAAAGGTATAGTGCCCGTACCAGTCTGGTGCAAGGTCTGTGGGCATGGGGTCTAGCTCACCACCGAGGTAGCAACCCACGATGATGTTGGCAGCCTCACGCCACTTGGTGAAGCTTACCCTTATACCGTAGTCCATTGACCTCAACTGGTCTCTTGCAAAGTTGGGAGAATGGCAGTCCATACACTTCTTGACCCATGCCTCCCTCTTTGCCTGCCATTTTGGGGCACCGCGGTCTATCTCAAACATGCCCATATCACTATAGATTGTCCCAAACCTCTGGACGTTGTGGTCGCCGTCCTGCATGTGGCAGTAGGCACAGGCAGGCACCCTGTGATTGCCCTTCTTCACGGGTTTCGTCCAGTCTTGTATGGCCATCTCCTCAGAATGGAGTATGCCATGCATGGAGACATTATACATCTCCCACTCTCTGTGGTCTACACCGAGGTGGCAGTACCTGCATGCGTGCGCCTTCCTGGACTCGGCGGCATTAAACTTGTGCCTGGTATGGCAGCCGTCGCATCGGTTCTCAATAATGGCATGACATGCCTGACAGCCATTGACCTCCTCCGGTGGCTTCCCAACGTGCCAGGAGAATTCTAGGACGTTTACCGTCCATGCGTGGGTGTGCGAGCCTAGTCCACCGGAGCGATGTCCAGACGTTTGCTCAGGATGACAGCCCTGACAGGTCTTCCAGGTGGGCATCTGAAGCTTTTGGTGGTCGTTTCCATGACACTTGTCACAACCAACGACGGTTATATCTTCACCGATACGCTGCGCTATGGCATCGGCTTTCTGGGCCATTGCGGCTGGGTCGCCCAAGTAGTACTTCTTTGCAGTCTCTGCATCTGGCCTGGGGTTGCCGTGGCCGCTGGCCTTCCAGTCATTAACAATGGTCGGGGTCTGCACAGTGTGACAGAGCACACATTCCTCGGTCTTAAACACCCCCTCCACGCTGTTCTTGTTGACCCAGTACTCTTGTGGTCTATACCAACGTACTACAGGCAGGAATTTTAGGAACGACTTGTAAGGTCCCATGCCGTCCACGTACTCGGGAGGTACATATTCTGAGGTAAGACCAAATACATATAGGTCACCGCTGTCAGACTTGCCTACGGGCTGGCCATAAATCGATGATGCTACCTCCTGAAACGTAGCGGGGTCGGGATCACCCAAGCATACGTCCTGGCTACCTAGCAGGAGGAACCCTGCCATCGCCAGAATGGTACAGTATGACAAAGGTCTCTTAAAAATGTTCATACCCAGCTTGTCTCCTTTCTATGTTCTCCTCTTTACTACGCAATATGAGTCATCTACAACGCTTATTGTAGGTTAGCAAAAGCTTTTGTGGCAGGAATATAGCGACTATATCACCCCCCTCCTTCCCAGTTCCCTCCGTGTGATTGCTAAATATGATTCTCGGCAATTATACTAATAAACCATAAACTGTCAAGATATTTTTGCAGACCCTCTGGGTGCAAAACAAAAGAGGCTGGCAGGGCACTAAGTACCCTGCCAGCCTATTGTTAAGCCTTACCTAATTCAACCCTTAACTACTTAACTTAGCCACGGTAACCTGGATAGAAGTCAGGGCCTGGGATGTTATCCCACTGTGCACCAATGTCCACCCACTCCACGAAGAGATACCTCTCCTCGGGGGTAAGAAACTTATTGTGTAGCAGCCTACCCTCGATGGGGAATGGGTTGGCCCTGGGTGGGAAGTCACTGAGTGTCTCTTCATAAAGCCTCCAGATAAGAAGGCTGTCCCTGGCGCTCGCCGGATGCACATACTTTCCACCCAGCACAGGGTCTTTGCCAGGCTGCGGTGCCAGTAGGCCGTTATAGGCCTTACTGAAAGCAGCCGCACCACCGACCTCTACCGGCGTAGAACCGCCGCTCAGGTTGAGCGGGATGGTGCCGTTGTGACAATTGGCACACTTTGCGTCTATTATGGGCTGGATGTCCCTTCTGAAATCAACCGTTCTCCACTTCTCCCTGGTGAGTCCTTCCACAGGCTGAGAAGTTGTACCAGAGGGACCACCATAGTAGACGTCGGCCGGTACCACCACGTCTTCACCGTGCTTTACGCCTGCATAATAGCCATTCCTGTCAATCCTTACATAACCCCATAGGAAGGGTGCATCATAGTGGCTTCTGTCATCGTACCACCAGTTGTAGAGGGCCTTACAGTGCTCGTTCTTGAAGGCCCTTCCCCTGTAGGAACCGTCGTGGCAACCACTGCATATCCTACCACCATACGGCCTCAGGTAGCCCCACCACATCGCTGTGCAGAGGGCCATGCCTCTCTCATCCAGGGTCTGCAAGGACGCAGGGTGGTCAGCTGGGGCGGCGGTGACAACAGAACCATCGTCCTCAACATATTGATAGCCCCATATTCCAATCTGGGCGAAAGAAGTACCTGAATTGCTGCTGGTACGTGTCCCACCTAAGAGGTGGCTGCCAACGCCAACTGCAAACCTCTTTGAGTCGGGCTCCTTGCAGTGGTAGCCGCCCAATACCCTTACAGCCTTTACATCACCCTGCTTCAGCGGCTTGGCCAACTGCCAGGGGTAAGGACCAACCGTTATACCTCCAATGGTGGTACTACCAGGAGGGGGTGTGTAGGTGGTGTCAAAGCAGATACCGGTGCCCCAGGAAGATGGGTAACCTTCTACCTTCACCTGGTCGAACGGCTGGTAGGTCACAACAGTGACTCCAAAGTTGTTACCAGCGGTAAAGGTGTTGATCCAGCGCGGTTTGTACTTAACGTACACAGGGGTTGGCTGATGGTCATTCCAGTTCGGATCGTCGTAAATTAGCTCACCAACGGCTCCCTTGGAGAAGTCAAACCAGTATATCCCGAAGTCTGCTCTCTCTGCGTAAGAGACGGCCATCCTGCCGTCGGGTACTGGTGAAGGGTCTCTGTATAGGCCTCGCCCATCTGTGAGCTGACGATAGTTGCTCTGGAATGGGGCTGTGTATCTGACGCAGGCCAACTGTCCAGCACCATAGTTCTGGTAGGGGCCTTCTGTGAAGATTACCATATTATCGGGGTGCTCCTTGGCCTGGACCCTGGAGTGGCTTATCTCACCCTCGCCCTCGCAGTTCCCATAGAAGGGCTGAGGATAAGAGCCGTCCCAATTGTCTGTGAAGAAGGCAATCCTGCCCTTACCATACATCCTGTTGCCTAGGGCTTGTGTGCTTGAGAAACCGACCCTTCCGTCCCTGGTCAGCCAGGGGTCAAAATCGGAACTCAGGTTGTAGACGATATGGTCTACCACAGTGTTGAGATTGGGAAAGGCGATACCGCTCATCTTTGCCCCGGTGATACGCTCCATTACCTTTCCACCAACGGGGTCAATCCTCCAGAGCTGGTAGCTAAAGGGATTGTAATACTCGTCCCGTATACCATCAGGAGAGTAGGCAAAGATGATAAAACCTGCTTTTTCTACTGTACCACGGATCTTCCAATCACCCTCAAAGTACCTATCACGCCATACAATGTTTCCTTCACCGGGCTGTATTGAACCAGCGGCATAATATATGGGACATCTGCAGTTCCCAGGAAGGTCCGTCAATTGACGGGCATTGGAGCCGTCAATGTTCATTTCCCATATCTGTGAGAAACCGCTACCCTTGATGGCGGCAAATACAAACTTCTTGCCGTCCCAGTAGGTGCATGGGTCAAATGCGGTTGAGAAATTAGATGTAAGTACCTTGGTCTGCTTGTTTGCGAGATTAAGAGATGCTATTCGGCTACCCTCGGGGATGTAGTTGGGATACTGGTGATAGGGGTCCCCGGCAGCCGTTTTGGGCGATTGTGTGAACAGAATTGTGTCTATCTTACCCTGCCACTCCTTGGACATTCCCCAGTAGTCGGTCCATAGGGCCTTCCCGGGTGTTGAGCCACCTACCATCACGTGGGCCGCTGATGCGTTCTTACACAAGCCGGAGAACGCCATCAGCCCAACTACCACCAGGGTGGCCATGGCTTTCAATAACCATTGTTTCATCGTTAGTTTTCTCCTCCTTTCAGTATGCCTCAATGTCTCAAGCTAGAGGCGCCCCCGCGGGTCTGCGCCAAAAACGCATCTGTATTGTGAACGTAAGTCCACCACAAGCAGGACTTACCTTTGGCGAACTTCAAAAGGGGTACAACCTCTGTTACTACAGCCTCCCAGCAATACCCTCCTTTTCTGCAAAGTACCTCTAAGAGAGGAGAGAGAGGTCGACATGGCCTAGGAGTAATGACCAGCATTCTCCTCTCTATCCTTTTAACACCTCTACTATTAGAGGGCCTTCATGAACTCCACTATGTCTTGGAGCTCTTGCTGACTCAGGTGGGA
>JBHIBD010000022.1:0-34424 GCA_046758865.1 Candidatus Brocadiales bacterium | reverse complement strand
TGGCGAGGCCGACGGGACTCGAACCCGCAACCACCAGATCGACAGTCTGGTACTCTAGCCAATTGAGCTACGGCCCCACTTTTGGGAGCTACTTTATCATGCCGCCGTATTTCTCTGCCAGCTTATACCTGAGAATGTTGCTCTCGCTGTAGCACCTCACCGCCTCAACGGTCATCCAAATACCCAGGCCCAGCACCAGGAAATAACCGTACAGGGTAACAAGCATCAAAGGGGTAACCGCCACCACGTTTAATGCAAGGGCAACTATCGCCTTCACCCTCTGAGGCCTTGACCGCCAGAGAAATATCAGGTTGCCCAACCCAACTACTGAGGTGGCAAAGTTAATCGCTATTATACCCGCCAGTTTGCCCCTACCAATGTCCGGCTTGCATATTCTTTGAAAATAAAGGGGTTCTTCCTTAACGAAGGCGAGCGTATCACTAAAGGTCTGGTCGTCAAACCCTCGTGACATCGCCATAGCCCTCAATGTACCTTCAGGCCGCCCCCTGTTCCCTTTTATGAGTTTTACAAGGGTGGCATGAACCATTATCAGGCATTAGCCCTTCTCCACCAGGCACAGACTGGAATCAGCTCCTCCAGGGGTCTGTGCAGGATGGGCCATCATGGGCGTTAATGGATTCAAATCACCAGACTCTTCCTTGTACCCCCACTTCTGAGAAGATAGCAGTTGTTAGTTCTAGTGTCAAGCGCTCGATTCTCTTGGGGATTGTGGTGGGTTACCTTTTCTGTGAGGTCTGCCAATTTCAGGGGGTTTCGGGGCGTTTACTTGACAACTACTTAACAGCAGAACTAGACCCTTCTTTACTTGGTCTCTGCTTCCAGATAAAATCACGCCGGATATTTTATAATATTGAGGTGAAAACCCAGATGGAGAAAGTTCATCCGATAGCGAATCTTGATGGATTGAAACTCGGTGACTACACTCTTAAGGTCGTCAGGCTGCAACAAACGAAGATGTCCGGATGGAAGTTCTTCACTATTGGATTATCTTCCCCGGCGCTGACCCAAGCAAACACACACACAGGAAGGATTGGCACGTACGCAATGCGGCAAGAACGCTATTTAACCTCGAAGTTGCCGGTCATCGAAGGTTTGTACAGCATTGGCGGCAAAGGCGTAACTCCCTGGATGGAAATCTTTACTTATCACAACCGCATCGAACTCAACAGCCAAACTAAGACCCGGCTCGTAGTCGATCTCCCAAGCACCGGTCTTGACAGAAAACTATTTGAGCTGCTTGGTAATTTGATCCGGCCCGGAGGCCATACCATGATCTGGTACGAAGAAGATGAAAAAACATATCTAGCACTTCGCAAGGGAGTACCACCAGTGGTCACTGAACTCGGAAGTCTGCTCTTTTGGGCTGGCTGCCGATTGGTGAAAGATTTCTCACTTCCCGAGGGCGGTCTGGAGGGGAGCAAAAAGCTCTGGGGCGAAAAGCCTACGAACGAACACCATAAACAGATTCTTCAAAAGGAGATGGCCGAACAGATACATAACTTTCTCGACAGAGACTGGATGTTAAGCGAGCCCAACCTGGAAAGTGCTCTTAAGGCAGGGGCTTTGAAGATACTGGCCGAGCTGAAAGCCGAGCAGACTTCACTGGGGTTCCTGCAAGACCGCATACAGAGACTAGGGAGGGGAGAATAAATTAAAACCCCCGCAGGGAGATATTTACTCCTCCTATTTCATGTTGACAATTTTTACAGTATGGTTGACAATAAATTTTTATGAACAGCCCCCTTTTGTGTCTTTCTACCTGGCAAAACAGGGATGCTTCTATTAGCTGCTCTAAAACAACATTCTCATTATAAGGAGGGGATAATGAATGCGCCAACCTTAAAGGTATTTGCAATTCTGACCGCATTTTGTCTAAGCTTCTTGCTCTTCTCACAAGCAGTCACATTGGGAGGGCAAGAAACAGACCTTAAGGAACAAATGCAAAAGAAACTAGACAACATGGGAGAGTTACTTACCGGACTTGCACTAGAAGATTGGTCCAGGATAGAAAAAGCTGCACAAGGCCTGGTAGAGACCTGTGAGGCACTTGGCTGGACAGGTCCAGGAAAAGAAGAATTTGGAAAACGGGATGCGGCCTTTCACTCAGCCGCCCAGGCACTCCTGAAACACGCAAAGAAAAAGAACCTGGCTGACACTCAACGAGCATTTGTACATGCGACCATCACGTGCTGGGGGTGTCATGATTTACCGACTGCAAAATAGCCAACTGATTGGCCAACTTTTCAGGCATTTACCCCGTCCGATGAAAGCCCATTTTTACGGTCCAACATTTAAAGATTAAGGGAGGCAAATAGATGGTTAGCCAAGCTTTGAAGAGATTTGGTGTTATATCACTGTTATGCTTGAGCATGGCATTCTGCATAGGGAACGTAGCCCAGGGAGAGTCCGATGCACGTCTCAAGAAACAGATGCAGCGTAAGCTCAGAAATACCAAACATTTAATGGCCGGACTTGCATTAGATGACTGGTCAAGAATCGAGCAAGGCACACAGGGTCTGTTGAGTACATGCGAGGCCCTGGGTTGGACAGGTGCTGCAAAAGAAGAGTTTGAAATGCGTGACAAGGCATTCCATATGGCAGTGAAGAGACTCCAAAGGTTTGTGGATGCAAAAAATGGTGACGGTGCCAGATTGCAATTTATTCAACTCGTGATGTTGTGTATGGACTGCCATAATCTACCGAAAGAGTAGAAATGGGATTTTTAGGGGGCACTGTTTACTGCGCCTTCTTAAGCCCTCTTTGTTGCCAATGTTGCAATCACCCACAAGGCCGATCTGGGGCCCTAACCGGGAAATGTCGGCTAAGTCAATTCACTTGTGTTTCAGCCTCTTGTCTTTTTATAACTGACGGGAGCTTGGCATGGGAGGAACTATGGAAATTACCTATCGCCCTATAGGCATCATCCATACGGATTTTAAGACAGCAGAAGGGGTTCCTATACAAGGGGTCTTTAAGCCCCAGACAACGGGCAGGGTAGAAGTTTATCCGGAGTATGCTAAAGGTCTATGGGATATTGAGGGTTTCTCTCATCTCATCCTTGTTTATCATTTTCATCTTTCCAAAGGTTACAACCTTACGTGCAAGCCCTTTATTGAGGACATCGAGAGAGGGGTTTTCGCCACCAGGGCACCCAGGCGCCCCAACCCAATCGGCATATCTGTAGTTAAGCTTTCGGAGAGGAAGGAAAACACCTTAGTAATCTCCGAGGTCGATATGATAGACAAAACCCCTCTACTAGATTTAAAGCCTTATGTGCCGCAGTTTGACACAAGGGCCGATGTGTCTGTAGGGTGGATGGAAAGGCATTTTAAGGAAGGGGGGATTAGAACCGTTTCTGATGGCCGTTTTTCAGGATGATATGGGTGGTTTAAGGTCGTTCACCTTATCGAGCTTTGTCCCGCGTTACGCCTAAAGCAGATTTGCCTTCGGCGAAAATTGGGCAGTTATATTCCCACTCAAGCAAAGGGACAGACACAGATTAAACCTGATTTGTACTCGTCCTCATGGTGTAAAATGTTAGGTGTTGAATTCTATACAGACAGGGTTGTAGAGAGTGCTCCTCTCCACGACCCCTGTCCTTTTGAGGGCGTTTTGGAGGATTTATCTGCAATCTGACTCACTTACTTTGTTTCTTGACAATTATTGATTAAAAAAATAACCTTGCAAAATTCTAAAGTCTTTTATGTTTAATGTCCAATGTTCGAGGAGGTATTTATGTTCAAAAAATTTGTTATAAGCCTCAGTATATTACTTGCTATTGCCTTTGTCAGTGGGCCTGTCGGCCTATCTATCAGTGTGGAACCCTGAGACTAAAGAAAGGGGGAAACTTTAGGATAAGAGAGCAACCGTAGTTGAGGATACCAAATTGTCATTTCTAGTTATAATCCTGCCCTTCCTGCAAGTCCATCCCCCCAATGCCATTACCTACCTGGGAATATTGCAGTAATAGGAAGAATTTGAAATGCAAAAAGACCCGCCACTGCTCCCCCAAGCGCTGCACAAGTTATACCAGCTATGATGTATCCCTTTCCCGAGAAGTCAGGGCTTTTGCTCATGTCGCTAAGCGCTACGGAACCCAAAATGAGCGCTATAATGTGCAAAGGAGTGAAAACCGCAGCCCAAGGAAGACCGAGGCTCACGATACCCATACAAAAGGTCGGAAGTGCATACTTATGTCTCTTTCTTTGTTTAGCCATGTCTGTCTCCTTAATGCACCATTTTTTTTAACGGTTTACGGCTGTTTTTTAGAGGTTCTTTCTCTCCACCAGCCTTAAATAACTACTCACCTGTGGACTCACGGTGATGCCGTCTGGTTTAAGCTGGATTTGGGCTTTATTTGTTAATTGTAGGTTTGCTTCTCAGGCGGGTTCATCTGCCACAGAAACTACTACTAGCTCGAAGGATTGTCAAGTATAATTTCATATGTACACATGCGGATGGGTGGAATATGGTGGGCGATAGTGGACTCGAACCACTGACCTCTTGCTTGTAAGGCTGCTACGTTGCCACACCTTTTTCTATGTCAAAATTTAATTTGTCCTAATCTCTATGGTTTTGAACCCCTTCTGCCCACTTTTTGCCCACCTGAGATTTGTCGTAAGTTTCAGAGATGGTCCAAAGCCTACTTTACTCATCTCATAGCCGTAATATCTTACACCAGCAACCCATTCTTCCTGGGTTAAGATTACACACAATTCTGTAGAACCTACCAGATCACGCCTAGGGACGGAACCACCAATATTGGAGAGAACCAAACAGTAGGCTAAGGACAAATCTACGTACAAGCTTGGCAATGTTGCTGGAAGAAGTGGAGGACGTCTTGGCAGAGTTCTTTTTCGGTGCCTATATAGAAATGGCTTGAGTGGGTCTTTATTGTGAGTTCTTTGGGTCCGGAGAGTCTTGCAACGGCGACCTCTATGTCCTCAACTGTGGTGGCAAAATCGTTGTCGGAACAAATAAAGAGCTTGGGCTTCTTGGACATCGTGAGGAAATCAAAGCTGTAGGCACCGAAAGGGGCTGCTATGCCTGCGAAGGCCTCGACAGAATTTTCGTTCACTCCGACCTTCATACCTATCACGGCCCCAAAGGAATAGCCCACGATAAAAACCCTGAGAAAATCCTCGGTGGCCGTGGATTTCAGGAACTCAAGCGCTGCCTCTGCGTCATTCATGGGACCTTCCAGATTTCCGTCTCCGAAGGTTGTCTCCCAGTACTTATAATTTTCCGCAAAATCCTTACAGTGGCTCTGGCTCCCACCCACTCCTCTATAGTTGAACCTCATGGTAATAAACCCATTCTCGGCCAGCATCTGGGCCAGGGCCAGTATGACGTTGTTGTCCATATTCCCTCCCAGGTTTGGGTGCGGAGAGCAGAGGAGGACCTTATGTCCCCACCTCAAGTCCTCTTTATAGGTTAGGACTCCTTCCAATTGCAGGTTTTCGGAAGAATAAAACCGCACTGTTTCTTCGATCATCCCCCCAGTCCCTTTACTCAGACCCGTATTCCAGACTTTTCATAATATCCTCCAGAAATGACAGGATTCTTGCCGCATAGGAGAAGTTGTGGATACCGTAAAGTTGCAGCAGCTCTACACCAGAAAACACTTTCTTGTATAAGTCCTGATAATGCTCTAGCCTATGCACAACATGGCCATCCTCCATCTGGACAAACCTATTTATAATCTCCCCAAAACCGGCCTCTATCACCTTCTGTTGTGCATCCAGTAGCTCTGCATACTGAGGGTTATGACACCCCGCACACATGCCCCTAACATCTAGGAAGGAATCTCCCTTTAGTTTGTGGCAATCCTCACATTTGAGGACCCTAGACATCTTGTCCGGTACAGGCACGATACCTTTGTACTCTAGTTCACCGCGGAAGAAATCTGCAAAATCCCTGTGGCATTTATCACAACTCTCCTCTGTATCTTTGTGGTGACAGCCGGTGCAGCTAAAGTCATATTCCTTCACACCTTTGACGCTATAGGGGTCGGGGAGATGACACTCCAGGCAGTTGTGTTTGTCCTCGGGGTGTTGGGAATGGAGAAATTGGTCCGTCCAGCCAAGCCTTGCCATCTGTAACGGATTCCCCACAAAGTTTTTATCCAAGTCCTTCTCGTGGCACTTGGCACAGGTTATGTTCGGGGTGGCATGGTGGCAGTTATCGCAATTTATTCCGTCCCTCATAGTGGACTTTGGGTCTGGCAGGTGACACATCTTACAGTCTATCCCACTGTCCACACCAAAGCCATGGAAGAAGGGTTCGTCTTTGTAGTCCATGGGGTTAGAGTCAATATCATCATGACACAAGGCGCAGCTTTCCTCTTTATAATCCACATGGTGACATGTCAGGCAGTCTTCCTGATTGATGAGCAGTTTTCCGTGTTTTTCATCTTTTACGTCACTTTTATCGTGGCAATCGTCGCAACCAAGCTGCTGTAAAGGGGAGTGTGTTGTATGTCTGAAAATTTCTCCCTCAAACTCGTTCTTGTAGAGTGGGCTGGCCACGTGACAACGGTCGGTGCAGGAGGCATCCATTTCAAGTATTTTAAAATATCTGGAGGTGCTGCCCCCAAGAGAATCGTCCCAAGACAGGACAGGATTAGGGAGAGCAACGGAAATTACGATTATGAGTGATGCCAATACATAACTGTACATGTATCTACGTCAACTCCCAGGGATGTCTTCAAGACTCGAAATGCTGAACTCTAAGAGGTCCTTTACGTATTTTATATTGTGCCCCCCCAGGCTCCCGTCGGTAGCAATAAGGTCATAATTGTGCTGGGCCTTTTCCAACGTTTCCTCTCCCACATCTTGTCCAGAAGACCGTACGATCTCGAGCAACTCTTCAAGGGTGTGCATCTGAGTTTTCACCCACTCTATCTGTTCTTCTAAAATCGTCTCAAAGCCCTTATCGTGGCAAGTGTCGCATATTTCAGGGTTTATGGGTTCATCCAGGTTGTCTTCGTGGCATGCGCTGCAGCTTACAGTGGCGATGTACATGGGGTCAGGTGTCCCATGAACGCCCTTGCCTCCCCTCCCTTTCATCATTTCCACATAGACGGGGTTTTCGGCAAGAATCTCGCCGAATATATCAGGCTCGTCCGTTTCTGAGGTGTCCCTGTACATTCTGTGGTTTATTTCTTCGTGACAGGGAGAGCAACCCACCTTATGCCGTGCCATGTGGTCGTAGTGCATATCGTTGACGGACGAGTAATCTTCTGGCACACTGTCGTGACACTGGTAACAGCTATCCTTATCTACAGTACCACTGCCGTGCACGGTTCTATCAAAGTGACAACTGTTACAGTCCACACCAGGTTTCTCGAAGGAGGCATGGTCGAATTCCTTCTCATATATCTGTATCTTTTTTTTTATTTCGTCGTGACAGAGGGAACACTCCCAGAGGGGTTTATCCAGCAGACTAACCATCTCTACTACACCCTCTCCACGGACAAAATGGCATACATAACAGGAATTTTTGTCTATATTGAAGTGTTTTTCTCCTCCCTGGTGTGCGTGGCAAGCGGTGCACCTCAGGCCCTGGTCATAGGCCCACTTCTTTAGATGGGTCTCGTGGTTAAAGGGTCCAAAATCTTCATAAGGCTCCTTTTTCACGAAGAGTTTCTCCTGGGGATGACAGGTGGCCTTTACACAAGTCCTATCCTCTATCTCTTTAGCCAAACATACGCCAGTCTTGGTGTCGGTATGGCACTCCAGACACCCAGCATTGCACCTGACCCCATTGACCCAAGCCTGGTAAGAGCGTTCCATGCTGTGGCATCTTGTGCAGTATCGTGGCCTCATGGTGTTGGTTAGAGTAGTGCCTATGAGGCCCAGTACACAGGCGGAGGCAAGTACAATCCCCAGTATGAGCCGTAAGCTTGCACCCGGTACGAGCCGTAGGTTTACACTACGTTTAATTTCGGGATTCATAAAGACCCGCGCCCACGTTGCAGTTGTTTGATGAGTACACTCTTTTGTGCAAGAACAACCCTGCTCGCATCGTCAAAGGAGCGGCGAAGGAGGGTTATTATTAGACGAAATCCCTCCCTATTTGAGTCACTGGGCAAGGAAAACTCGATAGACCTTTTTTCTCCGTAATTAAGGGCAGTGTCCATCTCCTTGAAAAATGATTCCTCTTTGAGAAGGTTCTTCTTACCTGAGGAATCTTCTATCTCAATACTGAGCACAACCTCCCTGTAGCCGTAGTCCCCGGTAGGGATAGAATGGAGTACAGATAGATTTTCTAACTCGACCACACCTGCCGCATCGAGCCCGGCCATTTGTAACTCCTCAAGTTTTATATTTATGGGCTCTTTTAATGCCTTTAACCCATCTTCACTCGAGAAGGTGTGCCTCTTTGTGGCCTTATTGTGAAAGAGCCAACGCCAGGGTGCATCCTGAATCAGTTTTTTCTGCACGCTTGGCATATGGCATTCCTGGCAGGATTTCTTATCCTCCTTGGATATGGCCTGCCACTCTTTAAAAGTCCCCTCGTGGCACGTCCCACACAACACACTTCTTTTGTAAAGGCCGTGAGCCTCGCTTATCGGGTGTGGCGCTCTGGCCTCAAGGGGGCCTGCGAGCTTGCAATCCTCTGTTAGGTGGCAGCCGTTGCAGTTTACTCCCTCCTCTCGTTTGGCCTGCCGCAGCACTGGTCTGGTTGAGGCTGCCCGTCCTCCAAGGATGGGTAGGGTATAAACACTCTCCGGGGCGTGGCAGCCCAGACAGAAATCAAACCGGTAGTCATAGGTGGCTTCCCTGAACTCCGGGTTGGAGAAGCTCCTGGCGTGTGGTGACTCTTTCCATTCATTATAGATGGCAATATGGCACTCACCGCACCTCTCCGAAGTGGGCGCTCTCTCGCCCCTCTCCACAAGCTCGGGATAGCTGCAACCTGTAGCCAATAACAAGGCCGATGCCAGTAAGATTATTTCGCACCCTTTTATCATCACAGAATCTTTCCAAGGATACCCAGGGTAAGTATTATCATCAGGCATACAATTACTATCGGGAAGAATACGGGTCTCCTCCACAGCCTCTTCTCCTTGGTCCTGTCCCAAAAGGGGACGCTAAGAAGTGCCGCCGCAGCGCATCCCAGTATGGCGAAGAAGGCCGTCTTGTCTGCTACCAACCTGGAGAGTTCATAAATTGGTAAGAGATACCAGAGTGGTTTCTCCTCGGGAGCATCTTCGCCGATGCCCAGGGCATCCTGCGCCGATTCAGGTAGGAACATTACCCCCAATAAAAGTCCTATAATCAGTATAAGGATCACAAGGATGTGGCGGAGGAATTCATTTGGGTAGAAGGGCTCAAGCTCTTCCGGTCTGTAGTACTTTGAATAATCTTTCATAATGGTTCTGAAATCCCAGTTCGTCTTATCATAATGAAGTGAAAGGCCATAAAGGAACATATAATGACTGGAATAATGGCCACGTGCGCAATGTAAATAAAGGAGTACCTTCCTGTGGAGGCTTTGGTGGCGGTGGGAGGTACCCCGGCCTTGTATTTAACCACAGTTGTGGGGCCACCATCGGCAGGTGAGGCATACGCCGGGGTGTCTGACTGTGTATACCCCATATTCCAGGCGTAGACGTCTCCCACAGGTAGTTTAGTGCCCGTGTAGCCCATAAGGAGGGTCAACATGAGGAGGAATGCACCAGAGACCCAGTAAAGCTGCCTGGGGCTCTTATAGGCACCTTTAAAGAGTACCCTGATCAGGTGAGCTATAACACACCCTATCATTATCTGAGTGCCCACCAGGTGCAGCTTGCAGATCAGCCACCCATATGGAACCGCGTGTTTGATGTGCTGGACGCTGTTGAAGGCCCCGGCGGCTGAGGGGACATAGAAGAACACAAGGAATAGCCCACTGCCCACCTGTACGGCAAAGGTGACCAGTGCCAAACCGCCCAGACATCTGAACCAACTAAGCTTCCTTGGCAGAAGCCTCTTAAAGAAATTGTCTTCTATCAGTCTCCTCAGCCCGGAGTGCTCCTTAAATCCACCGAGGGCCTCAGACACCTTAACGCCCCTTCTCAGCCTCTTGAAGGGCGTCGCCTAAATGGTCAAGCATCTCGTCAATATCCTCCTCAGTGAGGACCAGTGGGGGTTGGAAGGCAAGTACATTACGATTCTGCCCGCCCCTGCCCACTAACACCCCATGGTCTTTTAGATGTTCAAGTACAAAAGTCGTTTCATCCTGTGCTGGCGATTTGTCTCCCTTGACCAGCTCCACACCTACCATCAGGCCCAGTCCTCTCACATCACCGATTAAGTTATATCTGTGACTGAGTCCAGTGAGACCCTTTTTGAGGTGAAGCCCCAGGTGGTGGGCCTGTTCTGCCAAGCTGTGTCTCTCAATATAGTTTAATGTGGCGATTGCCGAAGTGGCTGCTACGGGGTTGCCACCCCAGGTGGAGGCGTAGGGGTGAGTGAGGGCCGAGGCCACATCAGACCGGGAGGCGAAGGCACCGATGGGTATGCCATTGCCGAGGGCCTTTGCCAACGACATTATATCGGGCTCTACCCCCCAATGCTCTATGGCGAACATCTTACCTGTGCGCCCAAAGCCCGTCTGCACCTCATCTACGATTAGCAGTATCCCATGTCTGTCCAGGATTTCTTTGAGCCTTGGGAAGTACTCTTTGGGCGGAACAATTATGCCGCCATTACCCTGTACAGGCTCAGCAATAAAAGCAGCAAACTCAGACGTGCTCCTGGCTATGGTCCTCTCCACTTCCTTAACGCACTCCAGGTCACAGCCTGGATAGACCCCTCCGAGAGGGCACCTGTAACAATATGGCGCAGGAACGAAGGTAACGCCGCCTACAGGAGAGGGGTCTATCCTCCAAAATGGAATGCCTGTAAAGCTAAGGGCATGTTTTGTGTGTCCATGGAGCCCTGTGGATAGGGCAAGGAGGGCACTTCTTTTGGTAAAGAGTTGGGCCAGGAAAACTGCACCCTCATTGGCCTCTGAACCGCTGGCACAGAAAAATGTCTTCTGAAGGTTTCCCGGCGTGATGTCAGCCAGTCTCTCAGCCAAATCCACGACAGGTTGTGTTAGATAAATGGAAGTGGTGTGCTGAAGGGTGCGTAGTTGTTTCACAACTTTCTCGGTTATCTCAGGATTACAGTGACCAGTGTTTGTTACGGATACCCCGGCGTAGAAATCCAGGTAACGCCTGCCTGCATGGTCATAGAGGTATTGCATCTCTCCCCTAACTATCTGCATGGGCCTTTTATAGAAATGGTAGACGCAGGGGATAAGATAACGCTCTTTCTTTCTGACTATCTCTTCCGGACCTATGTGGCCTGGTGCTTTGGTTGTATTTTCTTGTACGAGAACGCTTTTAGTGTGCATAGCTCAGGGAACGCATTACCTCCAGGGTACTTTGTGAGTCGGTAACGTCTTTTGCGTAGGCGCCGAGGCCCAGGCCGCGGGGAGAAATCTTCAAAAGTTCTTCCAGATATAATCCCAGCATGGGGTCTTTCTCGCATGGGTTTTTGGACAAAAAGTCCAGGTGTTTACGGTATGTCTCTACCGCCTTTCCCACTACGCCATCCGAATAGTACTGCGCCTCTATTCTAAATACAGTAACCCCTGTATTCACGAAATGGGTTAAATAAGGCAGCATGCAGAGGTCTGTGGCCAGGAGGATGTGGTTCCGGCAGTGCTGGTCCACCTCCACCGGCCTTATCTCCCCGTACTCGTCCTTCAAGGCATAGGAGATGTAACGGCAGGGTAGCCTGCATACATCCTTGCCCGAACCCCCGGTCAGGATAAGTGCTGGCAGACAGTGCTCAAGTGTCATCCCTACTACCGGGCCGTGGACCACGCACTCAACCTCCGCTTGGTTTGTAGAGTAGTCCTGTGTGAGACAGTGAATATCTGAGAGGGATGCCTCCATGGATGTCGTTACACGGTCTGCACCGAGGTCGCTGAGCAGTCGTGCTGAGCAGGAGTTAATAACATTGAAGGAATAATCCGATATAATGGGTAAATTGAGTTCCCTTGCGATTTTTAGTGTACCAAGGTTGTGTACCAGTGTGGCATCGAACCCCAGCACTTTAGTTGTCTCCAGCAGCCATTCTACCTCCTGCATCTCACGTCCGGTAGTGATGCGAGGTGTACCAGCGACAATCTTTTTGCCGGCACTGCGCACTTGGTAAGAGGCCTCCTCTAGCATAGCTTTTGTCCAACCCTGCCCACGAAGAGGAGATATCTCGCCGGAGATGTAGATATAATCTGCCCCGGCCTCCAGTGCCCTCTCCACCGCAGTGAGGCTGCCTACCTTTACCGCCAGTTTTTTCTCTGCCCCGACATGCCCGTTTGTGCTAAAGAGATCACCATCAAATGGGCTTTTCGATACATCATCCGGGGAGAGTCTCTCCTCCCTAGCGGCACGGCTGAAGAACAGAGGCTCCCTCCTCCCTGTGTAGTCAAAGGTGTTAACAGTGGAAGTAGAGAAGGCACTGCATGTTGAAAGCTCCCGGACCCTATCGGAATATAAACGCTCGAATTCCTTTACGTCCAAGTAGTATGTGAAGGGGGAGGAAAGATAGGCGTCTATTGCCCTGCGGTAGATACCAACAATGTCCTTCAAAAATTCTGCAGTGCGCATCCTGCCTTCAATCTTAAATGATGAGACTCCCGCACTGATTAGCTCGGGAATGTGTCCCAAGAGGCACATGTCCTTTATGGCAAGGAAATGGCCGCTGTCTAGTTCTCCTAGTTTCTCTCCATTGCTGCCTCCCAGCAGGGTGTAGTCCCAGCGGCAGGGTTTCATACACTCTCCCCGGTTGGCGCTCTTGCCAAAGAGCACGCCGCTTGAGTAACATAGCCCACTCTGTACGGAGCACATATCACCGTGCACGAAATATTCCACCTCTACCAGGGCCTTTTCGCGAATTTCCTTTACCTGGGCCAGGGTAATGTCCCTGGAGGTGATTATCCTACTTATTCCCAGCCGCACCAGTTCCTCAGCCATGTCCACGTTGTGTACGTTCATCATTGTGCTGGCATGCATTGGTAGGTCTAACCCGAGCTCTCTTACCAGGGATATTACCGCCAGGTCCTGGACGATTATGGCGTCCACCCCTATAGAATAGAGGAATCTCAGATAGTCTCCTAAGCCCTCCAGCTCTCTTTCACTGAGCAAACTGTTTACTGTTACATAGAGCTTACGTCCTTTACCGTGGGTAAACTCTGCTGCCTGCGCCAGTTCATCTTGCGTAAGGTTAAAGTCCTTACGATGCAGGCGCATGTTAAATCGCTTGCCTCCGAGGTACACGGCATCGGCGCCCGCCTCCACTACGGCCTCAAGTACGTCCCACTTTCCAGCTGGTGCAAGGAGTTCCAGTCTTGTCTGTGACAGTTTCATTAGTAAAAGCCCGCCTTTGCTGTTTCTCTGAGTTCTATCATTACCTCAGGATTCCTCACCCCATCCTGTGTTACGCCCAGGCTCAGAGCAGCAGGGCTTGGTGATATCCTCACAGCCTTGTCCCTTTCAAACATATTAGGGATAAAGAAGCTCTCATCCAGTCTATGAAAGACCACCTGCCCCTCCTCCCCATAATCTACTATCCGGGAGAGTCTTTCCCTTAAGGGATTTAGGCCGTCCTTGGTGGAGACTACTTGAAGTATCATCCTTGGACCCGGAGGGTAATAGTCGAGATCGAACTCTTCAGACCCTTCCACCTCAAGAGCGAGCCCAAAGAGTGTGTTTCCGTAGCCTGAGATATGAACCGCATTGGAGAAGAATTCCTCCTTGAAGCGTTTCAGCAGGGGCCTTTCAATAGAGACACCGCCATAGTGGATGCCCCGTATCTGCAGCCTGACTTTTTCTGGCATTTTTGTGGCAAGCTCCAACAGTGTAGGGGGTGTGGCGAATATAACACCTATTTCCTGCGTCTCCAGTATGTTAAGGGCCTGCTCTATAAGATGTTGAAGGTAGCGTCGGTAGCCCATTGAATCTCTTTTGAGTTTCTTTGCCCACCTTGGGTCAAAGTCAATAGAGAAGGGCTCCATACTCCCCATGCTCCTCGCCACATGCCCGACTGCCTTGCCGATTATGTGAGGACCGCTTGGCCCCACCCACAGCCAGTTGCACCCCTTCGGGAAGTTTCGTCGCTCTGCTACCACTCTGAACCAATCTACAAACACCGCATAAAACTCATCGAACAAATAAGCAGTGGCCTTGGGCCTTCCTGTCGTACCTGCTGTCTCACCCATGACTAATTGGGTTTTGTCTTCTAAGATGCGCTTAGGGATAAAGTGCTCCATTGGGTAGCGTCTCAGGTCGTCCTCTACCATAGGCCCAAACTTTTGTAGGTCTTCAATGGTCCGTATCTCATGCCTTGCATCTATTCCCAATTCTCGTTCCCTTTCCAACCAGTAGGCGGAGCCATTTTGAGGGTCAAAGTGGATGGATATGATATGCGCCAACCAGTCCTCGGTTGGAGCCCTAAACCATCTTGCGTCTTTTAGGGAATATGTCGTCCCATCCTTGTGCCTTGATGGCCCAGAGAGACTTTCAGCATTGATGTCTTGTTCGAGGAGGTTATTCATCCATATCCTCCTCAGGCAATTCCTCTTGCTTTATTTCTTCGAGCAGTCTCCGTGCCTTTGCCTGGTTGACCCTTATGTCGTAGGCCCACTTTGGATTGTTGCTCACACCCAGGACAAACTCCAGTTCCTTACGGGCCTCTTCTGTCTTGCCTTCGTCTATGAGGAGTTCGGCCAGGAAGAGGTGGGTGTACGTATTGTCTGGTGCGATGGCCAGGGCTTTTTGGTAATACTCATGGCTCCTGGACTTCCTGCCGCCAAAGAGCCAGGGTACTTTGTGGTCTATCCTGCCCATGATGCGATATGCACCACCTTCCTCATAGCTGTCATCAACGGCAATTACCTGTTTCATCTCTTTTTTCACGCCCTTTGCGGAACCCAGGCTCTTCAGTATCCCACTGGTTTCACCCACAGCGCCGATGCTAATGCCCAGCCAGAAGTGTCCCTCAGGCCTGTCATTTTTTATCTCAACTGCCCGTTTGCCAATCTCGACGGCCTCATTATAAAATTTGAGTTTTTCTTCCTTGGACTGGGCCTCCCTACCCAGATGGAAGTACGCCCTAGAACACCTCCACAGGAGTTCATAATCCCTTGAATTCCCGGCCAGAAGCCTCTCACAATTTGTTACTATTTGCTGCACCAGGTTTATGTCTTCGCGGCCGTCATAGAGTGCGTCTAGTTCGGCTAAGGTGCTGTGTGGTGTTTCAGCCTTAAGGCCCTGGGGGGCCGAGAGTGATACTGCTAGGAGAAATGCTATAAGCAACTTTTTAAGGATAGATTTCATGATGATAAGAGGTCCCCCCCTTCTTGGTCCTAAAGGTATGGGGCAAGTGCAGCCATCTTTAAACCAAGCATGATATCGCCACTGACCTTTATTTCCTCTTTGAAAAAGACCTGATGTGGGCTTGTTTCTCGCCTCACTATGGCCATAAAGGTCTCTCCGCTCATGGTCAGGGTACAGTCGGGGATTACGCCGTCTCCCTTGACTACTTCCTTTGCCGCTCCAGCCTCCAGCACCAATGTCCATTTACCTGCGTTCTCACCAGTAATGTCAAACTGCACCTTCATGTTTAGTCCCTTGATGTGCACCATTGGTGAGTTGTTTATTCGCGGTACTGCCAGTTTTTCAAAATACTCTATGTGTGTAGCCCCTTTAGGTATCTCCGGTCTCTGCATCGGTCAGCTCCCGCAAGCGCTGGTTCTCTTTTCTCTGCTTTATTACCCCAATTATCTGCTATGGCAAAGTTTATTAGAAGAGATATGAGCCTCTGGCTTATCCTGGGACAGACGATGTCTGTTTCCGCAAGAAGCTCCTGGGTATTACTGAAATCGAAATATAGTTTATTCTGGGCGTAGGGAAGGTAGGGCCTCATGTAGGACAGATAAAGCCTCTCCAGCGAATTAAGTGTAAATTGGTTGGTAAGTGGCACTATCTCCGGGGCCTTTATGCCTAGGGCGTTGGCAATCTTGGTGTTAAGTTGAAACAGCGTGGGCGGGTTGGGGTTTGTTATGTTGAAGGTCTTTTTAATGCTTCTCTTATTGTCGGCGATTGCCAAGATGCTGTCAGATACGTAGTCGATGGGAACAAGGTTTACGGTGGCCTCACTATCCCCAAATATCCTGAAAGATTCATTACGGACGTACCTAGAGACCGAGTGCAGAGCCTTGGCAAAGGAATACATACCTTTGAAGACCTTTGTATACCCTGACCTTGAGTTTCCTATTATTGTCGATGGCCGATAAATAGTAGCAGGTAGCTGAAAGAACGAGGCATATTTATTTACTAATGACTCGCCGATGAACTTCGTCTCTTCGTAGGCGTTGTTGAATTCTCTTGCGTTGCTTATCTTCCCCCCATGGGACATACCCTTCCCAACCACATATGCACTGCTGATATGGTGATAACGCTTTAGTCTTTGTATAACGGCAAAGTCCAGTATATGTTTGGTGCCTGTTACATTAGTGTGCATCAGGGCATCTCTATTACCAAAATCTGTAAGCGCCGCACAGTGGAGTATCGTGTCTACCTCGCCAGCAAGCTTAGAGAACTCCTTACTATCCAGACCAAGGCAGGGTAGGGTTATGTCTCCCTTGACAACCTTGATACTTCCCGAAGGTACTCGTGCGCCGTCACCTTCCTCGGCGAGCAATTTTTCAAGCCCACCGCCTTCCAGTATGTCTCTGTTTCTTACCAGGAGGATGAGCCGATAATCTCCCCTGGCCAGCCGCCTAACAAGGCTACTGCCCAAGAACCCCGTGCCGCCAGTGATGAGAATGGTTTCCACTAAGAGTATTCTACATGAACAAATAGAATGCCAAAAATTGGCCTTAGTACCTAAGTGCTTATGGATGTGTTGGATACGTTGGTATCATGTGATGAGTTTACTGTCCGGTGTGGGGATTATTGTAAGAATTACAGGGCTACCTTGCAGATTTTACAACTTGATTAGGTAGACATGTTGTATTCCTTCAACTTATTGTAAAGGGTCTTAAGCGAAATGCCCAGGACCTGGGCGGTCTGTGCCTTGTTCCCCTTCTTTTCGGCAAGGATGTGGTGTATGTATCTGCGTTCAAGTTCAGCGAGAGGGATGTCCTCAGGTAGTTTTTCTCCAAAGGGGGTGGCACAAAAATAGTCCGGGAGGGTCCAATTCTCTATGGTGTCACCGTCTGAGAGTATGACCGTGCGCTCGATGGTGTTCTGGAGTTCACGCACGTTTCCAGGCCACATATAGTTCGTAAGCATTTTCATTGTCTTTTTGTCTATCCGTTTATTGAATCCCCTTTCCTTGTAAAGATTAATGAAGTACTCAGCAAGTATCGGTATGTCCTCTTTCCTTTCTCTAAGTGGAGGAATGTTAATGGTAATTGTATTGAGCCTGTAGAAGAGGTCTTCCCTGAATCTATCCTCCTTTACCTCTTGGTGGAGGTCCTTGTTTGTAGCTGCAATGACCCTCACGTCCACTCCAATAACCCGATTTTCCCCCACCCTTCTCATTTCTCCTGACTGGAGCACCCGCAGAAACTTGCTCTGGGTATTGGGGCTCATCTCGCCGATTTCATCAAGGAAAACTGTGCCGCCATCTGCTGCCTCGAAGAGACCCATTCTGGTCTCATGGGCACCGGTGAAGGCCCCCTTGGCATGGCCGAAGAGTTCGCTCTCAAGCAGTGTCTCTTGCAGGGCGGCGCAGTTGACTACCACAAACGGTTTCCCCACACGCATACTTTTTGCGTGGATAGACATTGCCACTAATTCCTTTCCTGTGCCGCTTTCACCCTGGAGGAGTACCGTAGAGTCGGTGCCTGCCACCTTGTCCATCAGCTTAAAGACTTCCTTTATGGCGGGGCTCTTTCCCAGGATGGAGGTCCGTTGGGTCTTACCGTTGACAAGGCGTTTTAGGGAAATATTTTCTCTGGTCAGTTGTCCCCTCTCATAAGCCTTCTTAATCAGCGTCTCAAGCTCACTTAGTTTACTGGGTTTGGTTATGTAATCGTACGCCCCCAGTTTCATAGATTCTACAGCCGTTTCCACCGTGCCTTGCCCTGTAAGCATTATTACCTCTACAGGGTAGTCCTCTTGTTTTATCATCTTTAGTGTCTCAACGCCGTTTGTGCCTGGAAGCATCATATCCAGAACCACTACATCAAAATCCCTCTGGGAAAGCTGCTCCATTGCCCGCTCGCCGTTCTCTACCCCTACCACAGAGTGTCCCATAAGGGTAAGCTCTTTCTTCATTACCTCGCGATACGTCTTTTCATCATCCACGAATAGTATCCGTAACTTTTTATGCATCGGTGTGTTCCTTGAGTAAAGGTAGAGTTATCTTAAAAATAGAACCCTTTCCGGCTCCTTCACTAAAGGCCTCTATCTTGCCATGATTCGCCCCGATTATGCCGTAACAAATTGAAAGCCCAAGCCCTGTACCCTTTCCCACGGGTTTTGTGGTAAAAAAGGGGTCAAAAACCTTGCCCAGATGCTCTGGCGCTATCCCGGAGCCTGTGTCTTGCACAAATATTATTACTTCACTATCGTTAGACCGGGCCGTGACAGTTATTTTCCCTTCCTCCTTTATGGCATCCAGGGAATTTATAAATAGATTAAGGAATACTTGCCTCAGCTGGTGGGGATCGGCTCTGGTAAACAGTGGTTCCTGAGCAAAATTAAGCCCTATCTTAACGCGTCTACCCTCTGCCTCTACTTGACGTCTTATCACGGAGGAAACGTCTGAGATTAATCCCTTGAGTTCTATAGATTCAAAGGCTGGCTTAATTTCGCGAGTGAAGTTGAGGAGTTTAGAGATTATGCCCTTACAACGGTAAGTCTCATCATATATTATAGTAAGATACTCCTGGAATTCTTTTAGTTCCCCATCGGTTTTTTTGATACGCTCCAGTCTTTTTAGCAAGCCCTCGGTACAGCCCCCTATGGAGGCTAGTGGGTTGTTTATCTCATGGGCAATACCAGCAACCAGTCTTCCAAGACTGACCATTTTCTCAGATTGGACGAGGGAGGCGTGGGCCTTCCGCAGTTCACTATAGGTCTTTTTTATCTCCTTTGTCCTTTCCTCCACCTTTTGCTCTAGATTTTGTCTTGCGCCTTTTAGTTCCCTTGTCCTGGTATTTATTACCCGAGCACCCTGTCCTACCACCAAGAAAAGCAACACAAAGAGGAAGCCCATGGTAGAAGCAGTGGTTATGATGGCCTTCTTTCGGGCGCTTGCAATCTGTACGACTAGGTCGCTCATGTCTTGATAAATTTCTATAACCCCGACCTGTTTCCCCGTCAGCAGGGAATTTTCCCGGTACTCATACAGTGGATAATAACTCTCCATAAGGGTGGCATCCGCCCGTACCCCTTTATCGTCTGTGATGCCGGGTTGCAATAGTCTGCTGCCGTGTCCTCCCTGGATGGCCTTGTCAAGGGCATCGTTTTTACCCCTTTCCACTGTGTAGCCCACGTGTTCAGGCACAGTGCTGTATATTATTTGTCCGTTCGTATCAAAGATATAGAGTTTCTGGACATTTTGACCAAACGTATGTTTTCTTATCACGGCGTCCAGCGCATTGAACTGCTCACGATTATTTTCAAGGTCTATCGGTTGACCCAACCTCATGGTTGGGAAGAAGAATTCCTGGTAAATGGCATAGTTGAGATTGGTTGTCATGTATTTGAAATAGTTAAGGCTTCGCCTGACTAGGGCATCTTTTTCCAGTTTTGCAAACAGGAAGCCCACGCCAACACTAACCGCAGATATCACAAGAAAGCTGGTCAGGGTGTAATAGAGCAGGAGGTTAAATTTCTCCGGCTTAAAGGAAAGCGAGGGCTTTTTAAACCTAAACTTCTCGGCCATAATTCTTTTCTAAGACCTCTGCAAAATACCCGAATGTCATCCCGCCTGCGGCGGGCCTTGGAGCAGCCCACAGGGCCGCCTCCGGCGGCCTGGGACGTCGAAGGTTAAGAAGAATCTCTCCAAAAATACAGGATTTTTGCTTCGCTCAGAATGACTCATGGCACTAGAGCGACTCTTGCAGAAGCCTCTTTCTACAAATCTTTAGGGTTTATCTTATATAAAACTATTTCATGATAGGGTGTGAAGATATACCTGTCTCCCTTAAACTTGCACAAAATAACACCTTCTTCCGGAGTCCCCTTAACCTGAGAGGTAGCCAGAACGACCTCAGGAGGACGAAGGGATGCCCCGAGGTCGTATTTTAGCCCTTCTATACCTCTGACCCTTCTTGCGTCCCACCCAGGGGCATAGTACTTGAATAACCTCTTTGACTCGCCACAGTAAATACGAGTAGAGAGCTTGTCGAAATTACTCCTTACATAATCTATCAGCTGTAAGGAGGGAGGTGGTGTATGTTCCTGTGCAGTCACCAAACGGAGAGAACTAATACCCGTTGTAAAGACTGCCAGCACGGCAAGGATTGCTACCAACCCTTTGTTTTTGCTGATGTTAAGTATACCCATCGAGATGCATATCAAGACAAACGGTATAGCTGGAAGCATGTGGCGTGGCTTTTCTATGTTTTGTGCAAGAAATACCCATAGTATATAGGGAAGAACCATTGCAAAAATCAGGCCAACCTTGGATTCTTGCGATGTCTTTTTCAGAAAGACGGCGATTCCCATTAAGAAGATAAGAGTAGGTATAATGCGGGTGTACGAGGTGTCTTGCCACCAAAGGCCCAAGCCATGACAAAATAAGCACCACAATATCTGTTCCAGACGGTAAAACAAATCAGGGGATGTAATGGCGCTTCCGCCCCAATCAGTAAAGTGTCCCCCTGCAAAGACGACGGCCTGTGAGGATAAGCCCTTTAGTCCTGCTGTACTGGTAACCAAAGGTATCAACCAAACCAGGGTTCCTAGCACAAGCGCCCCCAGGGCATAAAGATAGCCCTTTCTAATGTTATACTTCCCAAAATGGCAAGTCAATATATAACCAAGAAAAACTAAAAAGGGGAGGTAGGATAATCTTGCCCCAAAGGTTACACCCATTAAGGCAGCACCAAGGGGAAGGGTAACTGTAGCATCATTGGGAAATAGGTAGGCCCTGTGCAATATAAGAATGGATAGTAAAAGAAAGAATAACCCCGTGGTATCTGACATGGCCCCCTCCGACTGCAGCCAACACAGGGGGTTTGTAATAAACAGGCATACTGCCAAGATTGCTACCTTTTGGGAGTACATATTTCTGGCAAGATAATAGAGGGGAATCGTGGTTAAGCCCCCCAGAAGGGCGTTAGTCAAGGTAAGTGCCTTAATATCGTCGTGCGTTACTGGCCTGAGTATCTGGCAGAGCCAGATAAATATGGGGTAGCCAGGGAAGTGCGGCTGGTCGGCAATAATGTCGTAGTCCTTCATGGCCAGGGCAAAATCCACCTCGTCCCATTCGCCCAGAAAATCTCTCATAAATAAGACCCGCAGGGAGACCCCTGCCAGGGCAAGGACTAAAGGTAAACCATAATCGACCGCATAAGACCGGGTTATTCTCATCCTATATTACCGACCGTGATTCTACCAAGTATTGTGCCTCGCAAAGGGGTTGCAGCCTTTCCTTACCACCCAGGACGCATTCCGCGTAATCAAGGCCACTGCTCATAGCCTGGTCCATAAATAGATACTTAAACAGCCCCCCTCTCCCGCATGTAAGAAGGTTTGGAATGTCGTAGAGAAATCCCAGAATCTTCCTCCTGGAGTGCTGGTAACCCGTACTGTACACAGGGTATGCATAGCGTGCCCTTGTACTAAAGAAGTCAATTAGGCAACTCCTTATCTCTATTCCCATCTCTGAGAGGTCCCTTAGGCACCTTTCCAACAGCTGGCCGTCCTCCATGTGCCAGACCCCATCCCCAAAGTTGCAGGGAATCTCCAGTATTAGCGACGTCTTGCCTTCAGGGCAATTAAAGGGACTCCTGTGCCTGGGTTCCTGTATCCGCGTCATAATGTAACGTTTCTCGGGGACATACATCCAGGTGTTATCGCTTATAGCAGGCTTATCTATTAACAGGTTGAGGAAGCGGAGGCTTCTAAAGGAGAGCGCTCCAGCGCGGTCCAGGAGTCCCTTATGGACTGTGCCAGCAGTATCCAGGCACTGAACTAGCACTGGTAGGGGAAGTGTAGAAATAACCCAGTGGCCCGCTATAGCCCCTTCTCTTCCCGCACAATTAAATATTATCTCTTCAACCCTTCCTCCCTTCAGCAAGACCTTCTTTACCATGGAATTCAGAAGTATCTTACCTCCCCTGGATTCTATATCTCTAGCCATGAACTCAAATATTTGCCCAATACCCCTCTTTGGATAAAAGAATCTGGTGACATGACCACCGCTGGGGTCTTTTCCTATGTTTATTATTCTGAGGAGGGCATCCCACAGGTTAAGAACAGGTATCCTGGAGACTGCCCAATCTCCGGAGAGCTTTCGAGGTGGAACCCCCCAAAGCTTAGTAGTGTATTCCTTGAAGAATATTTGATAGAGTGTGAGGCCAAAGTTCGACATAAGCCAGTCTTCTAAAGAGGTATCTTCCTGCACTTCAGCCCTTCCGCTAACGACCACCCCAAGGCAATCCCAGAGGCAGCGCAATGTGTACTTCGCGTCTAGCTTCCTTAGTAGTTCCTGTGCCTGTAACGGATAGCAAAACTCCTGACCCATGAGCCTGACTGCGCTTTTTCTGTTTACAAGTAGAAGCTCTTCGCCCATTAGTTCCTGCACCGCCTCCACAAGGGAGGTATCCTCAGAGATGAACCTGTGTCCACCCAGGTCAAATCGAAAACCCCTGTGCTCCACGGTACGGCACAGTCCGCCTACTGTCTTTGACTGCTCAAGGACCACTGTCCTAACCCCCTCCTTAGAGAGTTTCCAGGCAGCAGTTAACCCCG
This sequence comes from Candidatus Brocadiales bacterium, assembly GCA_046758865.1. Lineage (GTDB taxonomy): Bacteria > Planctomycetota > Brocadiia > Brocadiales > Bathyanammoxibiaceae > JBHIBD01. Next base: position 11,431 of record JBHIBD010000022.1, on the reverse strand, counting down.
CTGGCCCGGCACCCAGAATTACCACCTGTGCCCTTTTTTTACCAACGCCACACGACTTGGACAAAGACATTGTCCTCCCCACCCCGACTCTGGTTATTAATCTCATATTCAAACTTTAAGGTAAGATTCTCTACGGGTGAATAGTTGATTCCGAGGGCAATCCTATCGGCATCCTCGTCGTTTAGCACGTCGTCCCTTGGGTTGACAGAGTCAAAACGCACCACCCCCTCAAGATATTTCAAGTAGTCTAGTTCGAATGGGTGACGATACGAGGTCTGCAGATAGTAGCCGTTACGGTGGAAGTCCTCACCGTTATCTAGTTCCACTTTACCTGTTACGTACTCTCCCCTGAATTCAAGACCTCCCCTCCGATATGCGATATCGGCCCCGGCCAGGAAGAGTCTGTTGTCGTTATCTATGTCGTATTTCCCAGTGAGAAAGGAGCCCCCTATCTCCAGTCCTGGGAGCAAGACAAGACCGAGCCTGCCACCCAGTTGTTTGTTTGTATTGTTGTCAGCCAGGTCCTTTTGTCTACCTTCGTGGTCAAAACTGTCCAGACCATTAGTAATGGCAAACTCGTATTTGAGGCCCTCTATGTGAGGAATGGGCACCGTCCCTAAAAACTCTACGCCCACGTCCGTGTACAGCCCGGGCACTATGCGGACCATGGGTGAGGGGCGGTCAACCAGCTTATTGAAGGGCTCACTATACTGAAACCGCTCAATCCCAAAGGGATATACAAACTTGCCAGCTCTTACAGTCAGTAGGTCTCCCAGGATATTCCAGTTAAAGTGACCCCTTTCGGCTTCGATTTCAAAACCATTCTCCACGTCTATCTCGCTCGTGAAGCTCAGTGACTTGAGTATGTTTACACCCAGCCATAGGGTTAGGGAGGTCTGGTCAATTAGCTTGGTTGTGTCTCTCTGGGTCTTATCGTCGCGGCCATCGACCAACACTGTCTGGCTAATGGCCCCGTGGAATTCGAACCACTTTGGCACCACCTCTGTGTGAATAGCCTCTATATCAAAGAAATAGTCTCGGGGCTTGGTATCTTCATCGGCCCGTGGTACCTTTGTCGCCGCTTGCGAAAGGGTGGGAAGGTTTTCGATGAGGAGCGAATTCTCCAACTGCTCTTGGGCATCTTGACCCCGCGCCTCGGCAGTACATGAGAGAAAAAACAACAAAAATGCCATCAAAATATGCTGACAACTTGCCATATACAGACCTGATTACTCCCTCGACGACAGGGCCTCGCTTACTTCTTTACCCGCCATGAAGTAAGGGAAGGCCCTTAGAAGTGCTTTTTCTATATCCGTGACTAGTTTGTCAAACTCTTTGGGCCTGGGCTTGACACCGCCGGCACCAAAGAAGCCCAGGCTCCCCAGTGTCGGCCTGGCCCTAGCGAACGAGTCTATAATCTTGTCATGAAGATGCGTACCGTGGCGGCGGTCATACTCCATAACATTGCCTGCAAGCAGCATGGTATAGTACTCCTCTGCAATCCGCAGTCTCACTCTGGAACGTACCAGTATGCCCAGGTTTTCTTGATTATTATAGTAATGTTTCTCTTTGATAGCCAGAAAGACAAGATTGGCCATTAGTTTTGCCAGTACCTGCAGGTCCTGCCTCTTAATGGCCTCATCAACCATGGGCTTAAGGTCTATATCAAAGATTACCCGAACGTCTTCGAAGCGGTCGCTAATGCCCTCTGCCTCCTTTTTTACCCTTTTCCAGTTCGGTTTCTTTCCGTAGAAGATAACCGCCTTAAAGGCCGTTAGCAACGGGTCCTCGGCACGCGCATACCCATAGCCCCAGACGGTTGCAGCAGAGAAGGACACTATCAGAAAGAGAAGACAAAATACCTGTCTGCTCAAATTCACTTTCCCATAAATGTGTCTAATTATTTATAGTGGTTGCGCCTGCCAATTTAGTACAAATTTGATGCCGATTGCAAGGCTAAGTAGCCATATTGTGACAGATTTGACAAAAATCTCAAGGAATGTTGCGTGTATGGTGGGTTCTGTTACAATAACTAACGTACCTTAAAACGGTGAGTAAACCTTTATAATCGCTCGTAGAAACTGTGGATTAGTCTGAAGTAATCAACTTATAATGTCCGGAAGTTTGCCCAGCAATTTATCTGGCAAAAGACTGGTTCAAAGGTTTATTAAAAGAATAAACTCTGCTCTTTCTGCCAATATCAATATGAAATATGGTGGGCGATACTGGACTCGAACCAGTGACCTCTTGCTTGTAAGGCAAGCGCTCTAGCCAATTGAGCTAATCGCCCGTTTCACAACCTTCGCTCTGCCACTCACCATCTGTCCGCCTCAAGCGGCACTTTAGTAAAACCATCCCTACTTTGGCTGGTTTATCTTTATCCACTCCTCCATGGGCAAAACAGGCCTGAAGGTGCCCGTCTGGGTGGGTACGAGCGGCAAAAAAAACTCCACCACAGAGGCATAGTCTTTGGCCTGGAGAATAATATAATAGTCGTGCTCTGTCACAGTGACATAGGCACCGAGAATCTTTAGCCCCCTTTTAGCAGCAGCGTCACGGTTTGCCCAGAAGTCGCTAAGCATTTTTGCCCCCTCTTTGCTCCTGCCGGGGCAGTCTTCTGGAATATGAGTCCAGTGGGCTACATAGATTGTACCATCGTTATTCACCGTAGCGTCCCCTCCCAATCCAGTAGATTCCAAAGAACAGAAACTATCGAAACCCTCAAAGGAGGCGAAGTATACACTACCTTAATTAGGCTGTCAACAGGTTTCCCTGCCGGCAAAACGCACATATATACTTTTCACGTAGGCACTTATCACCGTTCAGCATGAGACCCCACCCTTCGCCTGGGTCCTCTAAAGCATGGTCTCAGGTTGTGAGTGGCATGGAAGATAGCCGGCGCAACCATGGTAAAGGCGCAAAACTGATGGTACTGAAAGACCTCTCTACCAAACGGATACATACACAAGCGCGGATGCATTCATTTAGGAGTTGACAGCAATATTTCTCCCTGATATATTTACTAAAGATAGGTAACAGAACCTTAGAGGGTTTAATTAACGGGAGTTACATAAAATATGTGGTTGAGCTTTCGCCTCTATTTTCTCATAGCATTAATGTTCGGTGTACTGTATGGCATTATAATAGGGATTGCCTTTGCCGTAGGGGTCCAGCACACTTTGGCATACGGTGGCATCGCAGCAGTAATGCTGATTATTCAATACGTGCTTGGCCCAAAGATGGTAGAGATGTCTATGGGCGTTAAATATGTGACAGAGGCGCAGCAGCCAGAGCTCCATCGTATGGTCGAAGACCTGGCCCGTGCAGCACGTATTCGTAAACCCCGGGTAGGGATTGCCTCTTTATCAATACCAAATGCCTTTGCCTTCGGAAGGTGGGGGGGTGATGGCCGCGTGTGTGTAACCGAGCCCCTCATGCGTCTTCTTAGCAAGGAGGAGTTACGCGCCGTCTTGGGGCATGAAATATCGCATCTCAGGCATAGAGATGTGGCCGTTATCACCATGCTTTCCTTCGTGCCGATGGTTCTTTGGTACGTGGCCTTCCACTTCATGTGGTTTGGCGGAGGCGACAGGAGAGGAGGCCAGTCTGTTCTTATCGGCCTTGCGGCCTTTATCCTTTACTTCATCACCAACCTCTTAGTACTCTATGGTTCACGGATAAGGGAGTACTATGCTGACCTGGGGAGTGTAAGGCTGGGCAACGCACCCCATGACATGGCAACCGCACTGTACAAGCTTGTGTACGGAAGTGCAAGGGTCCCAAAGGCGACCCTGCATCAATGCGAGGGTTACAAGGCCTTCTTTGCCAATGACCCCTCAAAGGCGAGAAAGGAGATAGGTGACCTTAGGCAGCTAGATACGGACATGAGTGGTACAATTGACCATGGAGAACTTGAGACCATCCGCACCATGGGGGTAAAGATTAGTACGACCGACCGAATGATGGAGATGTTCAGTACCCACCCCAACATGGTAAAAAGAATCAAACACCTTTCAGAACTTACACCCGTCTACGGACAGAGGGCAAACAGGCCTGCCTAGGGTGTGACAAGGGGAGCAATATATGCCTGTAAAGGCGTATATCTTAGTAGATACAGCTTCCGTCAGGACCACAGAGATCCTGGCCAACCTCAAATCCATAAATGGCGTTCATTCTGCTGAAGCCGTTTCTGGCCCACATGACATTGTTGTGGTTGTAGAGACCGCCGACCTGCAAAGCCTTGGCGACATGGTATTGACAAAGATACGCACCATTGAAGGGGTTACGAGAACCATTACATGCTGCTGCGTACAATAAGAAGCCTTGCCGTTAGACTGTCCACATACAACTAGGCTTTCTTAGCCACACCATTCATAACTACCCGTTCGTTTCAAGGGCCTTGAGGAACCTTAACCTTAAAATGATGTTCAACAGAAACGAAAGGCCTCCAATCATAAGCATCATCTTTCTCATGCTCCTTTTTTCCCCCCTCCATGGCTGCGGCGAAGGTGATGTAGACAAATTGAAAACACAATTAAAAAAAGAAAAGGAGAAACGCAAAGAAAGTTCAAAAAAATATAAAGAGGCATTGAGCCAACTTGCCCAGGAGAAGAAACGCTCAAAGCACCTGGAAAACCTACTGCTTGCCCTAGGAGAGAGACTCGAAAAGGAGGGAAAATCGCTCCCCGACGACTTGGCTCAACTCAGGAAGGAAAAAACAAAAGAAAAGGGAAAGAAGCCAAGGGAGGAACCTACCCCGAAAAGGGCGGTGGAAAAACTCATAAAGCTGGGTGAGGACCTCTACTCACAAGGTAACTACGCCGCTGCAATAGAGGTCTATACCTCTGCAACGGAGATAGAAACAGAAGATGTGACCCTCTACCTACGTCTAGGCAGGGCCTTTATAAAATCCTCACAATACGACAGGGCTATACCCATTTACGAAAAGATAGTAAAGATGTTGGGAAAGCACGGGCCAAAGGAACAACTGCGACAGGCCTACAACAATCTCGGTTGGCTCTATACTCAAAGCACCAGATACAATGAGGCGGAACTGGCATACCTGCGGGCTATAAAAGCAGACCCCAACTATGCCAACGCATATTATAACCTCGGTCTTCTATACGACTTACATCTGAACGACGAACTTGGTGCAATCGAGACATTCGAGAAGTATCTCGAGCTAAAGGGAGAAAGGTCCAACTGGGTCCGCAAAAAGTTAAAAGAGATAAGGGAAAGATGAGGAAAATTCCTTGACTTTCACACTTAAATCTGTAAAACCTATGGGTCACACAGAGAGGGTAATAAAGTCGTCTGAAAGGAGGGTAACCCCCCATGGAGTTCACAGACCCACTAATGTGGATAATCGCCGCAGCTGAAGGCAAAAAGGGTATGCCCCTTGTTCCCCATATATACGCCCTTCCTATCCTCTTCCTAATAGGTGTAGGGGTGGGCTACTGGTACAGGGGGAGAAAGGCCGGCTAAGACCCTAATAATGGGGCTCCCTTTTTTTCGCAGAGAGCTGTAGGTCCGTAGGAATAATTGCTGGGCTATTGGTTACCGTAGGTTCAAATAAAGCACCTACAAGTCAAGAAAGGAGATATGCAATGGGCCTCAACATGGATAGCTTGGTGTGGGTACTCGCGCAAGCCGAAGGAGCACCAGGCGGGTTCTTATCTAAAAACGTCATCATCATTGCAGTGGTCGTGCTAATCGTTGTCGCCGGAATATATTGGTATCGCGGACGAAGCAAATAAGGGCTCTGTTTCAAAGCAAGTCAAGAACAGAATACAATTTACGGGGGGCTAGGGTAAACATAAAGAGTATACCCTAACCCCCCAATTTAATTACAGCTATTCAGCACACTTTATCACTGCAGATGTATCAGCCATCTCTGCAGCATGCTTCTTGATGAAGGCCCTCGCATTCTCTACAGTATCTAAAAACCCTTCCTTGCGGAAGTCCCTCTTCCATTTCTCAAAGATTATCCGTCCTCCCAATCTCAATCTTGCGTTGCGGAACTTTCTATCTGCTTCCCTCTTACCTTCTTCAAAACTTTTCCGTATAAAGGCATTGAGGGAGCGTATATTGTCCCTCTCAGTGGGGTTTGTGAGCCTTGGAAGCAGCCCGCTAAGGACGCGGTAGGTTAGCTCCATGGGATAGAGCGGTACCTGGTAGAAAAGTTTCGATAGTGAACCAAAGCTGTAAAACCTCCTCAAAAGCCTCTCCGTCTCGTACATAAGTTCCCTGGGGTCTATACCGGCATCTGGCTCAAAGCACAGCCAATTCCCATCGTATTTGCTGTAATCGACCACCCCCAACGGAAAGAGCCGATTCTCTTCCTTCAGCTTCTTAGAAAGAATAGTCCCCGGCAGCGGGACAGGCTTGACAATCTGTACTGTATCGATTTTATTCCTGTTTATAAATTCCCAGAACTTGTTCGCCCTCTCTCGGATGGACATCCCCAATTTATGGTATGAATCCTGAAATGTAGGGTAGCCCAGGATAAACATGCCGTGTATGAAAAAGCCGTAACTTTTGAGCGTCTGGGTGTACTCATCCAGTTTTTTGATGTTCAGACCTTTTTTCATATTCTTGAGGTCTTCCTCAATTGGCGACTCATAGCCGATGCACAAGCCCTCTACGTCAGCCGCCCTCATCAGTCCAAGCAACTTCTTGTCTCTGGCAACATCGGCCCGTACCTGTACGACAAAATATAGTTTCTCCCTCTTCTTCCGCTTATACTCTGCAATGTACTCGCATAGCTCAGCCGTACGGTCCCTGTCCTCGGCAAAATTGTCATCAGTTACGAAGAAAACCCTGTCACCACCCTCTACAGACTTTGCGATTTCCTCCATCACATAACCAGGGGAGCTGGACCTGGTCCTGCCCAGGTGCTGGTTAACGGCGCAAAACTCACACACAAAGTTACACCCCCTCGTCCTGCCCAGCGGGACGAATTGCATGGGAGTCTGGAGGTCACGAAAGAGGCTCATGTCAGGGATGGGTACAGTGTCTAAGTCCTTTATGGGCAACCTCATCTGAGTGGCAGCAACGCACCCGTCCTTCATGAGGGAGAGCCCTGGAATAGCACTAAGGTCATCGCCGTTGGACAGGGCATCCAGCACCTCCGGTACCGCAAATTCACCCTCACCGTTTACCACGATATCAATGCCAGAGGTCAATGCCTCCTCTGCCATGGCATTGATGTGATTACCACCGGCAATAGTCGGTATCCCCTCCGACTGATAAAAAGAGGCCACCTGGTACACCCTGGGGATGGTGGAGGTAAGCCCTCCGTAGAGCCCCACGAAGTCGGCAGGGGTCTCTTGCTGGATAACCCTATGGTCTAGGCCTCCAGTAAAATTATTCTCGTCTATTATTTCTACCCTGAAGCGGCCCGTCTGTGCCACTGCCGTGGCCACACTGACGGCTCCCCTCGGGGGCATTTTTACCCTACTGTAAATGTTGAAATAAGGATATCTTGGTATAATGAATCTAAAGAGTTTCATCCCTTAATCCACCCCTCCTTTACTACTACAAGCAGTTTTACAGGAAGTATTGACTTCCCGCTTGAATTTTGTTTAAATGCACAGCTTTATTCCACACGCCTGTCCTATATTGATGGGCTAATAAAGCAAAGAATTCTGTAAAATGCAATAAAATTTATCACATTTTATTTTAAAAAATTGCACGCCCATGTAAAATACGACTAAACCAAGGGTTACATGGAGAGGAAAAAACCAAGATGCAGCCATTTAAGGGCCTTATTCTCCTTGTCTCAGCTCTGGCAGGATTAAACATCTTCGGTGTTGCCTATGGCGGCGAAGCACAGACACAGTCGGTGGTCGAGGAAATCCCTAAACTGTGGTACCTTGCACCAATAGGGGCCGTCCTGGGCCTTTTATTTGCGGCGAAATTCTACAGAGAAGTAATGCGCTCACCCGCTGGCGACAGCCTGATGATAGAGATAGCCGACCATGTAAGAGAGGGCTCTTACGCCTATCTCCGTCAGCAATACAAGGTGGTCGGTGTCTTCTTTGTCGTTATTGCACTAATTTTATTCCTGCTGGCCTTTATATTAGAGATACAGTCAAAGCTTGCGCCCTTTGGCTTCCTCACCGCAGGTACCCTGTCGGGACTGGCAGGCTTCCTGGGGATGAGGATAGCCACCCAGGCCAGCTCGCGCACCGCAGAGGCGGCCAAGCAATCGCTCAACAGGGGGCTGCAGGTCGCACTCCACAGCGGCGCTGTAATGGGGCTGGTAGTGGTCGGGCTGGCGCTCTTGGACCTCTCCCTATGGTTCTTTGTCCTTCACCATTTTACAAACCTGTCCCTGGACCACATAGTCCTAAGCATGCTCTGTTTTGCCATGGGTGCAAGCTCACAGGCCCTTTTTGCCAGGGTCGGGGGCGGAATCTACACCAAGGCCGCCGACGTAGGGGCCGATTTGGTCGGAAAGGTTGAGGCAAACATACCTGAAGACGACCCAAGAAATCCAGCAACAATAGCAGACAACGTGGGAGACAATGTTGGTGACGTCGCCGGTATGGGCGCAGACCTCTATGAGTCATATTACGGGTCCATCCTTGCCTCAAACGCCCTTGGAGTAACGGCAGGACTGGGCATAAAGGCAGTGGTACTGCCCATGTCCGTGGCAGGACTCGGTGTCATACTCTCAATACTAGGCTTCTCCGTGGTAAAGACATCAGAGGATGCCTCACAGAAGGCCCTCCTGCAGGCCTTTGGCCGAGGGGTGAATCTGAGCTCCGTCCTTATCCTCATACTTTCCGGTGGACTGATATATACACTAATGCCCGACCACATGGGTCTTTGGGGTTCGATTGCAACTGGGCTCCTTGTAGGCGTCATAATAGGCCGAATCACCGAGTATTACACCTCAGAAGCATACCCTCCCACCAGGGAGATAGCAGGCCAGGCCGTTACAGGGCCTGCCACAGTCATCCTTGGAGGCATATCCGCTGGGATGCTCTCTACGGCCGTCGCTGGATTCACTATAGCAACGGGCATTCTCCTGAGCTTTGCATTCGCTGGAGGTTTTTCAGACACGGCCCTGGGTCTCTACGGTGTAGGGGTAGCCGCCGTTGGTATGCTTTCCACATTGGGGATAACCCTGGCAACAGACGCCTATGGCCCTGTGGCAGATAATGCGGGCGGCAACGCCGAGATGAGCCACCAGCCCCCCCATGTAAGGGAAAGGACAGAACTCTTGGACGCCCTGGGTAATACCACCGCAGCCACTGGAAAGGGTTTTGCCATAGGTTCGGCAGCCCTTACTGCCCTGGCCTTGCTCGCCGCCTATGTGGGACAGATACACATCTCCCTAGAAAGGGGAGGCGTGGAGACCATCGAGCTTCCCGGTCGCACAGTGCCCGTACACACTGCCAGCATAGCCGACTTCATGGCATATTACAACGTCACCCTTATGAACCCAAAGGTGTTGGTGGGGATAATCCTGGGCTCAATGACCACCTTCGTATTCTGCGCCCTGACGTTGCGGGCAGTTGGCAGGGCGGCGGTAGAGATGGTCGAGGAGGTGAGAAGGCAGTTCAGGGAAATAGCAGGTATAATGGAGGGAAAGGCAAAACCCGACTATGCATCCTGTGTGGCAATAAGCACCCGCAGTGCCCAGAGAGAAATGATACTGCCGGCATTCTTGGCCCTCCTTATCCCTGTAACGGTAGGCCTTGTACTGGGTGTGGCGGGGGCTATGGGCCTATTGATAGGCTCCCTCTCAACGGGGTTCCTGCTGGCCATATTTATGGCCAACGCAGGCGGTGCCTGGGACAACGCCAAGAAATATATTGAAAGGGGTGCCTTCGGCGGCAAGGGTTCAGACGCACATAAGGCCGCTGTAGTTGGTGACACGGTTGGTGACCCGTTCAAGGATACCTCAGGACCATCATTAAATATTCTATTGAAACTGATGGCCATCGTCTCTGTAGTCTTTGCCGGGGTGGTGGTAAACTACTCCCCAAAGATAGCAGCCCTTCTACACCTGCAGTGATGATAAAAGGAGGCTTTTCACCCTATCTATTATTATGGTAAAATTATAGAACCACCATCTTTAAGGAGGAACACCAAAAACGCTAGCACCTAAAGACCTGGCAATCCTATGTGCCCAGATTGCCGATGCGAAGAAGGCAGAAGAGATTATCATACTGGACCTGCAAGAGCTGACCTTTTTTACAGACTACTTCGTGATATGCAGCGGCCTTAATAAGCGACAGCTCCAGGCCATTGCGGATGAGATAGACAAACAAACCGAGACCCTTAACACAAAGGGACTGGGCGTAGAAGGCTATAGTGACGCCAGATGGATATTGCTAGACTATGGCGGGGTAATAATCCACCTCTTTGACAAGGACGCCAGGACCTTCTACGACCTAGAACTCCTCTGGGGCGATGCACCCAGGGTGTCGTGGCAAGGTAAGCGAATCAAAGTCCCCAAAGAACTTCGGCATGCAAGATAGATAAACCCACCTTTGCCTCTCTACACAGACGTGAGCAAAACATAATGAGAACTCTGTAAAAGCTGCTCCAACACCCTGTGCCATTCTAAGATGTAGCGTGCGAGTTTATCTCGCACGTTTAACGTGCCAGACAAGCCATCCAAAGCTATGCGTAGGACTGGCAAGCTGGCACGTTACAATTACGCCTCTAAGAAGGGGATACTCAAGGTGCTATTAGACATGGGTGGGATATAGGAAAGAGTACCCTGCAAAATGCAAGATAAAGCAGTCATTGCGAGGAGCGAAAGCGACGAAGCAATCTCATCAGTGGTTTACACTAGAAAACGTGAGATTGCTTCACTTCGCTCGCAATGACGGTCCGTAGCATTGCTATGCATCCTTTTGGTTATTTTGCAGAGGTCTCAGTAGAGATAACATTATCACCTGCCCCATTTTCAAAAGAAACTACCGACCGAAGAAGCCTACCTTCTGTTGGGCCCTCTTGATATTCTTTACCCTTCGGCTCTCCTCCCTCCGCCGCCTTTCTGAGGGTTTTTCGTAGTACGCATTACGCTTAGACTTGTTAATTATACCCTCCTTATCACAAATCTTCTTAAACCGCCTCAGGGCCTCCCTAACCGTTTCATTACTGGTTATCACAACCTTCGCCATACTAAAAGTATTCACCCCATTTCCATGAAAATGCTATTGCGAGACCTCTGGAAAAAGTCAAAAATGAGCCCGTCATTGCGAGGAGCGAAAGCGACGAAGCAATCTCGCTTTTCCGCAAGAGATTGCTTCGCTACGCTCGCAATGACATTTGAAGTGCTGCCATTCTCACTTTCTCAGAGGTCTCATTGCCTGCGTAAAACCGCTGAAGCCCAAAGAAACTACATTATACCAAAATAAAGGTCAAGAAAAAAATCTCTGTAATAAATACGGAAACCTCTGTAAAACTC
>JBHIBD010000021.1:0-34621 GCA_046758865.1 Candidatus Brocadiales bacterium | reverse complement strand
CTCATCGTACCATTTTGGCAACTTCTTTTTATAATATAGACTTTTGCGAAGAACCCTGTGCATAATGTAAAAGAAAGTACAACTTGTAAATGAGAAGCAAAGAAAGATTATATTCTTGATTTATTATGACGTGTTCGATAGTTTTTTGCGAAGAAATTAGGAAAAATGGAGAAATAACGGTTAGAAAAAAACTATTATCGCACAGTAAAATAAGGAAAGGCGGGAAGGTAAATGAATAATCTTGTATACGTTATCATGGACAGTTGTCGTTACGATAACTGCATAGAGGCAAGAAAGCCCAATATGGAAAAACTGGGCAGAATAGAGAGAAGGTATAGCTTTGCCAGTTGGACATCACCTGCCCACTATGTATATCTCATGGGCATGACACCCCACGTAAATCCGCCAGGTGTCTTTGCCTCCGAGGTTTACAAGGAGGATTTCACAAAGTGGACCGATAGGCTCGGCGTGCCCAATCTTGAATTTAAGACCTTTTTGCCCGAAATATCTCTACCCAACCTCCTCATAAAATTAGGTTATAAAACGGTGGGAAAGGTCTCCTTGCCAGTTCTAAATAGATTTACAACCTTTTCGAACTACTTCGACGATTATAAGTTAATGGAAGAGCATAACGACTTTGCTGGGATGATAGATGAAATAGAATTTAATTCCGGCCGTCCCACTTTCTATTTTCTAAACCTGGGAGAGACCCACTATCCTTATATGCTCGAGGGGGAGACACCTCACCTCCATGGCGTTCACGGTGTTCTCAAACATCTGGGTGACGCAGTTACAACCGAGAAATTTAAAGGCAGTAAATCTGAAAATTTTTTTGACCAAGAACAGCTGGATAAGTTCAAAAAAAAGCAGGTAGAGTGTATAGAATATGTTGATGCATTATTAGACAAACTCTACCGCAAATGTCTCCCTAACACCTATATAATAATAACTTCAGACCACGGAGAACTCTTCGGTGAAGATGGTTTCTTTGGCCATGGACCCATCTTCCACGAAAAGGTCTTTGAGGTGCCCTTTGTGGAGGGGAAAGTTTAATGATATCTTATCTGATGCCCTTTTCTGCTTTTCCTAGTATCCTGCAACTCTACTTTTTGTGCCTACCTGGAGCCGGACTTCCAGATTGAAGGTGAAAGGTCTTTCTGCTAAGATATGTTTTGATGGGAATTAAAGAGGTGCGCCCGTAGCTCAGCAGGATAGAGCGACGGTTTCCTAAACCGTAGGTCACAGGTTCGAATCCTGTCGGGCGTACCATATTTAACCTTCTTTTCTAACAAGTCTTAAATCTCTTGTGCCCTTTGGTACACACCTCTCCGAAGGCCCTTTGGCGTCCAAACGGTTGTCCTTCTTTCACAACACCGTGTAGCCGACTACGGCCTATCGGCATTGTCCTAAATTCATTTATCAGCGAACTTCTCTTACCCGCAAATCGTTAAATAACTAGACCTAAACTTTAACCCAATTTGTTTATACCTCAGCTTTGAATAACATTTTTAGTAACCAGGTGATATAAAAGGTCGCTAAGGGATGGACGCCGTGAAGAAAAAGGGAGAAGCCATCCTATGTTGGGAAGACCTAACACACAGTCAAGTTTTTGTAACGTTGAGGCCCATGGCTACGTTAAGGAGGGTCATTTTCTCTTGCGGATGGTAAGAAATATAGAAGGTCTGCCATCAAGACTAAAAACAGTGTGTATATTTTTGACCGTACCTATTTTTACTTTAGCAAATTTGGATTCTTTGACGTCGCATTTGTAATTGGGTCGAACAACGTATCTTTGGAGTATGGAAGCGCCTTAAAAAACTCATAAACCCTTGAGGCAATATCCAATTGCAGGATGAGGGGCAGCAACCTAATGTGTTAACATGGTTCCCCCTGAAGTGGGTTTCAGGTCTGTTTCAGTCAATTTCTCTTCATTTCTCCTTTTTAGCGCCTGCATCCTATCAAAGGCCTCTTCAGCTGCTGAGGGTTTGGTGGTGTACTTAAGGAACTCTTGATATGCCTGTATCGCCTTATCAGCGTCTCCTAACAATTCGTAAGCCCTCCCCTTATTATAGTAGGTTGAGGGTATGTTTGGATTAATCTTCAGTGCATTATCATAGGATTCTATGGCTTCAGATAATTTACCATTTTTAGTATAGATGTATCCCATATTGTTATAAGCAGATGCTTCGTCGCTCGCCAGTCTAAACTCATTTAGTGCCAGTTCGTACGCGCCCTTCAAGCCATAGGCGTACCCCAAGTTTGAATGGGTTGTCTTGTTATCTGGGTTGATTTCTATGGCCTTCTTAAATGCGGAGAGGGATTCTTCTACCCGTTTCTGCAACAAATAGGAAAAACCCATGTTATTATAATAGGAATCATTAGTTAGGTCTAATTCAATAGCCTTCTCGTACTCCACAATAGCTTCTCTATATTTCCCCATCATATCGTAAGTCACAGCCTTAGTGTTGCGGAGTTTTGCGTGGGTAGGTGAAATCTGAGACGGGGGCACAAGCGCAAGTCCCTTTTCCAGTGCTTCAATCGCCTTGTCGAGTTTCCCTATCTCTCTATAAGAGCGGCCTAAACCTTCATACGCCCCAGCATCACCGGGGGCTAGTTCCGCAGCCATGGAAAACTCTTCAATAGCTAGCTGGTACCGGCGATCCGAGTAGTATTTTTCTCCTAACGCCTTATGCAAGATGACACTGTCTTGATAGGCAGCATGTTTGCTTATGGGGATGTTTCCCCCCCTCACTAAGTTGGCGTAGGATTCTCTATGAGAACCATAATTAGAACATCCTAAGGCGAACAACATGCACGTTATTAGGACCGTAGCTACATTCCTGTACAAATTCCTGCCTCTCCTTAGCAAGTGGTGCTATCAAATTTGTACGGTTAAGGTAACCTCGCTACGAACCACAGTCAAGACAATAAATCAAAAAATTTTCAGCGAATTATCCGCGGCGAGCACTACTTTGCTATTAAATTTTTAAAAATACTTATTGTTGCTGGACCTAAGATTACTAGATATAGGCTCGGAAAGATAAGGAACATTAGAGGGAAGATCAGCAATACTGGCAGCCGCGCAGCTCTTGTCTCTGCATCCTGACGCCTTTTTGTCCTCAGAGAATCTGAATACCCTCGCAATGTGCTTACTATGCTCGTGCCAAGCTTGTCGGACTGAATGAGCAGGGTAACAAAGGCCTTGATTACCTCAATATCCATCCTACCTGCAAGATTGCGCAAGGCCTCATGTCTGGGAATATTCAATTGAGACTCATAAATGTAGGTCATAAATTCCCTAGATATATGTTTATTGAGTAACGCCATATCTTCGGCAACCTTTTTAATTGCTGCATCGAAACTCACCCCTGCCTCAGTACATACTGCTAGCAGGTCCAAGGCATCTGGGAATCCCTTAATAATCGCCGACTTCCGTCTCCTCGCCATAAAGCGTAAAACGAATACAGGAGCAAATATGCCCAGCAATATACTCCATGCGATGGCCGCAATGAAAATTACTGGGTAATGCATCAGCACCGGCGACAAGCAAGCGACTATAAAAAGTAATACCGCGGGTAACAAGACCCTTAAGCCCAGGTAAACAGGCAAGGCATTTTCTGAATAGATACCTGCAGCATGCAACTTCCTCTCAAGGCTTCTGCGCTTCACTCCACCCTCTGGAACAGCGAGTCTCCCACAACTCGTCAAAATCTTGACAAAAGGGTTGCCACCTTTGCCACCTTCTAAAATAACTGTCCTTTGGCGCTTAGACTCTTTTATTTCTTCCAGACGCTGGGATACCTTGAAACGCTTCCTTCTCCCGCCTGACAAGAAAACAAACAATACTGTCAGCACGCCAGCGAAAAACAGAAATACAACCACTGGTAGTATAAAATATAGTCCCATTTGAAGTCCGTTAGTAATCTACGTGAACAAGTCTTCTGGTTACAACAATCCCCATAAACCACATGCCTATAGCGATTAATATAAGTTTCTGCCCAAAGGGCTCTTCTACCAGTAAACGAAAGTACTCAGGCCTTATTGTAAATATAGCCGCTACTGTGGCGATGGGTAGTAGGCTAATTACCCATGCAGACCACCGCCCTTCCGCGGTGATGGCTTGAACATGTGCTCTGAGTTTGAATCGTTCACGAATCAGCCTAGAAATATTTTCTAATACTTCAGACAGATTCCCTCCTATCTCTCGATTTACTAGATAAGCCGTGACAAAGTACCTAAAGTCCATAGTGGGTGTCCTCTTGGTGAGTTCAAGGAGAGCCGTTGAAAGAGGGACGCCAAGCTTTTGTTCTTTGAAGACGCGGCGGAATTCTGGCCCGAGGGGTGGCGGAAGCTCTTCGCCCACCAGGGAAATACTTGTAGAAAAGGCGTGCCCTGCCTTCAAGGACCTTACAATAAAGTCTAACGCATCGGGCAATTGGGCCTCACACTTCATTAAGAATCTGTCTCTCCTAAACTTAAGAATCCAGAACACACCAACAATTATAAAGAGAACACCTAAACACGCGTAGAGTATAAGATATGTGCCTAAGAAAAAGTAAGATGCAATAAAAGCAGGTATCAAAATCGAAAGGAAAACAAGTACCGCTATCAACAATTTTGGATTAAGTTGCATTCCTAGCCGAACCCTGAAATATTCAGCAAGCTTATTTCCATCCTCAGACTGAAGAGGTACTTGTTTTCTTAGAAATATCGCTTGGTGCTCTACGGAAGGTTTGCTAGGGCGCTTAACGACGAAGTCCAGACGTTCCCGCAAAAGTGCCTTCGCCTGATCTCTGAGAGAAATCCTTATTAAAAGAAAGCTAAGCCCAATTGCAGAAGAAATAGAGCAGCCCAATACTGCATACACTAGAACAGGATTATTATCGAAGATTACCACTTTGCCACCAATCTAGGTTACTGTGATGACCTAAAGATTTCATCTGATACTGGTACGTCAATGCCCGCCGCTTTAATGCGGTCAAGGAACCTGGGCATTACCCCTGTCGCGCGAAACTCCCCCCGTATTTTGCCAGTAACACTTCCACCTGATGCTGAGAATCTGAAAATATCCTGCATGGTTATTATTTGGCCTTCCATGCCCGTTATCTCAGAAATACTGACGACCTTTCTGCTCCCGTCAGTGAGTCTAGACACTTGAATAACTATATTTATGGCAGAACTTATATAATATCGAATAGCCTGCATCGGCATCTCAAAACCACTCATTGCACACATAACTTCCAAGCGGGTCAGTGCATCCCTTGGGCTATTGGCGTGGATAGTAGATAGAGAACCTTCATGGCCAGTATTCATTGCCTGTAACATATCGATGGCCTCGGCCCCACGCACCTCTCCGATTATTATACGATTCGGCCGCATCCTCAAGCTGTTTCGCAGCAAATCTCGCTGAGTGACTTCGCCTCTACCTTCTACGTTAGGTGGACGCATTTCAAGCCTTACAACATGGCTCTGCTGTAGTTGTAGTTCGGCAGAGTCTTCTATGGTAATGATACGCTCATTGTTTGGAATGTAGCTCGTAAGTATATTCAGCAAGGTGGTCTTTCCAGAACCAGTACCTCCGGATATCAATATGTTCATCTTGGCCTTAACGGCCGCATCGAGGAGAGCAAGTATTTCTTTTGTTATGGTATTAAATTGCACCAGATTCTTCACTGTTAAGGGTTGGCTGCCAAATCTCCTAATAGAAAGCGCAGGCCCATCTAAAGCCAACGGTGGTATTACAGCGTTGACACGGGAACCGTCTGACAACCTGGCATCTACCATAGGCGAGGACTCATCAATCCGACGGCCCACAGCGGTAACAATCTTTTCTATAATTTGCATAAGATGATTTTCATCCTGGAAAACTATGTCTGTGGGCTCTATCTTGCCGTTGCGCTCAATAAAGACATGCTTGGGATCGTTTACTAAGATATCTGTTACCGAATTGTCCGCAAATAGGGGTTCTAGGGGACCAAGCCCCAACATCTCATGACACACCTCATTTATCAGGTTGTTCCTTTCAGTGGAGTTTAAAAGTTCGCATCCAGGCTCTGTGCCAACAAAGGACTGTAAGGCCTTCTGTACTTCCTGCCTAAAACGGTCTGTTTCCATGGATGCTATCTTAGAGAGGTCCATGGTGTCTACGAGCCTCCTATGCATAGACCTCTTAAGCCTGTTGAAGAACTCCTCATGCTTATCTGTCTTAGGAGTCGCAGACACCCTTCTATTATTATTACTCGACGAACGAGCGCCCTTACGAAGTGACAACCTCTCCATTATGTTGTCCACTACAACACCTCCATATTATTTTGGCACCTCAGCCTTTGACAGGTGCTCAGCAAGACTTAGAAAACGCTGGGCGATAGGGGAGTTACGCTTTTCCGTTACAACAGCCGATCCCAAATTTGTGCACTCCGTAACGAGCATCCAATCATTAGGAATAGTGCAGAAGATCGGCGTGCTCAGGGTCTTCACGATGTCATCAATAGCAATAAAGCTTGCACCCTTTGTGAAACTGTCGTAACGATTCAATACCAACTTCGTGTTCTCGAGCAAATCCAATTCTCCTAAAACCTCTAGTCCTTGCTTGGCATTCCGGACAGAAGGGAGAGAAGCAATAGGCATAACAAGCAAAGTAGAGTCTAACAGTTTCAAGATTTCTAGTGTCTCTCTGGCAAAGGCATACCCTATATCTACAATGGTATAATCAAATTCTGTACTCAGAAAATTAAATAAAAACCGAAGCGCTTCCACATTTATAGAGCAACCTTCATGAACGAAATCCGCTATTTCCATCCCAGGAATAACGCGTAAACCTGAGGAATGTTCAACCATATAACCCTCTAGCAGGGCCGAATCAAGGCGGTCGATGTTTTCAAAAACGTCTCTTAAGCTGTAACTGTATTTAAGATTAAGAAATAAAGCCACATCTCCACCGCCACCATGACAACAAGCATCCATTAAGAGGACCCTTTTATGAGTCACACGTCTTAAAGCTACCGCCAGATTAACTGCCAAAGTGGTTGCACCGCTTCCGCCTTTGACCGACGCTACACCGATGAAGCGAGGGCTAAGACCATCCTCTCTTCGCTCTAAGGACGTCTTTATCCTCTCTACAGAATTCAACAGTTCAGCGGAATCCAGCGGGGCGGTCAGGAACTCCTTTGTTCCAGCCCTCATGGCCTTAATCATGACTTCAGGGTCTTTGTCTGTACCAATCATAAATATATGGGTCTCAGGAAGTGATATTGAAACCCTTTCTGCCAATGTGTGTACACTTGTATTCTCTTTTGAACACAAACCTATTATGGAAATGGTTGGCTTGTATTCTTTTAGCATATTAAACCCCACATTTAAATCCTTCCACTGCCCCAGGACTTTCACCCGACTATTATTGCCTCCCTCTTCCGGGGAAGACTTCTCACTAAGGGCCTCATTGACCTGCTGTAGTATATTCTCATCATCTATGACCAGGCCAACAGTTACCTTGCTGTGTCCAGTCCTTTTCGTCTTTTTCTTTGCCACTTTTTTCTTTGCCACTTCTATCACCTCACTAAATATTACAGGCTCCCCTCACCGTAATAACACCGGTCTAAATAGGAAATATTCATCATCGGGCAGCTCCTGCCCTACCAGCCCACTGCCGCCGCTAGTCGAAATCCCTATAAAATATCCGTTGACTCGGGCCGACTTATTTCCAGTTTTCTCCACGCTCTCTATGAAGAAGGCAGCTATTTTTGCTATAGGCGCCTCTCTAGTATTAGAAGCTAACACGTAGTCGGGAGGGAATAAAAGCAGTTTGGCTATCCTCTCACTCTGCGTCCAGTCACCGTGTATACTGCCCACTACTGTCCCAGTATCAGGGTTATACTCGGCACCGGGGTCCGTACTAATTAGGTCTTTCACTCCTTGAACTGTAGGCCCAACCATATTCCCCGTTTCTAGTTCTAGTATGTCTCCTATTCCAAAAATACAATCGCACGAGCTGCCAGATTGTATGTGTTCCTTGTACGCACTGGACCCAGGTACTGGGCTCCCGCATTCGGGCCTGGTTATAGGAGGGAACTGAACGGGACTAAACCAGCCTGGCTCTTCCCTATCCGCATTTGGTTGAGAGCTGTACTTAAGGGTTACAAGTACGCCAATGTCATTAGGCACCAAATAGGGTTTATCCCTAATCAACCATGGTTTGAACCCGCATGTCTCTCCCACAGGCAACAACTTTGCAACAGCAACGGCAGAAACCCCTGCCTGAGGCTGGCCCAATACCTGCCCAACAAATAAGGTAATAGGCGTTGTCTCTTGAGTCCTCCTAATGATGACCATTACAGATGGAGAGTTGCTGAGGAAGACGTTGAGCGTTTCCGCAGAGAGAAAGGAAAGGTCTGGTGGTACAACCAGCTGGCCGTCATCGTCTACCGCCCACGCCGTACCATCTAAATTCAAAATAACGTATATATCTCCGGGCTCTACCATCCTTTCTGCTGCAAGATATTGAGTGGCATAAGTAATAGCTTCGTCCCTTACCTCTCCTGAACTTCCAATTGTCCCATTTAAAAGAAAGGGGAGCTTAGAAGCACCTGCCAGGGCACCCGCATCCGCTGCATTTTGGAGCTGGTTTCTTACCAGGAACAAATACCCCATATCCGTAGACAAGGCCAACATCCCAAACATGACCGTCGCACTTGCGGCCACTATGATCGCTACAACCCCTCTATTACTACCAAAATATTTCTTGATGAAACTCATTTAGACCTCTGCTTCTATAGATTGTCCTTACTGATAACCAAAAGGACCGACTAACCACTTACTTGCCTCAAACCTTTTCCCGAGAAACTCCTCATAGACGGCTTCCTGTCTGAACAGGTCCGATTGGGTCACCCTCTCTGCCTCTTTCGGTGACATAGGCTTTACTAGCTTGGGCGTGACCACAATCATGAGCTCCGTCCGCTCATTTCGTGTGCTTTTCTTACGGAAGAAGGTGCCCAGGACAGGTATATCCCCCAAGAGAGGTACCTGGGTTGTGATGAATGTTTCTTTGTCCGTTAGAAGTCCTGCTATGACCAGGCTGTCCCCGTCATCTATCTCCACGGTAGTCTCTGCCCTGCGCGTGGCGAGGCCAGGTATAGTGACTTTGGTTGTACTAGTGGTTGGAAAGTCAGTCCCCAATTCTGTTGACCGATTACTGACCTCGGGGATAAGTTTAAGATTTATCATCCCTGTCTCTTTTACCTCGGGGACTAGCTCCAATTTTGTGCCAAACACCTTCCACTCTACAGTGAAGAATGGTCGCGCCTCCCCGGTTGTAGACGTACTCTGAGGGACTAAAACAGGAAACTCCCCGCCAACCAGGAAGGTGGCCTCCTGTCCGCTTATAACGGTCAGGTTAGGCTCGGACAGGGTTTTTACAATCTCTCTATTTTCCAGGGCGCGCAACTGCGTCTGGAACAGGAAGTGTTCAGTGCGGTGCACCAGAAAATACTTTATAACCCCCTTCCCCGAAGTTAGGCCTGCATCCGGGTCTACGCCGCCTGCGTCGAACGCCAAGCCTGTGGGTCTACTAATAAAGCCGGTCTTCTTGTCCTCAAACCTGAAGGCGTTAAGTGTGGTATCAAACCCAAACTCGTTGAGTAAATCCAGGTCTACCTGGACAAAACGTACCTGCAGTTCCACCTGCAGTGGGTTCTTCAGTCGGAGAAAGCTTATAACCTTGCCATTTTTGGTAGTAATTATAGCCCCTTCTCCTACGTTCCACACCCGTGAGACCTCTTCAAAGGCAATGGTCTGTTCACCCACGGCTGTCGACCCACCTTGCCCGGCAAACTTCAGAGGCTTGGGACGATAGCCTTCAGCCACTATGGTGCCCCCTGGCCCGGCCAGCACATGAAGCTCTGTGTCTTCAAAGAAGGATGCCGCCACGGCAATAGCCTTGGTTATCTTGGCGGGACTGTCTACCTCCCCCCACAGGATTACCGCATCCTGTGCAGGATGTATCTCCATCTCTATACCCTCGTCTATTTGTAGGAGGCGCTCCTTGAGCAACTGTACATCCCTCTGTATAGTCAGGTCATATATGTACGTCTTTCCCATAGCGTCCCAGATAATCATGGTTGTGACCCCCGGCATTTTCCCGTCCACCAATATCTCTCTGGGAGATATGGCCTGGACCGTAGCAACCTCCGGAGAAGTAACTGACACCCTCCGCACCTCTTCTCTAATTGTCAACAATCTAGACTGACCCAGGGTCACAAATATTCTGCCCAGGCTAACACCAACGCTTACAGCCCCCTCTTTTGCAGCCTGCACATCCTCTACTTTTACTACGGCCTGCTCGTCTTCGTACGCCCCTACTGATTCTTCTCCCCTTACAAATATTTCTCCCAATCCTGTCTGCACCTCAGATGGCTCAGCATAGCAGTAACTACAAGCCAACAAAATAATTACGCCAAGAACCATAACCTTTTGCATGTGACTATCTCCTGATTATCAGAAGTCGTTCCACCCTACCTAAGGATTATGATTCTGGAGTATAAAGGAAGCTTTCAGATAATCAACCCTTTTTTGCGACGGGAATACCCTCCCGCTCACTCTGCTTTACCTCCTCCTCCACCCCTTCTACAGCGGTTTCCTCAACGTCTTCCGATATTGGTCCCAATACTACCTTGCCTGGGTGCTCATCAACAACAGGTACCTTGTCCGGGTGTTCATCAACGACATAGACTTTACTCTTTTCTCCCCCCTGTATTATCTCTATTGCAATTGTAAAGGGATCGTCCTCTGTGGTCAGGGGTCCCCATACGTTGTCCGGAGATGAACCTGCCGTCTTCACAATCTCAGTATCACCACCTCCGCGCAGTGAGAGCAAAAGGGTGCCCATCTTACTGGCCAGGGCCAGTCTTTCAGCCTCTTCGGGATGTAACAGCAAAGTCACTGTGTTAACTACCTTAGGCTTATCTTTGCCCTTTAGCTGCGTAATGCGCTGTCCGGCAGCAAGAACCAGCACGTTCTGCAGTATAATCTTTGAACCCTTCTTTTCAGCCTCTGGACCTTCCCTGGTGCTGGCTAACAACACGTCCACTCTGCTACCAGGCCTACTAAATCCAGCTACGCTAGAAACCTCGTCCACCTTCACTGTCAGGGCCCTCATCCCTTCGGGAATTTTGGCAAATAACCCTGCCGGTGAGCCCGCTGGTGCTAGAGTCCGCTCGCATATAGGGGCTCCGCGCACAACGTCTACCGCTGCCACCCTGCCTATCACCTTACGCTTGTCCCTGACAGAGATAAAGCCATCTGGAAACTTTTTTCCTTTCCATGGGATAGAAGTTATCATTCCCTCGCCTATTAAGGCCCCGGTATGGATATCGCTCCTTGCTACCACCACTTCCGCTGCGTGTGGTCTCTGGAGATAAATTAGAAAAAAATAAGAGCCCGCAGCAATAGCGACTGCCACACCCAACAATATCAAGGGTAAGATTAGCCTTTTCATAGTATTCCCCTTGTAAAAACCCCTTCAAAGACGGTTCGCCCTAAGGTCGACCTAGAGCGGATTTGTCATTTTGACCAACCTGAAGCGGGGACGCTACAGCCACCTACACCTTTGAGGGCTGTGTGGTCTTTTATTATTCCCGCCTCATAGCGGCCGTTGCGACTATCGTCCAATCATCAGAAGCGACAAAGGGGACCGTTAACGGCGAATAATTATACGTTACCGTAACTGTCACAGGGGTCCCCGATATCGGACTCGGTGGAGGGCCAGGACTAACTGATGGGTTAATTTCTATAGTGCGTGGACCGTTCAGTAGGAAATTGTCCAGGTAACTCTCCACTCGCGCCACGATAGTGGCATCAGCCGCACTGGGCGTGACTGCCAGCCTTGACCCCTCTCGTGCCGCATTGGTTACTACAGCCTTTGTAAAGAAGGCCCACCCAAACTCTATTGTCCCAAAGACTGTCAACATTAACACGAGAAGGACTATCGCGAACTCAACCGCTACGGCTCCCCTTTTATCCTTCCACCTGTCTGCAGCCGAAGTGCGGACACTATATATCCCTTTATATTTCAGCATAGGATTTTCCTCTACCTGCCCAAGCAGATTTTGCACGCCAGCTGCCACCCCTCCTAACAGCCCTCCTTAGTTGGGAGTAGGCCGGTACGAGGGGCGAGCAGATGGCCCGGCCCCCGGCCGTGGTCCCCTCCGGCTAATTGCACTCAAACCAGAGGATATGCTTTTGGCGATGGACCTCTTCCCTTACGGTGCAGGTGTAATCGCAGTCGTGGCTGCACCAAATGAACCTGAGATGGCCCCGTAGAGCGCAGCTACGGCGGCTATTAATGCCACAGAGATACCAGCGATGAGGAGTGCATACTCCACCATTGCTGCGCCGTCTTTCTCTTCGTGCAGGCGCCTCAGCGTCTCCTCAATTCTCTCTCTTACGCCCTCTCTAAGTGCTACCAGGTTCACATACATTCGAGTCACCATTTTTCGACACCTCCTTTTTCTCAAGAAATAGCATTAACCACAACGCAAGGTACAAAAGTTGCAAAAAGCCACAGAGGACTTCCCTCAACCCCACCCTCAGTGGGATACCTCCTATGTTCCCCAGTGTACAAAATCATGGCCAAACGGTCGGTTACTGTCGTCAATATAAAAGGTCCGTTTGTTCCTTCACAAACCAGAGGATACGCTTTCGGCGATTGGACCTCTTTCCTTACGGTGCAGGTGTAATCGCAGTCGTAGCCGAACTAAATGCACCTGAGATGGCCCCGTAGAGCGCAGCTACGGCGGCTATTAATGCCACAGAGATACCAGAGATGAGGAGTGCATACTCTACCATTGCTGCGCCGTCTTTCTCTTCGTGTAGGCGCCTCAGCGTCTCCTCAATTCTCTCCCTTACGCCCTCTCTAAGTGCTACCAGGTTCACATACATTCGAGTTACCATTTTCCAAACACCTCCTTTTTCTCAAGAAATAGCACTAACCACAACGCAAGGTACAAAAGTTGCAAAAAGCCTACAGAGGGCTTTCCTCAACCCCACTCTCGGTGGGATATCCCCTATGTACCTTTCCCCAATGTGCAACATTAGGGCCAAACGTTCAGTCACTGTCATCAATACAATAGGTCCGCCTGTTCCTTCCCCTCCTTCTTCCTTCGCCTTACCATCAAGACGCCTCCTATTGTTATAAGTATGATACCCGTCACTAACGTCGGTACGATCACACTCAGGTACATTTTATTAGCCTCCCATTAAAAATTTGTAAAAAGATGTTTGCTGAATCCAATCTCATGTGCCATATGCCATACGGCGGAAACTCTTAATACACAACTTTTGTGCCAAACTGCATAGAAAATTCTGCGACAACTGCAAGTCATTTGTTTCCCAACACTAATGAGCATTTGGATAATTTGAGGGAAATTATAGCCAACGTATTGATGTACAATATTGGCCGTTTCCTCATAAATTTATTAACATAATCGTCCATACAATCCTTTTGTTATTAGCCACACCGGTTTGGTGTAACTCTTTAAATATTAGATACTTACTCCCTTTAAAGGAATCAATCTTCGAAAAGGGTCTTCTGGGTACACCTACAGGATGGAAAATGAGATTTATTGGACTACTTAAAGGCCAAACACCACACTAGCAGAGTGTGGATGTAGGAGAATAACTATTACTAATAACGGGGCAAGGGCTGGAGAGATTACGCTGAAGGGGTGTTGCTGCTGGCGAAATAGAAAAAAGGTGCTGACTGCCTCAATTTATCCAAGCACAGTTAGCCTTGAAAGGGTGGTAACGTAACACGTCAACGGCCTCTCCCTTAACGGTCAATCGGAAGCCGCTCCTGCGCACATGAACCTTTCGGTTGTTAAGCCGAAGGCATTTCTATAACCTTTGGTCTAGAGCTACCAGTATTTATGTGTGCTAATGGTAGGCAAACATAAAAGTCCGTTCCTTTCCCTTCTCTACTTTCTACGTATATACCTCCTCTGTGGTCCTTTATAATTCCATATGCTATAGCCAGCCCGAGTCCGGTACCTTTGTCCTTAGTAGTAAAGAACGGTTCAAATAGACGTGGCATCTCTTCGGCGGGGATTCCGGTACCGTTATCGGAAATCTTAATAATAAAATACTGCCTATCACTTGAGTCGTGAGGGGAAGGTGAGGCAGAGGAGAAGAAAACACTGCCAGGATGCATCTTTGCCATACTTCTGAGCTTCGAAAGATCGCCACTCAAGCCTGTACTTACATTAATACGCCCATTTCCTGGCAGCGCATCAAGGCCGTTTTGCAGAATGTTTATGAGTACCTGCTTTATCTTCTCTTCATCTGCAATAAGCTGGCATTTCTTTTCTTCGAAATCTTTGGTTATCTCAACACCCTTCTCTGCAGCAGCATCCTTTAACAGGTTTATGATATCCATTATCACACAGTGGGGGTCTATGAGCTGCATGATAGGTGGGGAAGGTCTTGCCAGGTTTAGCATCTCTTCAATGATTCTGTTAATTCTCCTTAATTCCTTTGTAGCAATCTCCGGGAAGTCCCTCTGGAATTCCTCATCGTTTTTCTTGTGGGGGAGCAGTTTAAAATATGTGTTTATGGCCACGAGTGGATTCTTTATCTCATGGGCAACATTTGCAGCGATGGCGCCGACGGAGGCTAAGCGGTCAGCATGTTGCTTTTCTGCCTGAAGCAGTTTCATCTCCGTTAGGTCTGTTAGAATCATTAAGGCCCCGAGCTTCTCTCCGGCTTCGGTCTTGAGTTGGACTGTAGTCACGCCACATGGGATTTTTTTACCCCCTCTCTCAATGGAACTTTCGATGTCATGGTACTCTGTATCACTCTCAAGCGTATATCTAAGTAGCTGGTAAGTGTCTTCACCAAGACTCTCAAGTATACTTCCACTTGAACCTATTCTCTTCAGCCCAAGGATTCTTTTCGCCTCGTTATTGATAAGGGTAATCTCCTCATTGTTATCCACAACAATGACCCCACTTCTTAGACTCTGTAAGATGTTGTCCCTATAGGTTTTGGCCTCTTTCAACCCTGCATAGAGATGAGCGCTATGAATCGCCATGGTCAATTGACCAGAGAAGGCAAGAAACATCTGAACATCTTCTTGTGTAAAGGGCTTCTTGTCGACTTTCTTCCCCAAGAGAATAATGCCGAAGAGGTCATTTTCTCGAAAGACTGGAATACAGCTATCCACGTCCAGGGATGCCAGTGCAACTTCCGCCAGTCGGTCAAGCTTGGATTGCGCGAAACGGTTCAATTGCTCCACAGAGAGAACTGTTTTATTTTGGCAGAGCCAGGTAATGACGGCGTTGCGGCTGGCAAGGAATAAATTATCTTCGGGTGAGAAGTTAATGGTTGCCCTGGGGCTGTAATGTTTGCTCCCTTCATCCTTTAGCAGTATACAGATCTTCTCAATGCCTACGGAATTATATAAACTCTGGATGGCAGAACGCAAAAGTCCATTCAAATCATGGATGGATGAGAACATTACGGTAGAATCACGTAGTATTTGTGGACGGCTGTACTTGGTATGGAATAAAGTCTTCTCAGTAATGTGTTGAATAAATTCTCTAGTGGGCACAAAGGTCAAGACTATTACCACGGTAGAGACTATGGTAGTGACTGTCTCCTTGTATTCTGATACAGGGAGGATGCTGCCCAGGATTAGTCCAACGATGAAATAAGTCGCACTGAGGACAATGGACAGAGTACCATACACCGCACTCCGCTTGATTACCAGGGTGATATCCATGAGGTGGTACTTTACAATAGCGTAAGCCACGGCTACCGGGATGGGAACGGTTACCAAGGGGGCGAACCTCTCAACTTGCCATACACCTATTGCTGGTAGGACAAAGTTTGTGATGATGCCTAGAAGTACGGATACTGCGACACCAAAGTATAAGTACTGAACCTGCAACTTCTTAACACCATAATAGCGTACACTTTTTCTGTAAAGGGTATATAAGGAATAGAACGTACAGGATGCAAAATAAAACCAAAATATGGGGAATAATGGACCGTACTCGGCGTGGGGCAACCGTTTCTCAAAGGATAATGACTCAACAATATAGACAACATAGGAAGAATAAAATGCCAGAAATGCGCTTATGGCAAAGAAGGATATACTTAGGTATCGGTCGATGGACCTTTCGGCTCGATCGGGAAAGACCGAGGTAAAAGAGAAAAAGGCAGGAGGCATAAACAGGGCTGCACAAAAGGCCAATCTCAGTCTGAAGGTAGCCAACACTGGGTCTGTGGCCTGGAGCATGAAAAGAATAGAGAATGTCCACACAGAAAGAGCGTATGTAAAGAGACAAAATCTCCTGTTAACAACGTTCGCTGGATTTCTCCAGAGCACGAAGACCCCAAGCCCAACATGCAGTAGGAATGTAATAAATATCACTGTCTGGTTTACAAACATAACCTACCTTCCTAAGAATATCTCCTTAATACCAGAATAGCGTGTGTGCCACCCACACTATGGCTATTTATCAGTGCTGTGTCGATGGGAAACCGCCTTGCATGATGGGCAACATAGTCAAGGTCACATTGGGGGTCGGGCACATCCAGGTTAATGGTGGGAGGAACAATTCCATTTTTTAGAGAAAGGCTCGCTGCCACAATCTGAAAGCCGCCTCCGGCAGCGTACGCCTGACCTGTCATGGATTTAACTGAGCTTATTGGAATTTTATACGCCCGGTCGCCGAAGAAGATTTTAAAGCCATTTGTTTCCGCCACGTCGTAGTCGGGGATAGCATTCCCATGGGCGCAGATATAGTCTATTTCTTCCACTCCAATTTTCCCGACAACCAACGCCCGTTCCAATGTGCAGGCCAACCCCTGCCCACTCACGTCAACC
The DNA here is from genome assembly GCA_046758865.1 of Candidatus Brocadiales bacterium. Classification (GTDB taxonomy): domain Bacteria; phylum Planctomycetota; class Brocadiia; order Brocadiales; family Bathyanammoxibiaceae; genus JBHIBD01. The sequence continues at coordinate 17,745 of JBHIBD010000021.1, read as the reverse complement.
TGGACAACGTCTTGCGCGTCGCATGAAGAGGCATAGGATACGACCTCGGCATATATATTTGCCCCCCTATCCAAGGCATGATTCAGTTCCTCAATCACTATTGCTGTCCCACCTTCACTAAGCACCATGCCATCACGGTCCTTATCATACGGCCTGGAGGCTTTTTCAGGTTCTCCATTTCTTTTTGAAAGGATACCCAAGGCACCGGTGGCGGCCATGGCAAAGGGAAAGATGGGGGCATCTGAACTACCCACCACTGCCACATCTATCTCTCCCCGTTTTATCGTCCGATACCCCCAGTCCACCACATCAAGGCCCGTTGAGCATCCTGAACACAGCGTTGAATTGGGCCCAGTAATTTTTAGTTCTGAACATATGTAACCCGTTGTCACATGAGGGGTATACTCAGGGGCGGCAAAACGGCTCAGCGCCTTAGGGCCGCGCTCTAAGAATCTCCTGTGCTGGCCCTCGTATATATCATTTTCAGCCCCCAGCGTTGATCCAAACCATACACCACATCTGTCCCCATTCTCCTTGCTCAGGTCAATACCAGAGTCTGCAACCGCCATCTTCGAGGTGGCAACACCGAAGTGAGTGAACCTTCCGCTTCTTTTCACAAATTTTGGGTCAAAGTAATCGCAAGGGTCAAAGTCTTTCACCTCACCCGCAATCTGTGAACTTAAGGGAGACGGATCAAATGAGGTTATCCTTTTTATACCCGATCGCCCGTTGATTAGCGCATCCCAGTACGCATCTTTCCCATTACCATTAGGCGCCAATATACCCAAACCGGTGATAACGACACGCCTTGTTGCCATGGAGTTTACTCCCCTTAAGGAAGGGCTTAGTTCGTTGGAGAGAAGTTTTTCTCTGTTAGTCTACGGCTGTATGTGTTTATTTTTTGGTAAACGTCTCTAAGAAAGCTGTAGTCTGTGGTCAGCAAGGCCAAATCACTCCTAATCTTGAATTCTTCTAAGCCTTTCTGGCCCATAAATCCTGCACTTCTTGCCGCAAGGCAGTGCTCGTCAGAAACGTTTACTGTGTAGCCCATTTCCCTAACCTTTTTCTCCATCAGCCCAGCCATCTTAAGCATATCCAAGAACTTCATTCCGTTCAGGGAGATATTCAGTTCGGGCCACAAACTTGGGTCTTTCGTTAGTTCATACTCATAACGTAAGGCTGTCTGGACATAATCCGGGGGTAGCTCAAAACCGAATCGTTCTGGCTCTACTTGCCAGGCTGTACCGGGCAGGGGTCCAGCAGGAGTTATAAGAACGGAGTCGGGCTTGCAATTCCCATTTTTTAATTTTTGAAGTAAACACAAATTCTCTTCCAAGACCTGTTCAAGGGTTATACCACTACCAGGAGGGAGGGGGCAAGGGTAAACAAAACTTATACCCACGTCAAGATGCTTTCTCTGGTTGTAGGACGCCTGCTTCATGGCCTTGGTCGTAAAATAAATATCTTCCACAGAATTACCTTTACCCATAATCTTTGAGAGGACCTCGTCGTTAGCAACCTCAGCCCCCAGGAAAACCGCCCGAAGTCCTGAGCGTATGATTCTTTCATAGGCATTGACCAGTTCCGCCATCCGCACCCTCACCCTAGTTTCTGGTCGAATGAACATTGAATACTCAATATTTAAACCTTCTGCCAATAATGCATCAGCGATTCGCCTGCCCAGCGAAACAGGTGTTGTGGAGCCTGCGAATCTGAAGAGTCCAATACCCATTTCCTCAATCGTTTTCTTGATCTCCTCAAGGGTTATGCCAATGTCCCTGGCCTGATATTTCCCCGTAATGTTTGGATGTGTACAAAAAGTGCACTTCCCATAGTAACACCCTGAAGATTCGCATATTACCGCTATATTTACCTTCCCATCCTCCTTCTCATACAGTGGGAAAGGTTTTGAGTTTAAAGAAAGCTTCTTGATGGCTGTTTCCCTCACCTTGCCGTTACTGTCCTTATAGATCAGGTTAAAGATCTCCCCAGCGTCAGCAAGGCGAGTAATCCTCTCTATAACCTCAGATTTTGAGCATCCTTTGGAATACATCTCTTTTGTCACATTAATAATCTTTATTAGGGTTGTTTCACCCTCAACATCTATACAAAAGTCAAAGGGGCTTTTTTCCAGTGCGTGCATCTTGAATTGATTAACCTGTGGACCGCCGGCAACTACTAAGGTACTCGGACTCAGTTCATTGACTTTCCGCGCAAGCTCCTCAGAGTATGCAAATCTATCCCCCAGCCAGGTCTTGATTCCGAGCACTTTTACCTGGTCTTCGCGGACCTTTCGAGCTAGACCATCAATATATTTCTCCATCTTTTCTCTGATAATCCTCGCAAGATCGTCCTGGAGGAGATTCCACTCCCTTCTCAAGGATACAGCATCTTCAGCGTTTGTCTTTCCAAAGATACGTGCAGAGAGTTCGGATAGTTTGGGTATGAGGTCATTTCTGGTGAAAGAGGTATAAAACTCGATTCTTGCAGGGTCTTCGATGGTGATGCTAAGTCCAGCATCTTTACACGCGCTGGCCAGTACTCCGATACCATTTTCCTTAAAGCCGTCGCTAACGGAATAGGCCTTTCCCATAAACGAATTCCATAACATAAGGTCTATACCCCGAGAACCATACATAACAAACCCCCTAAGGAGACAAATGGTTCAATGGCTTAATCTCCATCCTCGCTCATTCCGTACTTCTGCATCTTGTAATTGAGGATGCGGCGTGTTGTCCCGAGAAGCTCTGCAGCTTTTGATTTCACACCACTGGTCTCCTGAAGCGCCTGTTTAATAAGTCGCTTTTCAACCCGTGCCACTTCCTCTTCCAGGGGAACCTGCCCATTTGGGCGTGGATTCATTGTTTGCAGACCAAAGGAAATACCTGTAATCTCCGCAGGGAGGTGCTCAGGTAGAAGTACAGGCTCGTTGCCATAGAGAGCAATAGTTCTTTCCATTATGTTTTTCAGTTCTCTTACGTTGCCTGGCCAACGATAATTCTTTAACGCCTCCATAGCCTCTTGTGAAATGAATTTAGTTTTTGCGTAACACTCCTTCCGAAAGATGTCATAGAAGTGTTCTACTAATTGTGGAATGTCCTCCGGCCTTTCTCGAAGGGGTGGCAAATAAATAGGGACAACATTGATACGATAGTACAGATCTTCACGGAAGTGGCCATCCTTGATCAGTGTTTCTAGATCCTTATTGGTTGCAGCAATTATGCGCACATTCGTCTTTATGATTAAGTGACTGCCTAACCGGGAGAACTCCTTGTCTTGCAGAACACGCAGGAGTTTTGCCTGCAAAGAAAGGCTTATCTCGCTAACCTCGTCCAGAAATATTGTGCCACTGTCTGCCACCTCAAACTTGCCCGACCTTTTTTCATGCGCGCCGGTGAATGCCCCCTTCTCATGGCCAAAGAGTTCACTTTCTAACAACTCTCCTGATAAATTTGGGCAACTGACAACAACGAATGGATTCTCTCTTCGATCGCTGTCGAAGTGAATCGCGCGTGCCACCAATTCCTTGCCGGTCCCGCTTTCTCCCCTTATAAGAACTGTCGTGTCCAGTTTTGACACCCTGGACACGACGTCAACTACATCTTCCATCACCCGACTGTGACCACGAATCAGTTTGCCCGTAGAATAGCCTTTGCTGAACTCCGAGCGGAGAAAGCGGACCTCCCTGGTCAAGCTTCTAAATTGCAACGCCTTTTCAATAGTTATCTTAATCTCTTCAACTTCAAAGGGTTTGACAATGTAGTCTAGAGCACCCAGCTTAATAGCCTCTACGATTGACTTAATATTTTTTACCGCCGTCAACACCACTACACCTATCTCTTGACGAGAGAGTTGTAGCTTCTCAAGAAGTTCCATTCCGTTCATCCCAGGCATCAACAAGTCCAGCACCACAAGGTCTACACGCTCCTTTTCTAGGATACTTAAGGCTTCTTCCCCACTGCTAGCACCCACGACCTTATAGCTATCCTGCAAGATAAATCGAAGGGACTCTACAATACTGCTCTCATCATCTACCACTAATATGGTCTTCATTGTAAATTTGAACTGGGTAGTAAAATGTGAAAATTACTACCTCTCGTCTCCTGGGTTGAAAGATAAATAAATCCGCCGTGTTCTTCTATTATTCTCTGGGCTATCGAAAGACCGAGTCCAATGTTGTGCACCTTCGTGGTATAGAAGGGGAGGAAGATATTTCTGAGTTCTTCCCGAGGAATCCCACTCCCTACATCCTGCACTAGTACCTCAATATATTGCAGAGGTAATTCCTTAGGGACTTCCGCAGCGCTGTACTTACTAGGAAGCGAGTTGTTATTTTGGAAACTGTATACTTCCTTAAGTTTCTCTTCATCCAACAGGGTCCTTGAAAGTTTGACTGTCAGTGTTCCACCATCAGGCATAGCCTCTACTGCATTGAGTATGATATTTGAGAACGCTTCTTCCAGTCTATCGCAATCTGAATATGTAGTTGTAGGTCCTTCCGAGTATTTCTTAATTAACCTAATATTGTACTTCTTCATCTTATCCTTGTGAGAATCCAGTGCTTGACTTAGGGGGAGTCGGAGGTCCACCGTTCTTTTTATAAGAGCATCATTTTTACTTAGCGTTGTCAACTTCTCCACCATAAAATCAAGCTTACTTACCTCTTCCTGAGCTATGGTAGAAAATTGCTCTGCAAATTCTTTCTCTTCCCGTTTTTCTGGAAACAGGTCTATAAAGGTCTTAACGGCCACCAGGTGGTTTTTAATGTAATGGGCCATATTCTTACTTAACATGTTATAGAATTCCCGTCTTTCCAAGTCCTTTACTCTTGATTCCAATTTCTTAATCTCACTTATATCTGAGAATACCATAATCGCACCAAGTTCTCTGCCAGTACCTAACAACAACGACGTACTCACAGAAAATGTAGAATGAGTAACCGGATGTATAATCTCACTCATCTTATAAGTTTTTTTCTCTTTTAAAGTTCTCAAGATAATGTCCGCGAATACAGAGCCAATATGTTTGACATCCTTTCCTATTACATCGTGTGAAAAAATATTTAACATCTTTGCGGCACTTTTGTTAAAGGTGTTAACCTTACAGTCGCTATTTATGGCGATTACACCACAAGGAATATTTTCCAGAACATTCTCGTTATGAATCTTCTGAAGATATATCTCCTTGTAAAGAAGCGCATTCTCCACCGCCATGCCCATATATCCTGCCAGCATGGATAGCAATTCGATGTCCTCATCAAAGAATGCCTTACCAGTAATCTTGTTCCCCAAGGCGATGACGCTGACAAGATTCCCTTCGGCAAAGATGGGCACGCAAAGTTGCGCCTGCAAAATGTTTATTTCCTTCTGTATGTTTATCGCCTCACGCCTAGTTAATCTGTTCGTTGCAACTTCCCTATCTATAACATCTTCATTTAATATCTGATGATTCTTAGTCAACCACAGCATGATGCCACAATTAGTAGAAAAGCAAATACTCCGAGCGGCTACCTCATCTAAACCGACACAACGGTAAGGTTTAACTACTCTCTCCTCCTTGTCAATTAGCATAAACACCACCCTTCCTACCCTAAATATTTCGGCCATCGCCTCAACAGTCATGTCGGCAAGCTTCCTTAGATCGTGGACGTGCGTTAGTACCTTTGAGAACTTCTGGAAGACCTCCTTATACGTAAGCTGCAGGTCATTGGTCCTCGTTTGCTTGATGGAGGGAAATTCAAAGGACCCAACAACCTTTCTAGTCGGCTTTAACTCGTTTATTTGTGACTGGATAAAGCCCAGCTCTTTTTTAAGTTGCTGCCTTTCAAGGGCCCTCTTTGTGGCATACTGTATTGCCTCTTTTCTCAGAGGTGTCTCAAGAAGTTCATACGACCCAAGCCTCAGGGCCTCTTCGGACAACATTGGCTGAGATGCAGGCACTAGTGCCACAATCGTCGGGTCAATATTCGCTTGTCGTAGCTCCTCTAAGAGTGTGTTCACCCCATCGCCCCCTAAGACAATATCCAGGAAAACTACATCAATGTCTTCTTTGAGAAATATTTGCAATGCCTCCTCCGGTATCGTGGCCGTATGGACTACATAGTCTCTATTTAGGGACTTTTTAAGGAGACTGTGAACTGAATTATCGTTAGAGACAACCAGAAAAGAGTACAAGCCCAGGACCCCCGGAAGTGTTCAAGATGTTCGAAGTTGTTAAAAAACGCCAATAGTTGTTAACATGTTATCTACAAGTTATTGACATATTGTTAACAATTGGATAAATTCGGCAAAAGTATACCACACTTGACAATTTTGTCAAGAAGTATATAAATAACGACCAATATTGTACATCAATGACGTTAATGGCGTCAGCCGTGACTTCCATTTAGATTAACCAAATAGTCATTAGTATTGAAAAATAAACAACTTATTGTTGTTACAGAATTTTCCATAAGGTTTGGCACAAAAGCTGCGTTTGAAAACAGCTTCTGAGCTTCGGAGGGGTTTGGATATGACACAGAAAACTAAATCAGCAAGGGTCCTTGTGGTCGATGATGAGATGGCTGTAAGGGAATCACTAAGAATGGTTCTGAAGGACAGGTATGATGTCTCTACTGCATCAAATGTCGATGAAGCCGTCAAGAGCCTAGAAAAGACCGAGGTAGATATAATCTTCCTCGATATAAGAATGCCCAAGACAAATGGTCTGAATTTCCTTCAGCGGATGCAGTCTACTAATTCAACTATTCCAATAGTCATGATTACGGCCTTTCCTTCCTCCCAAACCGCAATTGCAGCCTTCCGAAATGGTGCATTTGATTACATTATCAAGCCCTTTGAGCCCCCAGAAATACTCACAGTGGCAGAAAGGGCCCTTTCCCATCGCATCAAATTGTCGGAAAACGATAGGCTTGTGTACAATCTGAGGCGGGCCGTTCGTACGAACTTCTTTTCAACCACAGAGGCCCTGTTGCTCGCCATAGACGCTAAAGACTCCTATACTGCAGGCCACTCCAAAAGTGTATCCCAGCTGTTCGCCTTCGTAGCCAAGGAACTTGATATGCACCAGTCAGAAATTGAAGTCTTCCGATACGGGGCCTTCCTTCACGATATAGGAAAGATAGGGGTGAACGACAAGATACTAACGAAACCGGGACCTCTTACAGAGGAAGAACTTTGCTCGATGAGACGTCATCCTGAGATAAGCTATAACATTCTGGAGCCTATAGACTTCTTAAAAAAGAGTTTACCAGCCGTACGTTATCATCATGAATGGTACAATGGTACGGGCTATCCCGACGGCCTAAGGGGAGATGAAATTCCTCATGAGGCGGCCATTCTCTCCGTAATAGATGCTTACGATGCCGTGACCACTGATAGACCTTACCGCAAAAAATCTTCCCATCAAAAAGCCTTGGAAATCATTAGGGAGAGGATAGGCACCCAATTTGTGCCCACCTCGACCGAAAAAGTTCTTGACGCCATTGATAAATACCATAAAATTGGCGACGGGGGTGAGCAGCTTCGAGAGTCTTCGAGAAATACCGAAGACTTAATAAGGGTGAAGGAATAGCCTCATGCTCAACACCTCCTTAAAGCGGTTTGTTGTAGTCTATCTTCTTGTCCTTATATTCTCCCCGGATACAGACGTCTTCGCACAGGGTGCCTCAGGGCTACACAACCCCCTCTTCGGCGCAGCAGCACTGGCCCAGGGAAACGCCTTTACAGCCCGCGCAGACGATGCATCTGCAATTCATTTCAACCCGGCTGGCCTTACACAACTCGAGGGGCTGCAGGTTTCTCTGGGTTCTGCCTTTATGTTCCCCTTTGCAGAGTATCAAGGTCCTAGTGGTAGTCAGGATATGGACACAAAAATAATCATCCAACCCAATATTTATTTTGCTGGTCCAATCGTGGAAAATAAATTGGCCGCAGGCCTTGGTGTAACCGCCCCTTACGGTCTCCAGGGCAAGTGGAGAAACAACGGATTCTCGAGGTTCAAAATCGCGGACTTCTCCTTACGAGTTATCGACGTAAACCCATCCATTGCCTTTAAACCGTTCTCTTTCCTATCAATAGGTGCTGGTCTGGACTACTACTACACCAAGGTGGATACAGATAAGCGCATCAATGTAGCGTTCACTAATTTTTTACTAGGCGCTGGCTTTGACCCCAACACTCCGGAGGGGTTTCAGGACCTTGAGCTCCACGGCGATGCCCTCGGGTACAATGTCGGACTGCTGTTTAATATCACTCCACGGCACAGCATCGGCATTTCATTCCGAAGTAAGGCAGATATACACCTGGAAGACAAGCTGAAGATTTCCAATCTAAGCGGCTTAACTGCGTCCCTACCACCACCATTTGGATTTGGCTCCACTGATCCCAAAATCCGAGTCAGGACCAGCGCCACACTACCGGAGATGCTCTCATTCGGTTATGCGTATAGACACGGCGACCTTTGGAGTATTGAAGCAGACGTACAGTGGACAAACTGGTCGCGGTTTGATGTTCTCAAATCCAGCTTTTTTCCAACAAATGCCATACTAGAGCTACCGGTAAATAAGGAGGATGTTAGAAACTGGCGCAATACCCTAAGCTTTGCCCTGGGTGGGGAATATAAGGTGAATGAAGCCTTAAGAGTAAGAGGGGGCTACACCTATCACGAGACACCAGTCCCTAGCACCACCTTTGAGCCCTCAGTCCCCCAGAGTAGCCGACATTCTATATTTGCAGGATTCGGATATCATTGGGAGAAAAAATGGATAGACTTTGCCTACGGAGCAGTATTTTACGAAGACAGGGACATAAATAACACCGTAGGAGAAGACGTGGGAGGACCTCTTGCGCTTGGGGGGGTCTCCCTAGATGGAGACTACAACCTCTTTACCCATATAATAGCCGTAAATTTTAATTTCAGGTTTTGAGGACTCTCCTCCACAGCAGGAGCCCTGAGGTAACAATATGTTAAATAAGATGGTAGAAGGGCTGTGTGAGACAATGCGTCGTCTTGTTACAGAGAAAGAAGGCGCCGCGTCGGTCGAGTATGCACTTCTTCTCGCCGCTATCTCTGTGGCGATGATAGCCGTTGTTATCGTTGCTTTCAGGTCTGCTCTTATAGATATATTTGAATCCGTTGTGTCGTACTTTTAGCCAACGCTATCCAAGTTGATTCCCTGTTTCCGCTTTCTCAATCCGCGGCTGGTGATGAATTTTTTCAGGACTTCTCTGAGACTGGGGCGGTCGGGTTTCTCCAGCTCCTTCAATTCATAGTCCACGTGCACGATGGGTTTGTTGCACTCGATGATGCGAGAGAGGTCGGTTGGGGTGGCGGAGATGACTATGTCGCACGGCACACAGTTGATGGCCCCGCGCAGCTCTTCAAGCTGTCTCTCTCCGTAGCCCATGGCAGGCAAAATCTTTCCCAGGTGTGGGTACTGCTTAAAGACCCTCCTCAGTGAACCTGTCAAACAGGCCCTGGGGTCCACTATGCGGGCATGATACCTCCTTGCAGCAAGGGTACCAGCGCCGTAGGCCATCCCGCCGTGGGTGAGTGTTGGGCCGTCCTCCACCACAAGTACCCTCCTTTCTTCTACGCACTCGGGGCAGTCTATGGTTATGGCAAGGTCTGCATGGATAACCGTGGCCTTTGGGTTGCGCTCACGGATATTCCTCTCCACCTGCCTTACTGCACTTTTCTTGGCCGTCCTCATCTTGTTGACGATAACTATGTCGGCCCGCCTCAGATTTATCTCACCGGGATAGTAGGAGATTTCGTGACCGGGTCGGTGGGGGTCCACCAGCGTAATATACAAATCGGGGCGAAAGAAAGGGAAGTCGTTGTTTCCGCCGTCCCAGATAATTACATCTGCCTCCCGCTCGGCCCGCCTGAGTACCTTTTCGTAGTCCACACCCGCAAAGACCCTAAAACCCTGGGCGATTAACGGCTCGTACTCCTCACGCTCCTCTATGGTGCAGTTCTCGCGTTTTAGGTCCTCATAGGTAACGAAGTGCTGACAGGTCTGTTTCTCAAGGTCCCCGTAGGGCATCGGATGTCGCACTATTACTGGCCTCCGGCCCATCCCCTTCAAGATACCAGCAACCTTCTTTGTAGTAGAGCTCTTGCCGCAGCCCGTTCTAACGGCGGTAATGGCGATTACGGGCCTTCTAGAGCCAAGCATTGTCTCTGAAGGGCCAAGCAGCATAAAATCCGCCCCGGCGGCATTCACAAGTGTGCATTTCTCCATAACCTCGGTGTAGGGCAGGTCACTGTAAGCAAGCACGACCTTATTTACCTTGTGCTTATGTATGAGCTCTACCAGCTTATCTTCCGGAAAGATGGGGATTCCCCTGGGGTAGTACCTGCCAGCTAGTGAGGGCGGATAGGTCCTGTGGCTGATACCAGGTATCTGGGCGGCGGTAAACGCCACAACCCGTGAGTTGGAATCTCTGCGGAAACAGAGGTTAAAGTTATGAAAATCCCTCCCCGCCGCACCCATAATGATGACCCGGTCTTTCTTCATATGTCAATTTCTCCAAGGCATATGCCATCGCCTTCGGACAACCATAAAGGCGTCCCTACGCCCCCCAACCTTACCCGCACTACATCAAGGGCCCTTAACCAGCCTGGTGCCGGTAAGGCCATCCAAAGCGGGTTTCAATTTCTCTGCTGCGGTTATCAATACCTCATGCCCCGTGGCCTCTACGAATTCAAGTGTTGCAGATATCTTAGGGCCCATACTGCCTGGTGGGAACTCACCCTGCGCAAGGTAATCCCTTGCTTCGCTGGGCGTGATACGCCGTAGGGGTTTTTCCTCTATGGTACCAAAATGGATAGCCACGCTCTCTACACGGGTAAGGACGATAAACAGCTCTGCCTCTACTTCACGGGCCATCAGGCTGGCTGTATAATCCTTATCAATTACAGCCTCTACACCGGTCAGGTGTTCACCCTCCCTTCTGAGAACGGGGATGCCACCCCCACCGGCGGCAATGACAATGTGTCCTCCATTGATAAGCGACCGAATCGTGCCGATCCCAAGTATCTCGACAGGCCTTGGCGAAGGCACCACCCGGCGGAATCCCCTGTGGCTATCCTCCACGATGTCCCAGTGTTTCTCCCGCCTCAGTTCTTCGGCACGCTCTTTACCATAAAAGGGGCCCACGGGTTTTGTCGGGTGTTCAAACCTCTCCCTCTCAGGGTCAACGACCACCTGGGTCATGAGCGTGGTCACCTCCTTCGCACGGCCGCGTTCCTTCAACTGGTTGCGCATCTCTATCTCGAGCATAAACCCCATTGTGCCCTGTGTGGCTGCAACACAGACATCGAGGGGCAGTTCAGGCGCCTTTCCCAGTGCACCCTCTACCCGCAAAAGCATATTGCCAACCTGGGGACCGTTGCCGTGTACGATAACCAACTCGTAGCCCTTATCCACTATATCGAGTAATGCGGCACAGGTCTCGCTACAGTGTCTGAGCTGCTCCCGAACAGTACCTCTTTCACCTTCCTTAAGGATGGCATTACCACCAAAGGCAATAACCGCTTTTTTGATGGCCATGTAGTAGCCCCCTCGTGAGTAATTTGACCAACGGTCTTTTATTACCCCAGCGCCGTGCCCCTGCGCTGGGGTACCGCGGTGTATTCTACTGCCTTAGCATTAGGTGCGCAACGGGCAAGGACACAGACCAGGGGGCAACCCACTCTCCCTGACCTTGACATTGACAATAAAAGGGGTATTATATGTGGCGCTTTATGAGGGGGTGCTTGGTTCGTATTTGAGAGGGCATACGTATGTTGTTGCTCAAGCACCGTTTATCACACTTGTTTTTCTTCCTTATTCTCCCTTTTCTCTTGTCTGTGCTCTTCTTTTGTCCTCATGTGTTGGGCGGATCAACCGATCTGCCCAAGAGGGGCCAGATGGTGATAATCTCCAAAACGCCAAAAAACGGCTCGTGGCCCATTGAATTAAGGGTCTCTTTGTTTGTAGAGGCGTCTCGGCGGACCCTTTGGCGCGTACTCACCGATTACAACAACCTGGATGAGTTCGTACCGCACCTGAAAAAGAGTGCTATTACCGCCAGAAGGGGGAACAAGGTCTACCTCGAACAGAAGTTTAGGCACCTCTTGCTAACAATGCATTTGGACCTGGAGGTCAAGGAAGAGCCCCCACATAGGGCAGTTTTTGAGAGATACGGCGGTAACATGAAGATGTATACGGGACAGTGGCAGCTAGAGCAGGTAAGCCCCAGGAGTACCATTTTCACCCTAGAAGTAAGGGCGAAACCCAAGTTCTTTGTACCTCAAAAAGTCATGATGTGGATTCTTAAAAACGAGCTTCCGAAAGGGTTGATGGCGATGAGGAAAAGGGCACTTGAAAACACTGGCCAGCTTGAGCCCAATTACTCAATAGAGGTAGTCTCGCTCCGGGGCTTCTGAGTTTTTGCGTCCTGCAGCAATCTCCAGTCTTCTGGATGATGCTAAGTAGCCCCTTACCTCCAGAGACAAAAAAAGTGCCGCAGCTTTAGAGGAGGGTACTCATGACACTGAAAGGAGAAGAGAAACTGCCATGAGTTTGTGGGAAGCTGCGGCACTTAAATCCTAGCTTACCATGTCTTTTGCGTCTTTTGCCTGGTTAAATACTCTTTTGCGCAAGGTCTCCTTCATTAGTTCCAATGCCTGCTCCTCTGTCTCTCCCGAGCAGGCCTGATTCATTGAAAGACATCGTGCAACAAAACCAGAACCCTCTGAGTCTGACTCTAATTGCACCCCAAACTCGGTCCCGTTAATCTCAATCACCCTCTCCTTCTTCACTATAAACCTTTGCACCTTGCCACTTAATTCTCTCACCAAATCGCCAAGGGCAATGCTAAAGACCAACTGTCCGCCCTTCAGCGCATCAACTATCTTATCTTTATCCTTTGTAAGGACAAACACTGTATCGCCATCAGTAATAAATCTCATCTCTGCCAGAGGCTTTCTTACCTCCGGGGCATGGGCCCTAAGATACTCTAAGCTCTTCCTGATTTTCTGCAGACTGACCCCTCCGTCCAGGAGGGCCTTTGCCACACGCATCTGCACTAGGTCTAGGAAGGAGTACAATCTGCTACTGCCGTGGCCTGTGGCCTGCCTGATTGAGGGCTTTATAAAATTAGTCTCGTCCCAGTATTGCACCTGCCGTGGTGTTATACCTATCACATTACAAACCGCTTTCGTATTAAAATTAGCCATCTCCTCACCTATACCTTCCCTTGTTTAAAGACCCACTTAATGTTTTTAATAAACACTCCTGTTTAAGTATAACACATTATGATAGCTTGTCAAGATAAAATTGCACAAAAGGCGCGCCCGCCTTAAGGGTGACTTTTCCCGTGCACACAAGTCTCTATAAATAACACGTTGACACCCTTGCATATGGGTGCTATATTGCCGAAACTATTCTAAATCCTGTTTCTGATTAAATAAATCATGATCGCCTGCGCAAAGATATTCCTTCCTATCGTCTTTATATACCTAGTCTTATGTGCCCCAGCCGAGGCGATGCTGATAGGCCTCAAACCGGAGCATATCAAGGAGGCCATTGAATATGGGAAAGCAGGTAGATACATTGATATGGCGGACTTTTCGAAGGAATGGACCGTTAATCTGGGGGAAGAAGTAGGCTGGGCAACCCTTTACAGCGAATTCCACAACCTTGCCTACAAGGCCCGCAAGGCGGCCGTGGAAAACAGGGAATTACATCAAGCCGAGATAAACAAGGCCCTTTCAAAACGTGATGTCATAACATTTTCCGTCACGGTCCTAACCGACTCGCTGTACTATAATTATTACAGGCCGTCCACACTCCGCATCGGCGACCGCGTGGTGCCAGCTTCCTTTGAGTTTCAGCCGGATGTGTGCGAAAACAGTAATTATTTCCCTGAAAGCCCTTACTATGTTGCTGCCTGTGTCTACAAATTTCCACTTCAGGGTATAGACCCAAACTCACAAGTAACACTATCGGTAGTAAAGCCCGAAGGGGACGAGCTTCATTTCAATTTTGACCTATCAAAGGTGCGATAATCTCGGGACATCAAGGTCAGGCTAAGTTTGTGCAGCCTTTGCCTCTCGCCCCTTTTGCACCGCCTCTATGCACTCCCTGACAAACTGGTCTACGTCAGTGTTATGCATCAGGCAGGCAAATGCAACATCCTCCGTACCAAAGGCAGGACAGTCAAAACACCCCTTACCAAAATGTTTCACAAAGACGCTCCTGGCTGCAGGATAGCGGTCGGTAACCTCTGTGGTTTTCATCTTTTTGTGGATTGTAATCTCGTCGGTTTTTGTCTGGACAGGGGGTTGAGATGATGCGCTGACCCCTTCCCTCAGGTCCTCAAGCAGCTTCCCCATATCGGCTCCTTGCTGAACACAGGCCTTCTCTATGGTTACATCGCCCACCGAGCCGCCCTGGATGCGTGCCATCAGGGTGAAAAAACCGTGCCGTTTGAACACCACCGCAGCTCTGGGTCGCTCTTTAACTAAATCCGCTACCTTAGTATCCTTGCTTATGTCCATCGGTCCACTATAGCCTCCTTACTTTCTCCTTCCCTTCTGTGACTTGAACCTCCCTAAGTCCATGTACTTGCCTATATTTGCCGAACCGTCAATCACGGGTTTAATCCTCCCTTTTGACGAGGTGAAGAGGGTGGTGACGCCCGGACCATGCCCGGCCGTTACACTGTTGGTGTGAACGGTAACACCCACTGTAACAGCCCCTTTCCTGTATATCCTGCCAAATGAGTGGTCCGCATCCATTATGGCCACCAGGTCGCCTAATCGGAGCTTTTTCAGACCGTACTCTTTTACCGTTGGCTCATCAAAGAGTTGTATATCATAATCGCCACGGTAGGTATGGTGCGAACCCAATCCCGAGCCCATAATCCCAGCAGGCACCCGATGCGTAACGGGGATGAGAAGTGTACCTTTCTCCGCCTTTATGGATATGGCGCTGAGAAGCTCTGGCGTGAGGTTCATTATCTTTACCTCTGGATAGTCCAAAAACCGCAATCCAACCCCTTTTCCCCTGACCATTATCTTGTCCCCAATAGCAAGCCTCTCCAGGACCTCGT
The DNA here is from genome assembly GCA_046758865.1 of Candidatus Brocadiales bacterium. Classification (GTDB taxonomy): domain Bacteria; phylum Planctomycetota; class Brocadiia; order Brocadiales; family Bathyanammoxibiaceae; genus JBHIBD01. The sequence goes on along the minus strand of JBHIBD010000021.1, from coordinate 2,641 downwards.
CGGCAAAGTCCACAAGCACATGCTCTATGCCACCGTGCTTGCCTGTAACAAATCCCTCACGGCCCTTGGCATCCCCCGAGGAGACCCACGCACGGTTGCCCACACAGGCAAGGAGATTCAGGGCCGCATTTGCCTCCTTATTCACATTCTTAATAGAGACCCCTGGCTCGACGTGGTCTGCCTCCCAGTGGACTGCAGTGTCTCCCACCCTAACGTTATACGTAATCCCCCCAACACCGGGCAGCACAACAGGCCGTCCCTCAGCACTCACCGTGTATGGGGACGGCTCCGAGGTGGGACTGGTAATCTCACCAAATACAGAGATACAAACCAGCTCCTCAACATTGGTTCTCAGCATTGGCCTGCAACTGTAGAGTACTTCTATAATTAAAGCAAAATAGCAGGGACAAATAGGCGAGGAATTTTAGCAAAACCCTCCCCGTTTGGCAAGCTCTAACTTTGCACAGGGTGGCACGATGAATGGATTACAAAAGCTGTCGGTGGGTAGGTCTAAAGACCTGTCACACAAAAACGTAAGGACAGTCCGCCCAAGGCGGGTGGCCGCCCGTCTATGAACGACCACAAAGGTCGTTTTTACCACTTTCCCCAACAGCAGTAAGGTGCGATTGCCCCAAATGGGCGTTTGCCTCTGGCGTGAGGCGTGACCGTCCATCGAGTTTCAATTAGCACGGCCAGCACGGTGGAATTTTTTAAACTCGAACCCCTTCTCGGTAAAAAGTCTCACGCAGATATCCACCACCTTGGAATCGTAAAGGACGCCCCTATTTTTTGAGATTTCCTCAAGGGCCTTGCCTATGCCGAGGGCCGGGCGGTAGGGACGGTGAGAGGACATAGCCTCTACAACATCGGCTACGCCCAGGATTCTTGCCTCCAAGAGAATTTCATCATCCGACAGACCCAAGGGATACCCAGAGCCATTTATCCTCTCCTGGTGTTGAAGCACGATTTGGGCAACCGGCCATGGAAATTCTACCTCCTTCAATATGTCATAACCGACCTGAGGGTGAGTTTTGATTATATTGTATTCAGTTTCGGTTAGGCTACCGGGCTTACTGAGAATCTCAGCGGGTACAGCTATCTTGCCGATGTCATGAATACGCCCAGCCACGCGGATTCCGTCAATCTGTTCCCTCGAAAGACCCATCTCTGCGGCTATAACACGGGCAAGATCGGCCACACGCTGCTGATGGCCGGATGTGTAAGGGTCCCTAGTTTCGACTGTCAGTGCCAGGGCCTGGACGGTTCCCCCCAAGGCCTTTCGTAACCTCTCTATACTCTGTTTAATTTCTTCCTCCGCCTGCTTGCGCTCAGTGATGTCTCTCATTATCCCTACTGCATTCCACTTGCCTTTTATCCGTACCGCTGAAACAGAATGTTCTACCGGGAACTCCGTCCCGTCTCTCTTAATAGCCACTAGTTCAACCGTTTTTCCAATAAAAGGCCCTTGTCCTGTATCTTGGAACCTCCTGAATCCTTTTAAAAAATCTCCACGGAGCCCATCAGGAACAATTAATTCATGCAGAAATTTTCCAACTACCTCCTTTTGTGAGTAACCAAATGTTTTTCTGGCAGCTTCATTCCAATATGAAATATTCCCTGCATTATCTACCATAATAATAGCATCTTGGGCTGAAGCGCTTATACTTCGGAATTTTTCCTCACTTTCCAAGTGCGCTTCTTGTGCAAGCTTGTGCTCTCGACGCACCTTCGCCTCACACAACCCGTGTTCAACAGCGGGTACAAGTAGTGCCAGTTTGTCTTTCATGACGTAGTCGTGCGCACCGGCCTTCATCGCTGCCACCGCGGTATCGACGCCCATAACCCCCGACACGATGATAAAAGGCAGGTCGAGTCCCCTTTTCTGCAATAGCTCCAGTGCGGCAAGTGAATTGAAGTGCGGCATGGCGTGGTCAGCAAGGACGATATCCCACGCCTGCCTGTCTAGCGCGGTGTTCATAGTTTCGGGTGTGTCAACCCGCTCAAATGTTGGCTCATAGCCGCCGTGCCGCAGTTCACGCAGCAGCAACTCGGCGTCGTACCCTGAGTCCTCAACAATCAAAACACGAAGTGGTTTACCCATCTAAGCCTTTCTTCTCCTCGGTGAGGGTTCGTTCAAGATGAGCCAGTACGGCCCCAGTTGCCGCACTGCGCCGGGTGGTTTTGCGAAAGAGGTGTTTTGAGGGAAACACCTCTTATAATGCTGGCCCTGGGGCCGTCGGTAATTGTGTTTCGCAAATGGAATGAGTAAGTTCTCCGCACATTGTAGTGCCGTCTACATAATACCTAATAGAAGCAAACAAATGTTGCTATACCAGAGTACCGCTATTTGCCTTGTTGGCAGCTTGAAATCATTCAGACTTAGAGCCCTCCCTGGTAAGAAGTCTCACACAGGCATCCACCACGTTGGAGTCGTAAAGGACGCCCTTATTCTGAGATATTTCCTCCAATGCCTCGTTTATGCTGAGGGCCGGCCTATAGGGTCGGCGTGTGGTCATGGCCTTAACAACATCGGCTACGGCCAATATTCTCGCCTCTAGCATAATGTTATCACCAGACAGGCCTGCGGGATATCCAGAACCGTCCATCCTCTCATGATGTTGAAGCACGATTTGGGCAATCG